>JAAHGL010000211.1 GCA_010692635.1 Symploca sp. SIO2C1 | reverse complement strand
TGTCCTAAAATCTAGTCACCGAAGAAGTAATCAGCATTAGAACGCAGGAGGCAGGAGGCAGGAGGAACAAGAGTTTTCTTTACCTAAAAAGAAGTCATAAACGTTTTATATCAAGGGATTCAGCCCTAGATGTATGATGTTTGAGTTTCTGAAGAGCTCCCCAGGAGCGCTTCGCACCCCCAATTGAACGGGAGAAACAATTCTTTTCCATTAGCTATTAGCCATTAGCCATTAGCCATTAGCTTTGAGCGTGTTTCTCGATAGTAATGAGTATGGACTATACTAAAATTTTTGCAAATAATGAATCCAAGTTATTCTTTTTCTACATAAAATGAATTTTTTTGTATCAAATGATGCAAAAAAAAAATCCACCTAAAGGCATGTTAATAACGCATAATAAAAAATACCCTAAAGCAAATAAATGCTTGGGGAATTTTCCTACGGCTTAGCCGAGCAGCAATTATTTAGGTGTGAGAGACGAATTTGAAAATGTCAAAGATTTCCTGGATGTCCTTACTAAATTTCCCTGCAATAGTTGGAGCAACTCTTTTGCTGGCAACTTCAGCAATTGCGTCTGAGGAAATTCTTCCTAGTGAAGAAATTGCCTCAGAGTCGGCTACCAAAGCGGTGGACATCCAGACACAACAGAATATCCCAGCCTCAGATTTACTTACCCAAGCAGTAGATACTACTGAGACTACTGTCCCTGCCTCAGAATCAACAACTCTCTACAGCGATGAGGTAACTCAAGAAAACGATTACCTTGAGCAGATTGATAATGTTTCAGAGTTCACTGAGTTAGAGACTAACCTCAATGAGTTCGAGCAACTAGCAACTGATGCTAGCTCCCTGGGTCAAGTTACTAGTGTAACCGACCTACTGGATGTTTCTCCAGGAGATTGGGCCTACGACGCTCTAAGGGAGCTCGTAGAGGATTATAAATGTCTTGTTGGATATCCTGACAGTACCTTCCGGGGTAATCGACCGACAACGCGCTACGAATTTGCTGCTGGTTTAAGAGCTTGTTTGGATACTATTCAGCAACTAATTATTGATGGTGGTACTGTCACCGTAGAGGACTTAGAAAAACTGGAAACCCTGATTCAGCAGTTCGATGCTGAACTGGCGGTGCTGGGAACACGGGTGGATAATCTGGATGCACGGGTGGCGTTTTTGGAAGATCACCAGTTTTCCACCACTACCAAGCTGAAAGGAGAGGTAATCTTCAGTATTTCCGATGCCTTCGGAGATGATGTTGAGGACGAAGTCAATACGGTTTTCCAAAACCGCACTCGTCTTAACTTCTTGACTAGCTTTACCGGTAAGGATACCCTACAAACTCGTCTGCAAGCTGGTAATGTTCCTACTCTTCTACCTACCGCCTTGGCTGGTTCTGGTTCACCCTTAACAGGTACTCAAGAGGGACGCTTCACTTACGATGGACCGAGAGGTAATGATGTCGAGCTCGATATTTTCCGCTACATGTTCCCTATCGGGGATAAAGTAAGAGTCCAAATTTTGGCTAATGATGCTCTGCACCACTACTACGCAGATACTGTGAACCCCTTCTTTGAGGGACGTGCTGGTGGTTCAAATGCCATTTCCCGTTTTGCTGAACGTAACCCAATCTATCGTATCGGACCTTTTGGCGCTGGTGCTGCGATCGCGATTAAACCTACTGATAACATCAGGTTTGACTTAGGTTACATTGCTAATGAAGCAGAAGACTCTAGCTCAGGAGCTGGTTTATTTAATGGTAACTATTCAGGGATTGCTCAAGTTGTCCTGGGTAACAAGTATAAAATTGGACTAACCTACATTCATGCCTATGATGGCAGGAATATTGCTCCTACCAATCCCACAGATAGATTTGTTTTCGGCGGTACTGGAACTTTCTTCGCCAATAATCCTTGGGCTGCTGCTGGACTTGGACGTACACCAGTGGTTAGTAACTCTTATGGTATTGAAACTTCCTTGACATTTAGCCCTAACCTTGTTCTCAATGGTTGGGTTGGCTATACTGATGCTCGTCTGATTGAAGTGGGTGATGCAGACATTTGGAACTTTGCTGCTGGCTTAGCTTTACCCGATTTAGGGAAAAAGGGTAACTTGGGTGGCATCTTTTTCGGTGCTGCACCAACCCTCCGGGGACTTGTAGCTCAGGGAAATCGCGTAGGCGGCTTCACTCGAGATTTTGCCTATCACTTTGAAGCTTTCTACAAGTACCAGGTAACTAAGAACATTTCCATCACTCCTGGTTTAATCTGGTTGCTGAATCCTAACCAAAATAATGACAACAACGATACTTTCATTGGTACGGTTAGAACAACGTTTACTTTCTAATTAGTTTGTTGTTTGTCATTTGTCATTTGTCGTTTGTCGTTTGTAGGGGCGGGTTTAGCAAAAATCGTTGCTATGTAAGCTCTTTTATTGCTACAAAACCCGCCCTGCTCAAAATTGACGGGACCACTCCTGAGGCCAACGCTCAACTACAACTTTAGTTTGGGTGAAAAATTCCACTGCTTGTTTACCCTGGCCATGTAAATCTCCAAAGAAGCTATCTTTCCAGCCACTAAAAGGGAAAAACGCCATTGGTGCTGCTACCCCAATATTAATACCAATATTCCCTGCCTCCGCTTCATAGCGAAACTGTCGCGCTGCTGCACCACTGTTGGTAAACAGACAAGCCATATTGCCCCATTGACTGCTATTTACCAGCTCTATTGCTTCCTCAATAGTCTCCAAGTGCATTAAACCTAACACTGGACCAAAGATTTCTGTGCGAGCAAGATTACTTTGGGGATGAACATTTTGCAGAATTGTTGGTCGAATAAAGTTACCCTGCTCATAACCAGCAATCTTAACTTGTCGTCCATCTATTAGAGCTGTTGCCCCTTCATCTATCCCTTGTTGAATTAAATTCTCAATCCGAGCTTGACTTGGCTTCGTAATCACCGGTCCCATTTGTACCCCATCATCCCCACCATAACCCACTACCCTATTACTAGCAGCAGAAGCGATCGCATTTGGATACCAGTCACGAGCTTCTCCTACAGTTACAGCTAAAGAAGCAGCTAAGCAACGTTGTCCCGCACAACCAAAAGCGCTATCAGCAGTAATGCGAGTAGTCATCGATTGATCCGCATCAGGCAGGACAATGATCGGGTTTTTGGCTCCGCCCTGACATTGCACCCGCTTACCAAAGGCTGCCGCTTGACTATAAATATACTTGGCGACAGGAGAGGAACCAACAAAGCTAATTGCCCGAATTTGAGGATGTTCCAGAAGTCCATCCACAACTTCCTTAGCTCCATTCACCAAATTCACTACCCCTTTAGGCAATCCCGTCTGTTCGATTAACCCCAAGACTTTTTGCATTGTTAGGGGAACCTTCTCAGAAGGCTTAATGATAGTAGTATTACCACAAGCGATCGCATAGGGCAAAAACCAGAAGGGAATCATCCCAGGAAAATTAAACGGAGTGATAATTGCGGTTATTCCCACTGGTTGACGAATCATAATTTCGTCAATCCCACGGGCAATATCCTCTAGGTTGTAACCTTGCATCAGGGTAGGAATACCGCAAGCAACTTCCACATTCTCAATTGCCCTTTGCAGTTCTGCTTTGGATTCCTTCAGAGTTTTACCACATTCATCGGTAATCGTGCCAGATAACTCATCTAGATGCTCTTCTAAGAGAAATTTGAGTTTGAACAAGTACTGCACCCTGGTTGTAGGTGGAGTGCGACGCCAGGTAGTAAAAGCAGCGGCAGCAGAAGTTACAGCCAACTCTACATCAGCTTTTTTGGACAAGGGAACCTTACTCAGAACTTGAGTTGTAGCAGGATTTAGCACATCTAACAATTCTGTTCCTTGAGAGGCACACCACTCCCCATTGATATAGTTGAGTAAAGGTTTGTTGGTAGATACAACCATTGTTTTAAGAGGTTTGGCAAACTGAAATCTTGCACTATTATCAGCCGTGAACAAATCCCACCCTAGAAGGAAAATCTAGAAATTGATCCTGACTCAGCTTAAGACATTGAGAAAAATGAGTAATAAGTAATGAGTAATGAGTAATGAGTATGGATTATCCTCAAACGGCATTACTCTTCTGCCTCCTGACTTGAAAGTAGGGAACAGGGAGCAGGGAAGTACAAACGACAAATGACCAACAACAAACAACAAATAACAAATGACCAATGAAAATAACTAGAAGATTTTTCTTTGGCTTAGCTAGTGCGATCGCTTATGGATTCTATGCTAAGAGTAATGCCGAAACCAGTGGGATAGCTTTGAGTTCACAAATTGTTATCAATCAAGTAGGCTACTACCCCAAGAGTCCCAAATTAGGCTTCTTGCTCAATCTCAGTAATTCTCTCAACAATCAGGTGGAACTAGTGGATGCAAGCAGCCAAAAAACTGTTTTTGTCTCTGAGGTAGAAGAATCTTGTACAGATGAAGCCAGTCACGATGCAATCCATACAGTTGATTTCACCAACTTCAGTCAAGTAGGTCGATATTACCTTAAGCACGGCAACCTTCAGTCTTATCCTTTCGATATTGGTACAGATATCTATCAAGATGCCTTGAGTAAACTGCTCCGCTCCTACTACTTACAAAGATGCGGTATTGCCATCAATGATCGAGTAACTGGGGTGAATCATCCCCCCTGCCATATGATTGATGGTATTTTCGCCCATAGTGATCAATTCCATCAAGCGGGGGAGTTTAAAAGTACCCAAGGTGGTTGGCACGATGCTGGAGATTTCGGCAAGTATGTGGCTCCTGCTGCTGTAACTGTTGGTCGTTTGTTGAGCTTGTATGAGCAATATCCCAATTTATTTAGCGATCGCCAATTCAATATACCTGAAAGTGGCAATGGCAGACCAGACTTGCTAGATGAAGTCCAAGTAGAGCTAGCTTGGCTGCTGAAGATGCAAAGGGAAGATGGTGCTGTCTACCGCAAGCTCTCAGGGAAAAACTGGCCCGGAAACATTCTACCCAACACAGATACCCAACAACGGTTCATTTATGGTATCTCCACTCCAGAAACTGGTAAATTTGCCGCAGCTATGGCAATGGGAGCTAGAATTTATCGACCATTCGATGCCAACTCTGCGAAGACTTACTTACAAGCTGCTCAGAAAGCTTGGCAGTTTCTGCAAACCCAACCCTCAATGAAAGTAGACTGGTTTGAAGGGGATGACAGTGGTTCTGGAAAATACCTGTTTGGTGAGTGGGATCAAGAAGAATCTTTAAAAACGGATCTTGATGATCGTTTCTGGGCAGCAACTGAACTATTTATTACTACCGGTGAGGATAGGTTTGACCAATACCTAGCTCAAAATTTACCTAACTTTAACTATACCGTATTTAGCTGGAAAGACCCTTCTTCATTAGCAATGATTAGCTATTTGATGCTGAAAGAGGGAAAAGGTTCAGAGCAGCTGAAAGCAGATATTCAAGAAAAACTTATTAAACGAGCAAATATTTTGCTAGAAAAGGTTGAGCGTAGTGGTTATCATTTAGCTAATGATCAATTTATTTGGGCATCGAATAAGAAGGTAGCAGAAGAGGGAATTACTCTAATGTATGCCTACCAATTAACTGAGAATCAAGCTTACCTGACAGCTGCAGTTGAACAGCTGGATTATCTCCTAGGACGCAATCATTTTAACCTTTCCTTCATTACTGGTGTCGGCTCCAACTCAGTACAGCATGTACATCACCGGATTGCCGAAGCACAAAACATAGTTATTCCAGGCTTGGTGGTAGGTGGCCCGAATACTAATGCTCAAGATGGGATTGCCCCTAAAGGTTTAGGACCTTTGAGCTATTTGGATGACGCACGCTCCTATGCTACTAATGAAAATGCCATTGATTACAATGCTCCTGTAATTGCATTGATGGGAATGTTAATGGCACAGGCAGATTTGAGATAGATTATCGTATTATGGCAGACCTAGAAAAAATTGAAAAATATCGAGTTTCAATCAGACAAATTCTTGAACAATACGCAAGATATAAACCTTCTCACGGTAATATTGAAATCCAAACTATTTTTGACACAGAACATGATCATTATCAAGTTGTTGCGATTGGCTGGGATGAAAAAGAACGAGTCTATGGCTGTTCAATTCACCTAGACATAAAAGACAGAAAAATTTGGATTCAGGTAAACAATACGGAATGGGACATTGGTCAAGCGTTGATTGATCTCAATATCCCCAAAGAAGATATTGTCATTGGGTTTCAACCACCCTATTTGCGTCGATATTCAGGCTATGCGGTTGTGTAGCTGATCAAGCTCTCATGGAAAGAGTCCGGTAGTCAAAAGTCACGTTACTGAGCTTTATTTTCCTCAATCCTGGTGCTGTATTGATCTGATATGTATAAGAAAATACTCAATTTTCCCCTTCACGAAATCAGCTTCTTTTTCATCAAAAGTATCGAGTAGTAGATAGTGTTTTCCAGAAGATAACAGTAATTTTAATATATAATATGACGATTTAAACTAAAAATGCTAAAAATATCAATTCTAAGAATAAGGCTTTTTATGTGTCCCAGAGCGATTCTCGTCGCTTTCACAAAATGGATGCAGATCACATGCAGGCAACTGTAGATACAGGCTTTTTTTCCGATTTGACGGCAAAGTCTCTTTTAGGGGGCGCGGGAGTGGAGAATAACTTAAACTGGCGTTATATATGGTATGCCCTTGATCGCGTTGTCCGCGAAGAGACCAAAGCCGACCAGTTGCAATTCGATATGGGGAAATGGTCTAACGATGAGCAAGTTAAAAACCCTCTTAAAGTCTTTTGACGATCGCGCAGCTCAAATGATCGCCAGATAGAGAGGCGATCGCCTGTTTTTCAGAACGGCATCTCATCATCTTCTGCTTGGTAATCTTCCGATTCTACCGGTGTCTGAAATTGTTCCTGAGCACTTATTTCTATTGATTGTTGCTGTTGGGTAGCTACCACATGCTCTAAATCTTGCTCTTTATTGTTCACTTCTGTCTTTGATTCCAACTGATTAATCACAACATCAGTTCCTTCAAGAAATTGCGTTTGCTCAGGAACTACAGATTCACCCTGGTTACCATCATTTGCCAACTCTATAATTTCTCCATCAAAAAAATTCTTGAGCTCTTCTAGTCCTTTATCAACATACTCTGTATCCCACTCTAGTTCCTGAATTGGTGCTAATTTTTCCAAAGAGGAATCAGTAAATGAATCAACTTTATCTTCTAGCCGAGAGTTTGTTTTCAAACCCTCCGCAGGTGTTAGGGTAGCGGTAGCGGCGTAAGGAACTTCAGCATTAGGATTGTGTACCTTGGGTTTTACCGATGAATTATCCCCTAAAGACTTTGCTCCTACATCAGATTTTTGAGTTTGCCAATATGCCTTAGGTTCTGACGGTTCAAAAGTAGGTGTAACTGAGTAGGAGTTACTAGAAGAGTTTGCTGTGCCAATACTATCTTCTCTTGTTTCTTTGTGCCTCTCCTGTGTCTCAGAATGATTAGCTAGCTGTGTAACCTTAGATTTAGACTCATATTCTACAAATTTAGTCGTAGTACTGGCTGATTCACGAGAAGAATTATTGCTAGATTTAGACGAAGTTTGAAGTAGTAGTTCCACCTTAACTGGAGATTGAAATGCACTTTCAAAAGCAGCTTCAATACTAGATAATTTGCTTTGAGCTAAATTCAACAAGGGCTGAGACTTGACACCAACAGAAGCAACTGTCCCTTCAAACCTTAATAGATAACAATGTTGATGCCATAGGGCTTTCATAGCAGGGAGCCGAAGATGTTCAATCACCTGTTGCGATATTTCCTCAAAAGCAGCTGAGTGAACATTAACATTCTTTTCTGGTACAGCCTTGTAAGCCTCAGGAGCAGCAGCAATAGGTGTTTCTGAGCCGGAAGTTTTGGATATTGGAACTGCTGGTACTGGTGTAGCAGGAGGTAAATTGGCAGCAGTGGCAACACCATTGGAAGAAGGATTAATCTCTACGGTAGATGGTTGTTGTTGCTTTGCTTCTGATGTCTGAGGAGAAGCAGGTTGGATTACTTCCTTGTTGCTCTGATTGCTAATCGATGAATCAATATTTGGGCGCTTCTGGTTTGGTAAAGCTGTTTGAGGAGTGGTTGATGCAGCAGCTCCTCGATTCACCTGAGTTCCTGTTTTTTTAGTATCTAATGCCCCTATTTGTTGGCTATTTGCTGAAGGCAACAAACCTAGTAAAGTCACTTCTAACCACAGGCGTGGCTGGGTGGTATTTTTAATTTGAACTTCACTATTTTTCAAGTGTTGTTGACTTTGCAAAATATTAGTAACTTCTAGCTGCTGACTTAATTCACACAATTGATTCCAAGTTGGGGGGGTAACTGCTACGAGCCCACTGCGGCTAGGAGCAGTTCTGGCAATGAGTAAATCTCGGTAGAAACCAGCAAGATTTTGCAGAATTATTAGGGGCTCTCGTCCTTTATCCATTAAGCGGCGGCATTGATCAAGAACAGTTTCAGAGTTATCATCAGCGATCGCTTTAGCGAGTACCATCAAATCTCTTTCCGGTACTGCTCCCACTAAATCCCAAACTGCTTCTACCGTTACCTGTCCGGTTAACAAACTGAGTTGATCTAGCAAACTCTCCGCATCTCGGAGTCCACCTTGAGCTACTTGTGCAACTAAAGTTATTGCTTGGGCAGTAATATCAATATTTTCTTGAGAGGCAATTGCCTGCAAATGAGCTACCATTCCCTCCAAGGGAATACGACGAAAATCAAATCTTTGGCAGCGAGAGATAATTGTTGGTAGTACCCGCTGAGGATCAGTTGTCGCTAAGACAAAAACTACCCTTGCTGGTGGTTCTTCCAAGGTTTTCAGTAAGGCATTAAATGCAGCCGTACTGAGCATATGAACTTCATCAATAATGTAAACCTTATAGCGGCAGCGAGCTGGAGCAAATTGAGTCTTTTCAATAATTTCCCGAATGTTATCGACACCAGTATTACTAGCAGCGTCAATTTCCATCACATCTAGGGCATAACCACCGGCAATCTCACGACAGACTTCACACAACCCACAAGGCTTTGGCGTTGGTTGCTCGCTACTGAGACAATTTAGGGATTTTGCCAGAATCCGCGCTGAAGAGGTTTTTCCTGTACCTCTAGGACCAGTAAACAAATAAGCAGGGGCAATTCTTTGAGTGACAATGGCATTAGTGAGGGTTTTAGCGATCGCTTCTTGTCCTACCAAATCTTTAAAGGTTTGGGGACGGTATTTGTGGTGTAGGGGTTCGTAGCTCACTAGGCTTAGAGTAAGAGGACGGAAGCCGGGGTTGATTGTATCACTTTGAGCCAACCCAGTACATATGATCTTATCAATGAATAATGGATAATGGATAATGGATAATTGACAATTGATAATTGATAAACTCGGTTTAAGACCTCTCCTTTCAAATTGGTATCAACCTAAAACTACTGGTAAGCTTTTATAGCGATGCCACAGTGGTGTATTGATCAATTCCAGCTCAGAGGGATCGACTGCCAGATGCAGGTTAGGATTTCTTGTCAGCAGGTTGGTAATTGCGATTTTGGTCTCCATCCTTGCTAACGGTGCTCCTAAACAGCTGTGAATACCGCCACCAAAGCCCAGATGTTTATTAGGCGATCGCGTAATGTCGAATACCTCTGGATTTTTAAACACAGTTGGGTCATGATTAGCTGCCCCTAGCATGGGGAAAACTGCCGCTCCTTTGGGAATTGTCACGCCGTGGAGCACGACATTCTCCAGCGCATAGGCGGGTTTCGTACCTTGCACCGGACCTCTGTAACGCAGAATTTCTTCGACTGCCGAATCAATTAACTCTGGCTGCGATCGCAAACGCGCCAACTGATCTGGATGTTCCAAGAGGGTCAGAACGCTGTTAAGAATAAGATAGACAGTAGTTTCATAGCCTGCAATAATCAGCAGGAAAACCATGCTCACCAGCTCATCTTCGTTCAGCTTTCCTCCCTCCGTTTCTGCCTGAATCAGTTTGGTTAAAATGTCGTTCTGGGGATTGGAGCGCTTACGAGCAATCATCTCGCGTACAAACTGGGACAAGCGGGGTATATCCCACAACAATGTGCGGAGTATGGTCAAACCCGAAAGACCATCCGTCATGGCTTTCATCCCATTGTAAAACTGGGGCATGTCCTCATCTGCTGCACCTACCATTTCTTGAATGACAGTAACAGGAATAGGCAAGGCATAAGCCTGCTTGAGGTCTACTGTAATCTGTGTTTCTGCCTTGTCGAGCAGTTCGTGAGTCAAATGTTCGATCCGAGCCTCAAGTTTGGCGAGTTGCCCCCGCGTAAAAGCTTGATGCACCAAATCCCTTAACCGACGATGATCCGGCTCGTCTTCAGTAATCATGCTTTGCGATAGCAGAGAAACTGACTTAGGCACGGGAAAGGGAAATCTACTGCCGCCTGTTGCGGTGGTACGGTTACGTACAAAGCGCGGGTCTTTGAGAAAATTGACACAGTCCTCATAGCGCGAAATGAAATAAGCATTGATGATGCTGAGCTTACCTTGACAAACAGGAGCTTCTTCTCGCAGCCACTTATAGTATTCGTACTTATTATCTGTGAACTCTTTGGAACCCACATTGATGGGTTGTTTGATTTTGACTTTGGTGTAGATTGGTTTTAGTGTTGCGATCATCTTTTGTTTTCCTTTGTCTATCCCTCTTCTGTCACTTTCCGAAATTCTCACGAAATTCCGTCATTACAGGCAAC
The DNA here is from genome assembly GCA_010692635.1 of Symploca sp. SIO2C1. Taxonomy (GTDB): domain Bacteria; phylum Cyanobacteriota; class Cyanobacteriia; order Cyanobacteriales; family Coleofasciculaceae; genus Caldora. Next base: position 1,806 of record JAAHGL010000211.1, on the reverse strand, counting down.
GAGACTTAACGAGAGAATCAGGGTTTGACCCCCATTTTTCGGAGTATGACAGAAGAGGGCTATAGCATTTCTCAGTCTAGTGAGGTACAGATCCTATTGCTTAAACGTTCGACCAAATTACTTGTCAGCGGGTCATATCCTGACCGACATTCTGAGCACTGCTAAACCTGGGGTTATAACGGGGGACTCCTGTCGGAAGAAGTTGAAAATTTCAGCTGTGATGGTTGCTTGAGCTAATAAACCGTTATAAATAATAAGTGCTAAACGAATTGGTGGCTCAAAACTCTCAAAAATGTCTATTACTCGCCAAATCAAAAGCTTTTACACCGATGGAGCCTGCTCTGGAAATCCTGGACCTGGTGGCTGGGGTACTATAATCTATTTTACTGACAACTCTGTTGCTGAAATAGGTGGAGCAGAAACTCAAACCACTAATAACCGGATGGAAATGCAAGCTGCGATCGCAGCTTTGAAGGTTCTGAAGGCGTCTGGACAAGCTAAACCAGTCACCCTCCACACGGACAGTGAATACCTCAAAAACGGTATCACCAAGTGGATTAAGGGCTGGAAAAAAAAAGGCTGGAAAACTTCCCAAGGAAAAGCAGTTTTAAATCAAGATTTATGGGAGACTCTTGATGTACTAAATTCCCCCTTAGTGGAGTGGAAGTATGTTCGAGGACACAACGGCAACAAAGGCAATGAGTCTGCGGATCAAGTTGCTCGTGCTTTTGCCAGTGGTAAGACTCCGGTGTTAAAAAACTCGTTTGACTTGAATAGTTCACCACTAGTAGTAAAATCTACAAATCTACCAGTAACAGGACGATCAGATTCGGATGCTGCTTCTGAGCTAACTGACAAAACTATAGAATCGAGCGTTGCTACCCTTGACATAGCTATGATTGACTCACCTGCTTCTTCCCCTAATAGTGCGATCGACGAATTACCTCGGGAAGTGAGAGTTGCTCAACTCCGCAACCTTGTGGAAACCCTACGTATCGCTGATGAAATTGCGACACAGGGCTACTTGATTAGTAGCTCCGAACTAGCTGACTTAATGGATGTTAACGCCAGTGCGGTCACCAGTCGAGGGGACCACTGGCCGTGGCGTAATTGGATTGTGTCACGGGTACGACGGGAAGGCAATCAAATTCTCTGGCAGCTAGAACGAGTAGACCAAGTTAATGCTACAGATGCAGATGAAGATTAGATTAGACCTTTCTGGAAATTTGTCAGCATAGAGCATTGGTACAACCCCCCTTGCTTCAAAAAAAAATTGATTAGGTCGGGAGATGGGGAGATAGGGAAATAGGGAAACAAAGGAAAACTAATGATTTGAGAGGATACTTCGCTAGAAATGCCTTCCCTAATTTTGCTCACCCCATAACCCTGTTATTTCCAGACTGTAGAGACGTTGCATGCAACGTCTCTACAAGGTTTCTGCAGTTTCCTCAATTTGGTATTAGAAAGTAGGACGCGCTCTAACGTATTTGGACATTAACTCATCCCTCGGAAGACAGCATGGGGGATGCAAGTCTTAGCAAGCGGCGGGCAGCTATCCCTCCCATCCCTAAAGGAATGGGCTTCCCGCCGCTTTCGGTGATTTTCTGACAGGTCTTTTTGAGCAACCTGTAACTAGGCAGTGTGGCAAGGTAAACTCAGATGTTGAGTGTTCAACAGTTGCCTTACTAGACGGAGATTTTACCTTGGGTATAGAACTGCGCAGTTACGTATTTCTGGACAGCTTGCAACCTCAGCACGCAGCTTATATGGGGACAGTAGCCTTAGGATTCCTGCCACTGCCAGAGA
>JAAHGL010000210.1 GCA_010692635.1 Symploca sp. SIO2C1 | reverse complement strand
GGAATCCTGGATTTTACCCCTAGCGATTCAGTATTTCCCAGTTAAACTCAACAGACGATGTCCTAACAGTACGTTCGGCGTTTTACCTAATCAACTTCTGATTAGAACCCCATACTCCAAGTAAATCCTAGGAATTATGACTATTTTATCACGGCGCTTAAAAGCGCCGACGCTACATCCCACGGATGAATCACGTGGGCTTTGCTTAAAATTCTGTAAATAGGAATACTGAATCGGTATTCTAGTGCCGGTGATATACGCGGTAGATGTCCGACTTCTTCAAGAAGTCGGACATCTGGAGTATTCGCAATGGCGCAAGTATTGGACAAAGGCAAGAACGTTCCTTAGGCGATCGCAAACTCTGTATATTGTCTAACATGAGGAGGATGAAATGCCAAGACAATTTCCTCTCTCAATATACCCTTTCGCAACAAATCTGCTGCAATTCCCTCCTCAGTCCAATCTTCCTCAATCCAAATCTTCTTATCTTTCAAACGGATATGAATCATCACACTCTTAATCCGTTCATCATGCCGCCAACCGATCAACAACAAAAGATACTGTTCATGAAATTCGTCAAAGACTAAACAACTCTCGGTTGTAGATTCAGATTTTTCATTAAGCTGATGATATTCAGCTAGAATATCTTTGATTATCTGACGATAGTATATTACTCTATCCATTGTTCACTTACCTCATTTTCTGCATCAAAAATTAATAAATTAACCTGATTACGGTTAATAACTATCTGAGCTAGTTGACGCTGAAAATTACTTTTATAAGTTCCTCTAGAAATTGCTAAATATAAATTAAAATTTGATGCTGTTTCCTCTAAAATATCTCGATAAATAATATACTGACCGACGGCATTTTCTAGGTCATTGAAGAAAGAGCGACCTAAAAAGCTTTTAACTTCTACAAGTATCTTTTGACCATTTTTTTCAGCTGCTATGGATTTCTCGGCGGCAATATCCACATACAAGCGATCGCCACCGTACTCCAAACTGTAATTCTCTGCCAAAATACTCCAACCATCCTTGATTAGCGCAAACCGAACAGCATTATGGTAGATGTCTTTAGCAGGCATCATTCGTTACATAGTTGTAAACAACCTTATTTTAGACCGAGCATTCCTAGTTTTTGTTTAGATATATTAAGAAATTTCCTTGATTTTCCTACGCCAACTGCATAACTGGATTTTTGCACCGCTATTTACTTTGTGTAGGGGTTAAACCTCTGCCTCTACGTCAACTCAACAATTTTCGACTTTCAGGAGAATCAAGATGAATCAGAATTTACCCACCATTATTAATGGTACTGTTGGCGATGACACCTTGGAAGGAACTCCAGGAATTGACTTACTCCTAGGTTTTGATGGTAATGATCTACTCCAAGGAAATGAGGGACACGATTTTCTGTTTGGAGGTATTGGAAATGATCTCCTTTACGGGGATGAAGGCAGTGATATCCTCCTTGGGGGTGAAGGAAATGATCATCTTTATGGGGGAACTGGCAGTGATATCCTCATCGGCGGTGAAGGAAATGATCGTCTCTATGGTGGTGAAGGTAAAGATTTCTTCGACGGTGGTGAAGGTATTGACACTGTTTACTTTGATAAAAACTTTGCCATTACTGCTGACTTAAGTCAAGGTCGTGCTACTTATATCAATGACGCTGGGGTGGAAGTAGCCAAAACCTTGATTGATATTGAACGTTTAGTAGGCACTGCTTTTGATGACCAATTAATTGGTGATGAGGGTCTCAATACCTTATTTGGTCAAGATGGCAATGATACTCTCCTGGCTGGTAATGGTAATGATAACCTTTATGGCGGTGCTGGAGTGGATTTCTTCGATGGTGGTGAAGGCAACGACATTGTTTATTTTCAAGAAAACTTTGCTATTACTGTTGACTTGAATCAAGATCGTGCTACTTATATTAATGATGCAGGAGTAGAAGTCGTTGAAATATTACTCAATATCGAACGCCTCTTCGGTACTGCTTTAGATGACCAGTTGATTGGTGATACCGCTAACAATGACCTTCATGGAAGTGACGGTAATGATATCTTGATTGGGAGAGAGGGGAATGATCGCCTCTTTGGAGGTACTGGCGCAGATGTATTTGATGGTGGTGAAGGCAACGACATTGTCTATTTTCAAGAAAACTTTGCTATTACTGCGGATTTAAACCAAGGTTATGCTACTTACATTAATGATGTAGGGGTGCAAGTAGTCGAAACCTTACTCAATGTTGAGAGCCTAGTGGGAACTGCTTTTGATGACACACTTATCGGTGATGAGAACAATAATTGGCTGCGTGGGGATGCTGGTATAGATTTATTCGATGGTGATGAGGGGAATGATACCGCTGATTTCATCAATGGAGAGTTTGCTATTACCGGTAACTTGAATACAGAAACAGCCATTTACACTGATGCTTCAGGCAACACCATTGTTGAAACCATTCGGAATATCGAAAACCTCCAAGGAACACGTTTTGATGACTTGCTCCTAGGTAATGCCAAGGACAATTCTCTGCTAGGAAGAGACGGCAATGATACTCTCATTGGTGGTGCTGGTAATGACTATCTGCAAGGCAGTGCCGGTGCAGATACATTTGGCTTCCTCTCCCCCAACCAAGGCATTGATACCATCGCTGACTTTAACTCAATCCAAGCAGACCTAATTCAAGTCTCTGCTAGTGGCTTTGGTGGAGGACTTACCGTAGGTACGCTGGATGTAGACCAGTTTACCATCGGTTCCGCTGCCATCAATGAAAGCGATCGCATTATCTATAACGATGCCACAGGAGCATTGTTCTTCGACTCCGATGGCACAGGAGCTCTCGGACAAATCCAGTTTGCACAACTCTCCACCGGATTAGCTCTCACCAACAGTGACATTGTCGTTGTCTAGTGCTGGTGATATACGCAGTAGATGTCCGACTTCTTGAAGAAGTCGGACATCTGGAGTATTCGCGATCACATCTGAGTCAGGACTTACGTGTTGAGGGCGCACGTCATTAAGTAGAGTACAATTAACTTGTACAAGGTGGTGAGTAAATAATGCTAATCACTTCAGAAGTGAGTTACAGTTGGACACGGCAACATCTAGCCGAACTGATGGACAAAATTCTAGAGGAAAACTCGGTCACCATTATCACTCGTCGAGGCAAAGAACCGGTTGCCATGCTCCCAGCAGAAGAACTCAGCAGTATTTTAGAGACTTTGCATCTGTTGCGATCGCCTGCCAATGCCCAACGACTCTTTAGCGCTCTCGCTCGTGCTGAGGCAGGCAAGGGAACTCCAGAATCTCTAGAAGAACTTCAAGCCCAAGTAGAAAAAGCCTGTGAGCAAACGCAAGAAAGACTCCCAGGATAAGCCTGAAAGTGAATTAGTTCGGATTGTAGCTATCTTTGACCCCGAATTTCGAGAAGACCTAGTCTGGTGGGCACGAAGCAAGCCAGAAGTTTTCCATAGAATTTTAAATTTGGTAGAAGCAATCTTGCAAGATCCGTTTGTTGGTATTGGGAAGCCTGAACCGCTCAAATATCTGGGAAGTGGTCTGTGGTCAAGGCGAATTACTCAAGAGCATCGCTTGGTCTATAAGGTTACGGAAACTCGCATTTACTTCCTGCAAGCACGATTTCACTACTAAGGATGCTGACCAGTTTACCATCGGTTCAGCCGCTACCAATGCCAGCGATCGCATTATCTATAAGATGCCACAGGTGCATTGTTCTTTGACTCCGATGGCACAGGAGCTCTCGGACAAGTCCAGTTTGCACAACTTTCCACCGGATTAGCTCTCACCAATACTGAATCGGTATTCTAGTGCCGGTGATAGAATCGGTAGATGTCCGACTTCTTGAAGAAGTCGGACATCTGGAGTATTCGCGATTGGTGTCAATTTAACGTTTTTTGTAATATTAATGTAGTATGATAACTATAGGGCTTCTCAGCCTGAGTTTTACACTTCAGACACCAAAAGCCCTGTGCCATACTTGTAGATTACAGGCAAACGTTTATGCCATACGAACAGCTAGAACTCTCTACTCCAAAACCAGTTCTTTCCTGGGCAAATCATGATCTTGCCTCACAGGAAACGAAGATGGCAAAGAATGTGGCTTCGTTACCCTTTGTCTTCAAGCATGTGGCACTGATGCCAGATGTGCACTTAGGGAAGGGAGCTTTAGTCGGTTCTGTCGTTGCCACTAAAGATGCAGTTATTCCAGCAGCGGTGGGTGTAGATATTGGTTGTGGGATGGCTGCAATCAAAACCCCATTTGTTGCTGAGCAATTGGAGGGTAAGCTCAAGCGAATTCGCCTGGATATTGAAGCAGCTATCCCGGTTGGCTTCAACCAAAACCAAGAGATCGAGAAACCGGTAGTTAACTGGCAAGGTTGGCGGAATTTCCAAGAATTGCATCCAGGAGTGCAACACCTGGAGGGAAAAGCAATGAAACAACTAGGTTCCCTTGGTGGCGGTAATCACTTTATTGAAGTTTGCCTAGATACCGAGAACCAAGTTTGGCTGATGCTCCATTCTGGTTCACGCCATATCGGCAATATGTTGGCACAGTGCCACATTAGTACTGCCAAAGAATTAGCCAAGCTAGCAGATAATAAACTACCTGATCCCGATTTAGCTTACTTTGTCGCTGGCACACCAGAATTTGCTGCCTACTGGCGGGATTTGCAATGGGCGCAGAACTATGCCCGTTACAATCGGGATGTGATGATGGCTCGCTTTAAGGCTATCGTTGAGAAGCATCTGGCTGGAGGTAAACCTACTAAGCCATTATTGTCAGTGAACTGTCATCACAACTATGCCGAGAAAGAGGTACATTTTGGTGAAGAAGTCTACCTCACTCGCAAGGGCGCAGTAAGAGCCCGTGAGGAAGATTATGGCATTATTCCTGGTTCAATGGGGGCCAAGTCTTTCATTGTTAAGGGTAAAGGCAATCATGATAGTTACTGCTCTTGCAGCCATGGTGCTGGGCGTTTGATGTCTCGTAATAAGGCGAAAAAACGTTTCTCGTTAGATGATTTGGTTCAGCAAACCAAGGGTGTGGAGTGCCGTAAGGATCAGGGGGTTTTGGATGAAATTCCAGGCGCTTACAAACCTATTGATGAGGTGATGAATAATCAATCGGATCTTGTAGAAGTTGTAGCAACTTTGAAACAGGTTGTTTGTGTTAAAGGTTGATTCAACAATGGATAATGAACAATGGATAATGAACAATGGATAATGGATAATTACCTCTCCTTGAAAGAAGAGGATTGACAATCAGGAAAATATTTTCTTTTTATTTTCTTGCATTTTTGAAGAGGTCTTAGACCAAATTAACCAATTATCAATTATCAATTATCCATTATCCATTGATAATACAGCGTTTTTCATTTAGATGAGGTACAAAGAGGCTGTTTTTTGGGAATGGGGAATGGGGAATAGGGAATAGGATCTGTACCTCACTAGACTGAGAAATGCTGTAATATGAGTCATTATACAAAATCCGGTTTAGCTACCCTCGTTATTTTGGGGGTAAGGCAGAGGGCAGAAGGCAGAGGGCAGAACGGAAAGAAGGCTTAAGCGAAACCGGGTGTTTGAAAGGCGGATTTGGTATTAGTCATTGCTACAGTTCTTTGTTCTTTGTACAAACAACCAACAACCAACAACAAATAATGCGAAATCCACCGTGCTGTCTTGCGGGGGATGAGTGAACAGGATTTAATACCCAGAAGCAGGGATTGTACCAGGACCGCAAGTAAGTTTACCCTGTACATAACTTGGCTCTTGCGGTCGAATTTTACCAGCAGAATCAGCTTTACACAGGATTGTTATAGTTGTCGTTTCATCTTCAGAACCACCAAACTCTGTAGCTGGTAAAACAAAGACACCTCCAACATAACTTTTCAGTCTTTTCCGTCGGGATATTCCATAGTTAAATACAGCAGATTTTGTAGCACGAGTTGAATAGTTGAAGTTGTCTGTCTGAGTTTCTCTGCTTAGCCCTAAGTTTTCAAGAGAATTAGAAAAAGTAGATTTTTCCAGAAAGTAAGCTTGCTGAGCACGGTTCATCGACTTAACAAAAGCCTTAGCTTCAAATTCCTTAGCTTTACTACCGGAATGGAGAAAATTGGGTAAATAAATGGCAGCACCAAAACTAATAATTAATAGTTGGAGGAAAACTAATCTTGCTAGACGAACATAACTAACTGAACTGCTAGCAGGCTGACTAGCTTTTTCTTTAAAATCACTAGAACCGTAAGCTGATTGCAAAGCTGCCAATGCTTGACGAGCAGAGTTATATCTCCCTTCTGGTGCTGGTTCTGTGAGCTTTTCTAGCCAGCGGTTAAAATGGGGAGTCAGATTTACCTTATCGGCAAATTGAATCCGCATCTGATGCTGGGGTAACTCACCTGGTGCGATGCCAGTTAACAGGTGAATTAGAGTCGCTCCCAAAGCATATAAATCAGAGGCTGGTACAGCTCTTCCCCAAAGTTGCTCTGGTGGAGTATAGCCACTAGTACCTACTACAGTAAAAGTAACCCCCTCTGCCCTAGCTCGATCTTGAACTGCTCCGAAATCTACTAAATAAATTTGCCCATCTTTACCCAAAATTAGATTACTGGGTTTGATATCTCGGTGAAATACTGGAGGACTAAGTTCATGGAGGTAAATCAGAATTTCTAGGACACTGGTAGCAATTTTGATTACTTGCTTTTCAGAAAAGTGCTTACCTTTATCTAATAGTTGTTGTAGAGAGTTGCCTGGAATATACTCCTGAACCAATCCAAACCAAGGTAAATCTTCATCAGTCTCCTGAGCCATACAAAAATAATCTCGATACTGAGGAATTTGGGGATGATCGAGATGTTTTAAAACTAAGGCTTCCCGCTCAAAAAGCTTGACTTCATCCCAATGCATTTGTGGATTAAATGCCAGCAGCTTGAGAATTATCTGTTGAGCCGATGACTGAGCAACATCCTGCGCCAACCAAGTCTGACGACCTGCATTTTGTCCTAATTTTGTTTGCAGTTGATAACGCTTCTGTAAAACTTGTTCTACTTGTAACATACAATCACAAATAACAAACGACAAATAACAAATAACAAATAACTAATCAATATCAAGCCAGTCTTGAATTTCTTGAACTAACCAACTACGCTCAGATTCAGTTAACTCTTGACCAAAGGAATAACTAACCATTCTAGTTTTGATAGCTATCTCTGCAAAAGAAATTTGCTCAAGCTCAGTTATGTCATAAATCTTACTTAGATGACGAAGATAGCCCCAACCAAACAGTTGCCGTTCAATGATAAAATTATCTCGGTCAAAATAAAGGTAATATCCTCCAAAGAGAGTTCTTATTGTCCTACTTACTTCATCTTGAAGTTTACCTAATTCTTTACTAGTATCTTTCCATAATACTCCCATAAATAAAATAAATATAAAATTAATTAAAAAGATGACTAAACCAAAACGATTATGAGAAAGTGCTGCAAACATCAAAAATATCAGCAGCAGGATAACTAAACTGAAAAATAATAGAACTGGCAGCGAGCCAATTGTAAGTAATAATTTACCGGCGAGTTTAATGATGTCCAGAAGCGATCGCTTTTTCTTGGGAATTTTGATGGATAACCAATCGGGCGTTTTGTTGAGCCTTACTCGGCTGCCAGGGGGCTGAGTCAGGGAAATTTTGGGGTAACGATTGGTTTTCAGGGCTACTAGTGCCTCAGAGGCGTTGCTAAAACGTTGTTCTAACTCAGGTGCAGTCAGGACTTCAATCCAATGAATGAAGCGAGGATTGACAGAAATGCGATCGCGAAATTGAATCCGTAAATTTTGCTGGGGTAAGTCAGCAGGTGCAGCTCCAGTCAACAGATGAATCAGAGTTGCTCCCAAAGCGTAAAGATCTGATGCGGGTACAGCTCTTCCCCAAAATTGTTCTAAAGGTGCATAACCAGTAGTTCCTACTACCGTAAAGCTAACTCCCTCCGCCGCAGCACTATCTTGCACTGCTCCAAAATCCACCAGGTACACTTGTCCATCATCTCCCAGAATCAAATTACTAGGCTTGATATCCCGATGCAGCACTGGTGGTTGCATACCATGCAGGTAACTCAGAATTTCCAAAACCTCTTGAGCAATGTTTTTTACCTCCGTTTCTGTGAACCGTTTACCTTCAGCTAAATGTTGTTGTAAAGAAGCACCGGGAATGTATTGCTGTACCAATCCAAACCAATACAACCCCACTCCTGAGCGCTTATCCAAGGAAAAATAATCACGATAGTAGGGAATTCGGGGATGGTTTAGTTCCTTAAGAATTTGAGCTTCCCTTTCAAACAGCTTGAATTCATTCCACTGCATCTGAGGGTGAAACGCCAGCAGCTTCACAATTACTAATTCTTGTGGTGATTTGCCAAGATCTACTGCTAGCCAGGTTTGACGCCCAGCATTATTACCTAATTGTTGCTGAAGTTGATAGCGTCTATGTAGGATTTGTTGTACTTGCAGCATACCCTAGGTAATCCCACTAACATTGATATTCAGGATTTTTCTTAGCAATTTAAAATCTATAGCGTTTCTCATTTAGATGAGGTACAAAGATCCTGGTTTTTGGGAATTGGGAATTGGGAATTGGGAATTGGATATTGGGAATTGGGAATTGGGAATTGGGAATTGGGAATTGGATCTGTACCTCACGGATGCGAGAACTGCTATAAGACTTAATACCTATTATCAATGGATAATGGATAATTGATAATTGATAATTGGTTAATTTGGTCTAAGACCTCTTCAAAAATGCAAGAAAATAAAAAGAAAATATTTTCCTGATTGTCAATCCTCTTCTTTCAAGGAGAGGTAATTATCCATTATCCATTGTTCATTATCCATTGTTGAATAGCGATCGCAATATTCGTTGCTATTCCCATTTACCTACAGCTTCCGCTGATAGCTCAGATCTGATCTGGATCAACTCCCATCTCTCGCAATTTTTCGGCTAATCGCTCGGCTCGCTCTTGCTCGGTATCGGCTCGTTGTCGCTCTATCTCCTTACCTTCTGCTCCTGTAGGAATCGGCTTACCCTCTTTGTCACACCACCGTAACCATAACCTCCTCACGTCTTCCTCAAACTCCCCTTCCCACAGCATCAATCCCATACCTACTCCCTCTAGCCACACTGACTCTCCTCCATTGATGATTTTTTGATTTGAGGTTAGTTCTTGGTAGCCTGCTGGCGAAATCATCCACACTCGCAACAAGGCTCCATTCATCCCTTCTTTCCCTTGTATTTGTTGGAACGGATCAAAGACAGCATAATAATTGATCCCAATTTGGGCATAAATATCTAGTTTAGTCCGAGTCTTCCCCTTGCGCTGTGATTGTTTGCTCAGGAGCAATTCGTCCCCTTCCTGATTGGAGACAATCTCGATACAGACTTCTGGAACTTTGCCGAATTCCCAGACAAAGTAGGAGCGATTTTGACGTACTGAATAGTCAGCTGCTCTTTTTACCCCTAAACTGAGCAGCACATCTGGAACGATGGGGTCACCTTTGAGTTTGTAGAACAATCCCACATTGGCAGCAGCCAGAAAGGGCCAAGATAAGACTTTGGCACTGTACAAGGGTTCAACGAGTAACCGTTGTTGTTCTTCTGATTGAAAATTATCCACTGGGGTATCATCCTCGATTACCAGGTGACTAATGTCAAGCTCAGTCACCTGTTCTAGGTTCTCTTGTTCTTCGGTGAGGAGTTGCTGCGAGGTCATTGGTGTTGTGCAGTGAACAACTTGCTTCCATTCTACTATTGATATTTGTACTTCATTTGAAACTGTAGGTTGGGTTTCGCTATCGCTCTACCCAACCTACATCACTTATGTTAAGAAAAAGGCGACAAGCAAGATGCCTGTTCCACAAAAGTTTTACTATCAATAGTTTTACTTAAAAAGCTGCTGCTTTGTTAGGAGTAAATATCGCTTCCATATTTTATAAGTCTTTCCTGTCTAGGGAATATCTTAAGATGATTCTGCAATAATGATATTTGCAAGAGCGCTTGTACTGCTTGGGATAAAATGTAATTATAGTTCATTGAGTTAAAGTAACCAACATGGATTTTTACACCGTTGTTCTGCGCCGAAGTAGAGAATATTGGGTTGCTTTATGCTTAGAAAATGGAGTTGTTGGACAAGGGGATACACAAGAGCAGGCAATTGCCAAGCTGAGAGAAGCAGTTCAGTCATTTCAAGAAGTTTATGTCTCTCAAGCTGATGTTGATTGCAATCCTATTTCTATCAAGGAATTACATGAATTTTTAACGGTAGAATCAAAAGAACCTGTATCAGAAGCCTACGAATTCAGAGCAGTTTATGCCTAAAAATATTCCTTCATTAAAGCCACAGCAGCTAATTAAACTGTTGAAAAAAGCAGGTTGTACTTTTTTGTCCTTGAAAGCCTTACAGGTAGAGATATCAATTTCCCTGACGTAACCGAGGATTGATCAACTCACTCAATCCCTCTCCTAATAAAGACAAACCTACCACCATTAGGGTCATGGCTAAACCAGGAAATAAAGTTGTCCACCAAATCCCTGTAGGTAAGGCATCCAGAGCCACTCTTAAGTCATGCCCCCATTCTGGCGTCTGTTCTGGTAATCCTAGCCCCAAAAATCCCAAACCCCCTAAAATCAAAATGGCATCAGCGGCATTAAGGGTAAATAACACTGGCACACTGGGAATGACGTTGAGAAATAGGTAGCGAGATAAGACTCTGTTGGTAGAAGCACCCATCGCTTGTGCTGCTTCGATGAAGAGTTCAGTTTTGACGCTAGTAGTGTGGTTGCGAACTACTCTATAGTACTGAGGTACATAGGCAATACTCAATGCGATCGCGGCGTTAACTACTCCTCTTCCTACCACAAACGCTAAGGTTACCGATAGCAGCAGTCCTGGAAGAGTGTAGATCGTATCCATCAAAAACAGTAACACCCGGTCTAGTTTGCCTCCAAGATAACCACTAACTAAACCTAAGGGAACACCAATAACTAGACTCATAGTAGTGGCGAGTACAACTACTTGCAAAGCTGCTTGGGAACCAAACAGGGTGCGAGAGAAAACATCATAACCCTGGCGACTAGTACCAAACCAGTGCTGCCAATTGGGTGGTTGATGAATGGGATTACTTAGGGATTCAGTCGGGTTTTGCAACCATCCCCAAGCCTGGAAGGTGGGAGTAAGAAGAGCTACTAAGACGAAAAAAATCGTGATTACCAGTCCCGCTGCCATTAGTTGCATTGAGAGATTGGGACGTGTTAGTAGATGCAAGAAGCGGGGTAATGGTTTTTTGATGAAGGTCATAAACCTAGTTGCGATCGCATTTCTCTAAAAAATATATCAAACCGCTGTGGATTGGCACGTTCCACAGTATCATATACTCTAGATAAACACGCTCAAAGCTAATGGCTAATGGCTAATGGCTAATAGCTAATCTCTGCATAAACACCCAGTCTCCGAGTCAGGCAACAGGGAAGAGAATTGTTTCTCCCATTTAATTGGGGGCGCAAAGCGCTCCTTGGGAACTATCGAGAAACAAGGCTCCGAGGCAGAAGGCTCCAAGGGAATGGAGAAAATTAAAAAATCATGCCCAATTTAGAGATTGCTAACAAAGCAGATCATCTTATAACCGCTGAAACCTATATTCAGCAAATTTTAAATCAATTGCTCATTAAATATCAAAATACCCAACTAGAAAGAGAAAAAATATCTTTATGGGAGGAAAATCAAGAATTTAGTATTTTAGGTATAGTTGAAATTTTTACTGATGATATTCGCGGATATGCATTTCAAGTAATTAGAAAAAATTACTCAACTCATGCTCAAAATATACTCAATGAATTAGAAAAACTAAAAATATTAGAAATTACTGAGGTTACCAACTGGTATTTTAATCCAAAATTTGATTATCCAAAAATGAAGCAATATATAGAAATACTCAACTATTTACGCTTATTAATTATCGAATATATCAGGAATCTCAAAACCTGAACAATAATGAAATTCTCAACAGTGCAATCGCAGAGCTTGTAGGGTGTGTTAGCGTAGCGTAACGCACCTTTGACTTTATATGTGGTGTAGCTGCGTAAGTTCTGAGCAAATTTTCAGCATTTTCGCAAATGTACCATTTTATGAATTAGTATCGGATATGCCAAGAATTGCTTCTTCAACCTTTTTCTTCCATATATGGTTTCCCGGCTCATCTGGAAGCTCAAGCGCTTTTTGCCATATGGTTATAACTTCTGCATTTTCTCCTGAGCCTTTAACGGCTTTACCATAGTCATAATAATCATATGCAAATGCTTCTTTTTTATGGAGATTATCTTCTCCAAACATCTGAGTTAGTTGCTCAAAATAATTTTCAAAATAATTAACTGATTTTCTCCATTCTTGCTTTAATACTTCTTGAAAATCTTCAAAAGTCCTCGTTTACTTCTTCATTCAGTAATTGACATCCTCCCTCCGCTAACCTCTAACGAGGTATAGCGGGGGATTCCCAAGAGTTCTTGGTTCGCAGTTCATCGAGCCGACTTAGAACAAGAGCGTCTCCATTCTTGAGCCAGAGGCCAGTTTCTCCCTGCGC
>JAAHGL010000021.1 GCA_010692635.1 Symploca sp. SIO2C1 | reverse complement strand
GCAATTAGCAATTAGCAATTAGCCATTAGCCATTAGCCATTAGCCATTAGCCATTAGCCATTAGCCATTAGCAATTAGCCATTAGCAATTAGCCATTAGCCATTAGCCATTAGCCATTAGCCATTAACCATTAGCAATTAGCCATTAGCCATTAGCAATTAGCCATTAGCCATTAGCCATTAGCAATTAGCCATTAGCCATTAGCCATTAGCAATTAGCCATTAGCCATTAGCAATTAGCAATTAGCCATTAGCAATTAGCCATTAGCCATTAGCAATTAGCCATTAGCCATTAGCCATTAGCCATTAGCCATTAGCCATATACCTAACACCTGGGTTACACCATTTCCTGAAGTTCCATCGCACTTTCGTTAAGTTGCTCAGTGCCCAATTTAGTTTGATTGATACCAGTAGCAGTTTGTTTTGCCCCTTGGTTAATCGTTGTCATTGCTTGGACAACCTGTTGGATACCACTTACTTGCTGCTTGAGGTTCAGCGAGATTTGTTGGTTGTTTAAAACCACTTTGTTAACAGCCTCCTCCACATCAACGAAGGCTTGCTCTGTTTTTTGCGCAATTTGTACCCCCGTTGCCACTGTCTTCGTTCCTTCTTCAGTTACCATCACTGTGGAATTAATCGCGTTTTGGATCTCAGCAACCAGGTTGTTAATCTTTTCGGTAGATTGTTGACTTTGGTCAGCCAATTTGCGAATCTCATTAGCAACTACAGCAAAGCCCTTACCATGCTCTCCAGCACGGACAGCTTCTACGGAGGAGTTAAGGGCTAACATATTAGTCTGGTTTGCCACGTCAGAAACCAATTGGGAGATACTACCAATTTGAGTAGCTTGCTCACTCAGGCGGACAATCTGTTCTGCGATCGCACCCACTTTTTCTTCTAAAGTGGACATACCTTGCAGGGTTTCTCCCACCGCGTTACTGCCAACTTTCGTCATCTTCAGTGCCTCTTGGGCAGCATTAGCAGCAGCTTGGGCTTGCTCCGCCGCCTGTCGAGAGGATGCTTGTAGTTCATCCATTGTGATCGTGGTTTGATTCACTGAGGCAGCTTGCTGATTCGTGATCCGTTCTTGCTCTTCTAGGGTAGAAAAAGTTTGTTGGCTAGAGGTAGAGATACGACTCACCAGTTCCTTAATCAAATTCGACAGTTGGTTTGTCCTGGCAATTCCCAAAGGCAGCACCGCCCCCAGAGCCACAAGAACAATGAGCAAAGCGACGAATTTAAAGCTGTTGACGGAGGCAAAAACCTCCCCCTTGGGGACTTTATTGATCACCATTAAGAATTCTGGTTGATCTGGAGCATGATCGACCTTGTGGTAGCCGATGAGATTGCCTTTATACTCAACGAGTCCCTCTTCACCACTCAGAACTTGCTCGGCGAGCTTGTCCGAAAAATTGCTTGTCAAGGTTTCTTCTTTGTCTAATTCAAACCCCCATTCCTTGTCAGGCTCAGGATGGGAAACAAAGTAGCCATCTTGATTGACAATAAATCCTTCTTCTCCTTCATATAGGTTTAACTCTTTAGCAGCTTTAAGGAATTCGTTAGCAAAAACGTTAGCAACCACAATTCCTTGTCTTTTGCCAGCTGAGTCAAAAATTGGTAGAGCGTAATGAATTACTGGTTTATAAGGCTGTTCGATTTGACCCTGTTCCCGGTTGAGTTCCACGGGGGAGACATAAATCTTGCCAGCCTCCAACTTCATCGTCTCAATAAAATATTGACTATCTGCCTTATTTTGCAGTTCTCCTGCGGGGACAATTTTGATATCACCGCCGTCTGAATCGACTCGTACCATTTCCTGACCCTTTTCGTTCAAATAAATGAAATGGGAATAAAATGAGTGGGTTTCCATCTCGGCTTTCATGATGGTTTGCAATCCCTCCACTGAGGCTTCGTAAGAGGAGTTGCCTTGCTGATCTTGTCCACCAGCAGCTCTAGCACGGATAATACCTTCAAGAGAGGGAGTTTTGCTCAAGAAGACAACATCATCACCGATACCCTCTAAAAATGAACTGATATCCTTGGCTTTGTCGCCTACTTCCTCCTCCAGCTCGCTTTTAGCTAGTTCCGATAAGGCGGTGGTGGAAGAAAAAGCACCATACAAACCCACAATGGAAACAGGAACAATGGTACTTACCAGCAGCAGTAGTAGGAATTGACGCTGAAGTTTGGATTGATTCGTAGATTTACTGAAAGGTTTCAGAAACATTGTTAGTTACTTACGGTTATAAAATTTGAACAGAGAGAATTAACAAAAACTTCTCTATTGTCTTTGCCCAGAAAGCAGGTAGAGATTGATCATCAAAAGTCAACTATCGAGGTGATTATTCAGGATTTGGCAATAACCCTAATGGATCTTTGAGAGAATCAAAGAATCCAACACTGAGCCATCAGCAATCAGCTGCTTAATACTCGTATCAGAAGTAGAGGCAAATAAAGCTTGTACAGTAAGCTGTTTAACCTTTTTAAACTGGTTGATTATTTCCGCCAAGCTGCACTAGGCTGATAGCTGACAAGCTAATAGCTATGTCAAAAAGCTTTTCAATTGTCACCGCACCCGTTTCCACAACTCAAAATTGACTTTCAGCTCATCTCACCTACTTTTGTTACTAGTCATTTGTCAACTGTCCTTTGTACCAATGACTAATGACCAATTCACTGACGGAGAAAACTATGCCGATGCACACGCTAAAACCCTGAAGGGGAGTTAATTAAAAAGAGGTTTTTGAGTTTAGGGATAGAAGCAACCACTGATCAAAGTCTATAGTTCATCAGTAATACTGACGTATTTCTCTACAATAATATTTCACTTGACTAGCATCGGCAACAAAATTCTCTGAGCTTCATTAATTCTTCAATAATTATCAAGTATACCTACGGATAGAACCTCCTACAATCCCTACAAGGACTGACTTTGTCGTTCCTACTTTGAGATTTATAGGTTAATAGCTTTGGCAATAAAAAAGAATTTCTTAATCATTTTAGGCAATATTTCTTAACTTAATCATTCCTTCTCAATGAAGCCAAATATATTAATAAATGTAATTTTATTTTGGAAGACATAAACCTTGACAAAGGATGTTTTTGTCATGTTATATTTGAGCGAATCAATCAGGGTATATAATCAATCTACACAATAAACTTTGTAAATTTTTCACCCAATACTTGTTCTGTAGAGCAAGTATAGGAGAAGTTTGTCATCAATAAAAATACTTTCATGAAAGATAAATTTTTCTTAATATTTTGAATTCACGCTTCGTCTGTTGAAGAGGAAGCTTGTGACCGTATTTTTATGACACAGGGGTTGCATCTCAAGAAGTAATTTCCCTGTGAAGTCATGAAGACAGGGAAATGCTAAAACTCCCTATTCCCTATTCCCTATTCCCTATTCCCTATTCCCTATTACCTATTCCCTATTACCTATGACACTAATAACTCTGACTGAAGAATTAGACAAGCTGAATCAACAGGATACTGAAGGAGAGCTGATCCTACGCAACGATGAGGTTGTTTGGCATCTCCATATTTCCCATGGTAAGTTACTCTATGCTAAAGATAAACTCCATCCTGTGAGACGTTGGGACAGAGCCTTAAAACAACATTGTCCTAAATGGAACTGGAGTTCTGATTCTTCCCAATTATCCAACAATAATTTCTGGGAATGTGAACTCCTGCTTCAAGGACTTGAGCAAAACAAACTGAGTCTCATCCAAGCCAAGTTAGTAATTCGTAATGTTGTCCAAGAATGTTTGTTTGAGCTAATTAACTGCACAGATACTAACAGCGATTGGCAACCTGGTGAACAGGATGGCTCAACTCTTTGCCGCAGCGTAGCCTTGTCTAACAGAGAAATACAAGTCCTTCTCAGCAGAGCAACAAGGATGCAGCAGCAATGGCAAGCTGCTCAATTGAACCACCTCAGCCTAACCCTAGCACCAAGTTTACAGCAGAAACAAAACCTGCAAGAGCTCCCGCTTTCAGATAACTATCTCAACGGTGAATTCACCCTGTGGGATATTGCTTGGCAGCTGGAAAAATCTGTAACAGAGGTAACTTCTTCCTTGTTGCCTTTGGTTGAGCAGGGCATCGTGCAATTTCAAGAGACTACAGATACACCAGCACCGATAGTTAAACAACCAGTTGTACCAACTATCAAACAGTCCTTTGCTGCAACGCGCTCTCTCTCCACAACCCCACTGCAATCGCTCAAATCTACCCACCAGAAACCTTTAATCGCCTGTATTGACGATAGTCCTGTATTAGCTCACTCTTTAAGAAAAATCTTGATCCCAGCAGGCTATCACATGTTGAGTATCCAAGAACCAATGCGAGGGTTTACCCAACTCATCGAACATAAACCCGATTTAATCTTACTCGACTTGCTCCTGCCCAATGCCGATGGTTATAGCATCTGTAAATTTTTGCGAGACACGCCGGTATTTAAGGATACACCGATCATTATCCTAACAGCCCGCAATACCAAAATTGACCGCGCCCGAGCGAAGATAGTCGGCGCAACTGAGTTTTTAGGCAAGCCTCCAGAGCCCCAAGAATTACTGCAAACGATTCACAAATATCTGACACTATCAATCAACCCATCTACATCTCAAGTTGTGTAGACAAGTTCACATAAAGAAATACTATGCTAATGGCTAATGGCTAATGGTTAATGGCTAATGGCTAATGGCTAATGGTTAATGGCTAATGGTTAATGGCTAATGGTTAATGGCTAATGGTTAATGGCTAATGGTTAATGGCTAATGGTTAATGGCTAATGGCTAATGACCAATGGTTAATGGCTAATGGCTAATGATCGGAGGAGCGATGTGAAGGGAAAGAGTGTATGAGTAATGAGTAATGAGTAATGAGTAATGAGTAATGAGTAATGAGTAATGAGTAATGAGTAATGAGTAATGAGTAATGAGTAATGAGTAATGAGTAATGAGTAATGAGCGTCTGACGACGCAGGGAATAGGGAACAGGGAACAGGGTAAATTACACGCCGAAAAAGAAAATGAGAAACAAGTCAGCTTCCTTTAGAACCTCCTGCCTTCTTCCTGGAGAGCCCCTGAGGAGCGCTTCGCACCCCCAATTGAATGGGAGAAACACTTTGGGAAGCAGTAGGGGCGATTAGCAATTAGCCATTAGCAATTAGCCATTAGCCATTAGCCATTAGCCATTAGCCATTAGCCATTAGCCATTAGCCATTAGCCATTAGCTTTGAGCGTATTTATCGAGAGTAATAAGAGCAAACTTTAATCACCTGCTTGCTTTGCTTCTTCTATCCAGCCATCGAACAATGCTTGATTTTGCTCAACCCATTCTGCGGCATGACGACGGATATCTTCTGGTCGATCTTCGCCATCTTTAATCCGTAAACTTTCAGTACTGACATCCTCAAGAGGAATCTTCACCAGTTCAAACCAACGCTTAGCTACTGGATTAGCTGCTAAAAATTTATTATTGGCTACAATCTGGTAATCTCCCACAGGAAATCCCAGATTTTTATCATTTAGTGAAGTCTCTTTTTGGCTAACATTTCCCTGTTCTTTTGGTAAAGAAGTAAAGGGAACTTCTATCCAAATTGCATCCTCATCTAGTTTTAAAACAGAAGCTAACCAGTGAGGGTGAAAACTATAGTAAAAAACTGATTCTCCTTGCTGGTAACGACTAATAGTATCTGCAATTAAAGCAATGTATTCTCCTTGATCATGTTCAACAGTATCTCTTAGTCCGTAAGCATCAAGATGATGCTCTATAACTAACTCACAACCCCACCCTGGATTACAACCAGTTAAATTAGCTTTCCCATTACCATCTGAATCAAATAGTTTAGCAATTTCTGGCTTTTTCAATTGCTCTAGATTGGTGATGTTATATTTCTCAGCAGTTTTTTTATCAATTTGATATCCTTGGATTGTATCAGAAATAAGCGCCCCAACTCGCTCTAACTTTTCTGATCCACCACTTTTTTTAAAGAATCTAGCATGTAACCTTTTGCTATGAGTTGGGGTGTAATCAAGTTCTCCATTGGCTAGAGCAATGTACATAGGAGGATAATCTATTTCTTGAGTTTCTTCTACCTTGTAACCTAGTTTTTCCAGACCAAGATTAACAATCTCAGTTTGAAATTTTTCCTCAATCCAGGTACTATGAGCAGAACGAATGCTGACTCCTTTACCAGGAAGGTTTTTATCCTCAGAGGTTGAATCTGTTTTCGACTGGTCGATTGGTTGACAGGCAATTAGACCCGCTAAGAGGGTAGTAATAATAATAGCTAAATTCAGTTTTCGAGTCAGTTGATTCATTATTAATTATTGAATTTATACTCAATTAGCTTGCCAAATCTTCAAAATTGACAGGGCTTGCGCGATCACCTTTCAGGGGAAATAATTACCGCCCCGTTATTTTATTTTACCGATGACTGATAATTGAGTGCAGCTTTGGGATAAGCAATACGCTTGTGATTACACTGTTGCCAAACTCTCACAAAAACTTCGGCAATAATTGGTAACTCTTCCCGCATTATCCCAGAATCTACCAATTGATTGTCCTGCCAGCGAGCTTTCAGAATTTTCTTCACCATGGAAACGGCAATTTCTGGGGTAACATCTTGAAGCGATCGCAATGCTGCTTCACAAGCATCAGCCAGCATTACAAGACCCGTTTCCCGAGACTGAGGAACAGGACCATCATAACGAAAATCTTCCTCTGAAACTGAGGGTAAACCCTTCTGCTCTGCTTGCTGTTGAGCTTGGAAATAAAAATAGGAAATTAGTAGTGTTCCCTGGTGTTCTGGGATAAAATCTCTAATCGCTTGGGGTAAACCGTGCCTACGAGCCATTACTAATCCTTCAGAGACATGCTTTTTGATAATCTGAGCACTCTTCCAAGGATCATTGATTTCATCATGCTTGTTGGGTCCCCCCATTTGATTTTCAATAAATCCCAGAGGATCATGCATTTTGCCTATGTCATGGTATAGAGTTCCTGCTCGCACCAGTTCGACATTACAGTGCATTTCCCGCGCTGCTGCTTCTGCCAAAGAAGCAACAAACATCGTGTGTTGAAAAGTCCCAGGAGCTTGGGTGGCTAAGCGTTTAAGTAAGGTGCGGTTGGGATTAGATAGTTCCGCTAGACGAATCGGCGTTACTAAATCGAACAAGCGTTCGAGATAAGGGGATACTCCCAAAGCCACAATACTCCAAGACAAACCAGCTAAGCCATATAAAGCCGCTGACTGCAACACGGTATACCAAATGGAGCCAGCAGCGGCACTAATAATGAGATTGAAAATTAGGTAAACACTTCCCTGAGTTAACCCAACGGCACCCCCCAACAGAGCCAGATCCTCACGTGCTCGCAAGCGTCCGGCTAACCAGCTACCTAGTACCCCACCCGCAGCACCAGAGAGCAAAGCCACCCACCTCAGTTCCATGCTGATGCTTACTAACCCCGTCAGCAGTCCTACCACTGTTATACCTAAACTCGAACCGTAAAAGCTGCCCACCAATAAACCAACTGCTGGCAAACTGGTGTAAGGAATACCGAAGATTACCAGCACTGGAGTAGTTAGGGTTAGTAGAAATACCAAAATATGGTCTCGGTGTCGCAGACTAGGATGTACTCCTCTTTCTACTAGGAAAAAAATACCCACAGCACCAGCTACCAGACTGCCAAACCCAATCAAAGCTTGCCAATGAATTCCTCGCCGACTCTGTCCAAAATGATCCAGTAGAACAAAATCTTCCTGAGTAATTTCCTCTCCAGCTTCGACAATGACTTCTCCCTTCTCCACAAACACCATTACTGGCTGTAACTGTTGTGCCGCTTTTTCTGCTCTGAGCTTGGTTTGTTCTGGATCTGGCTGTAAATTGGGTTTCAAGATGCCTGTGAGTAGTTCAATGGCTAGAGGCTCAGCTTCAGAAGGAACAAGAGTATTTACTTGAGTCCTTACTGCTTCTTGCAAGATGTTGTCCGGTAGTCCTGGGGGAATACCCTGAGTCAGAATGCGCTGGGAAACAGTGGAAATACCGACAACAGTCTCTTGCCAAACTTCATCAGATAAGTTGAGCAAAGAGATATCGTAGGGATGCTCTGAGTCGTACTCCAATAGTTGGCGTAATGCTTGCTGATATTCCTTACGAGCTTTGGAGATCTGATCAATCAGTTGAGGAAAATCGACTGTAGATAGCTGACGATAGTTCTGTAGTTCATTAACTGCTTGGACAAAAAGGGGATCTTCTACCGGTTCAGACAATCCTTCTTTCTGCTCCAAAGGGTTGACATTAGTATCACTCTCTGCAAAAGCTTTGATAGAGTCCCATTCCAATTTTTCACTCTCCCGCAAATACTCCTGAGTGGAATCTGTCAAAATAGCAGTATTTACAAAGGGAAAATAACCACTAGTTTGTCGCAGTTCTTGGGCATAGTTGAGAGATTGTTCAAGCTCCTCTTTAATTTCTTCGGTGATGGACTCATCTAACATCAACACAGGTACAATACCTGTGCTAGCTTCCTTTCGCTTTTCTTCCGTAGTTTTCTTGTCCTCAACACTGTCATCTTTAGGTGCCAGAATTGTTTGTGGAGCAGTAGTGCCAACATCCAACTCTGGTTGATTGTAATAGCGATTCCCCATCACACTAGTAAGGGAGACTACTGCTACTACCCACATCAGTGGTGAACGAGATTTACCCTTGCGGTGCTTGGGAGGAAGTCTTAATGGGTTGCCTTGGGGCAACTTATGTTGTTTTGGCTCTCCTGATGGGTTGTCTCGAAGTAAAGAGTTAGCCACCCTTAATGACAACCAAGCGCGAATATCTTCAGATTTGCGCCGCAATTTTGTGAGCGGCTGCGTCAATGAATGAGGAGTTTTCATAGCACAGGATTGGTCATTTTAGATGACAGAGGCAGTTGAAACATTCATACAGGCTTACTTTGATCGTAGACAGATTGAGGCAATCTAACTAAATTTATCTCTACATATAGATCCATTATTATGATTGGACTTCAGACAATAGGGAACAGCAAAATACCTTGTTCGTTAACATCCATAACAGATGCCGCTGAGTCTGTTTATAGATATTAAGTGGGTAGGTGAAGTTTTTATCGTTGCTGAATTACGCAGGGATCTGCCACAGCTAAGTGTTCGCAATGCCGTGTTACTGAAAGCTCATAAACACCTAGCCAAACTGCAAACAGATGTTCTACTAGTTGCCAATTCTCTAAGTTATCACCGATACGTTTAGTAGCAAGACGCCAACCTATTGGAATGTTGATAATACTATTATAGACACCGGATAAAGCGCCGGTGAGGGCAGCTGTAGTCTGGGGTTGATAGGAAGTACGTACAGCACGGGTAACACAAAGGCGAAAATCTTCTGGGGTGCTCAGAAAACAGTAGAAGGCTAGAGCAATGGATGTGTAGGGGCAATTATTTGGTTTGGTTGGGGGCAATTGCCCCTTTGGTAAGTCCGAGTACAATCGAGACTGAGCTCGACGTAGCTGTCTAAGAGTTGTATTTAACCCCGCGCTTTGTTCTAATAGAGTTTGTACCTCAGTCAGTTGTTTGACCATAGGGGTTTGAGTTGTTCCTAAATAAGCAAGGATTTGGGGTATTAAGGTATCAGGGTTGAGTTTTTCAGTCAGAGCAAGAGCGATCGCAAAAGCTATTGCTAGTACTCCCTCAAAAGCCAACGCTTCTCCTGTTGCTACTACGTTATTATTAGTATCCTCCTGCCAAATAGCAGCCGCTTGCAGTAGGTGTTGCTTTAACTTAGCTTCATTTTCGTGAAAAAATAATATTATTGGTAGTGTTGTCACTGCCACCTCATTGCAAATAGCTGCATTCTTGAATGCCAACAGTGACGACTGCTGTAAGTTTATTTGCAGTAGCCAATCTTCCAAATCGAGCCTACCACAATTAATTAAACTCTTCGTACCGCAAACAGCAATTTGATGCCAAGCTGAAAGTATTTTACCTTGTTGATTGTCTAATGATTTGACCTCCTTGAGCAAAGAGCCATCCAAAACTAGTCCCTGGTAGCCACCATTACCTAGAATCTCTCCTACTAAGCTGCCTAGTAATGCACCTCTAAACCGGCTCAAAAGTGAGTACCGCATCAATTCTTTCTACCGGTTAACGTTAAGTACCATACCATCAATCCATCCCCCAACCCCCTCTCAAAAGAGAGGCGAACAAACAATTACATCTAGGTTAACATTTCTTGATTAACTACCAGTCGTAGTAGCTCACTGATAAAATTCAGACAGATGAATCTCCAAGTCTGCTCTGTGAGGCTAACTGAGACAACGAGGATAGGCACGAAGAACTGTATTAGGAGCAAGAAAATGAATCACAAGCTTAAAACTTTAATTATTGCTTTTATCGTCGGTCTAGGATTAATCATTATTCCTACTTTCATCTCCTCTTTCGTATTTAATCCTCCAGTCTCAGCCTCATCTGCCCAGGAAAAAGTTGAACTAATAGATAATCTTGGCAATTATCATTATCCTATTTCCACTACCTCAGACTTGGCTCAAAAATATTTTGATCAAGGTTTAATTCTTGCTTACGGTTTTAATCATGCTGAAGCTGCTCGTGCTTTTAGGGAAGCAAGTAGGCTAGATTCTAATTGTGCTATGTGCTATTGGGGATTCGCTTATGTCCAAGGACCAAATATCAATGCACCAATGGCAGATGAGCAAGTACCAGAGGCTTGGCAAGCAATGCAACAAGCGCTGGCCCTAAGTAATAAGGCATCTCCCAAGGAACAGGCTTATATTCAAGCTTTAGCTGAGCGTTATGTAGAAAAACCAGTTGCAGATCGTTCTTCCCTTGATCTAGCTTATGCTCAAGCAATGAAGCAGGTTGCTCAAGACTATCCTAATGATTTAGATGTAGCAACTCTCTACGCAGAGTCTCTCATGGATACGATGCCTTGGGACTATTGGCAGGATAATGGAGAGCTTAAACCAGAAGCCCAGCCAATTTTAGCAACTTTAGCATCAGTTTTAGCTAGAAATCCTCAGCATCCGGGAGCTACTCACCTCTATATCCATGCGACTGAGAAAGAACAACCGACATTAGCGATTGAAGCTGCGGATAATCTACGCAATCTCGTTCCGGCTTCGGGACATTTGGTACATATGCCCTCTCACATCTATATTCGAGTAGGACGTTACCAAGATGCGGTTATTGCTAATCAAAAAGCAGTTAAGGCGGATCGTCAATATCTGGCATCCCCCCATCCTCCAAGTGTCTATACTATTGGTTATGTTCCTCATAACTACCATTTCCTTTGGTTTGCAGCAGTAATGAGTGGACAAAGTGAAATAGCCATGGAAGCAGCTGAACAAACAGCAGCAATTGATCCGAGTATGATGGCTAATCCAGGTATGTCCGGTGTCCTACAACATTTTTCTGTGGTTCCACTTTACACGGAAGTGCGTTTTGGCAAATGGGAGCAAATTCTTAAGACACCTGCACCAAACACTGACCTCAAATATGCTACAGGTGTTTGGCATTATGCTCGAGGTATGGCTTTCACTGCCCAAGGTAAGAAACCAGAAGCTAATCAAGAACTAGCTAAATTACAAGCTTTAATGGCAGATCCTGAGTTAGAAGAACTGACAATCTGGAGTTTTAATTCTACTGCTAGTGTTCTGAAAATTGCTGCTGAAGTCTTAACGGGTTCCATTGCAACTCTTGAGTCAGATTACACTACAGCAATTCGCCACTTCCAAAATGCGATCGCTCTAGAAGATCAACTGGTTTATACTGAACCACCAGATTGGTATTCTCCTACCCGTAATTTGCTAGGGACAATCTTGCTACAAGCAAAGCAGCCAGAGGCAGCAGAACAAGCTTTTCGTGATGATTTAGAGATTTATCCGGACAATGGCTGGTCATTATATGGTTTAGCCCAAAGTTTGCAAGCCCAAGGAAAAATCGCAGCAGCAGAAACGATACAACAGCAATATCAACAAGCATGGCAATATGCTGATATTGCTTTTTAACTCATCCCCCGGAAGACAGCACGGAAGATTTCGTGTTAAGTAAGTAGGTGAAAAAAAACGATCATTGGATTTGTAGGGGCGGGTTTAGCTAAGATGCTTGCTACGTGTACTGTTTCTCTCCTTCAAAACCCGGCCTGCCCATGTGAGTTTATTTATGCCCACCTACTTAGGGCTTGCTGAACAAGTGTGGAAGCTATACCAGACTGTGGTTTCAATGATTTTTTGACCAAGCCTTGTGCAAGGAAATGGTCTATAGAAGCTTATTTTCCTTGCACTTTGATGGGAAATCCCTG
>JAAHGL010000209.1 GCA_010692635.1 Symploca sp. SIO2C1 | reverse complement strand
TGATAGTTTTACTTGCTCTATATTTTTACAAAGAAATACATTTTTTCCTTGAGAACCAAAATTCATCTTAATGATTACAGGTAGTGTAAATTTTCTGTTGATTTCTTCTACTATTGAATCAATATTTTGATATTCTAAATATTTTCGATATTTTTCTTTGCAAAAGGGTGACAAAAAAGATACGGTATAAGGAATACTTACTGTATCTTTTAAAAGCTGATAAGTTAAGCCTTTGTCTTTAAATATACTTGCATCCACTTCAGAGTTAAAAGGTGTAGCGTAATTAAGAAAAAAATAGGAATTATCGTTAATTTTTATTTGAACGAAATTATGATTAGGATGTAAAAATTCAAAATCAATATTCAACTCTTGGCAAGCAGCAATCAAAACTCGAATGTTTGTCAGCATATAAACATCTAGTTAGCGTTACTTAAATTAAGCAGAATTTTTTGGACACAAACTCAGCACTCTCAAGAAACAAGGCTCCCAGTCCGAGTCAGGAGGCAATAGGCACAATCATTGGTGTCAACTTCAGCTATAGATAGCATAACATTTGGCTTCTACACCCACGAAATAAAAGCATTATTAAATTTTTCCAAAAAAGCAAAATATACCTCATAAAGTTATTGTAAAGTTGACTAAAAGTTACTTGGCATTTTACTAGTTAGTTTGAGATACTAAGTTGAGCCACAACTAAATTAATGAAATGAGTAGTAGTCCTAGCCCATCTCCAGCTCCAAGTAATCAAGGCTGGTTTCGCAAACTCATCATGCTATTGACAGCATTAGGTGGAGGAACAGGAGTTATTGCTTTGTTAGTTTTTTTTGTTAAACTGTCAACTCCGATTTTTAAGATTAAACCTCCATCATCAATTGAATCTCCATCACCAATTGAATCTCCATCAAGTGAATTATCAGAAATCAACCTTATTGTATTGAATAAAGAAAATCAGCCTATAGAGGGCGTAGAAGTACAGTTTCTACTAGCTCCACCAGAGTCGAGATTAACTAACACCGCTGGATATACTAGAGTCGAGATTTCTAAAAAAAAATATGTTGATATCATTCTGATAAAAGAGGGATTCAAGACTGAAAAAAGAGCAATTAATGTACAAGCTGAGAAGAATGGGACAACACTTATTGTATTAAAACGGGACCCTTCTAGTTAGTCTAATCAACCTATTAACAGCCATTTTCATATGGCTAAGTAAGAGCAGAAATAAATTAATAAAAATGGGTAGTGATCCTCGCTCATCTGGAACTTCAAGTAATCAATACGGACTTCTTAAATTCATCATACACTTGACAGTATTGGGAGGGATATTTTTTTTATTAATTTTTTTTGTTATTAAAACAACTATGAATCAACAAAATAAAAAAACAATAAACCCAACTATATCTCCATCAGTTTCATCACCAGATAAATTATTAAAAGTTCACCTTACTGTATTTAATACAGAAAATGAACTTTTAGACAATGTAAAAGTACAGTTTATACTAGATGATGCTCCGCCAAAGTCAACATTCACTAATAGCAGTGGATACGCTCGTATGGAAATTACTAACAGAAAAGATATTGATATTCTTCTGATAAAAGAAGGGTTCAAGACTATAAAGGAAACAATCGACTTGGAAAGAAAGCAAAATAGAGAGAGGCAGTTTGTATTAGAACGTAAGCCCTATCTTGACAATTTATCTTCAGTTGAAGGGTCACGAACATTCTCTCCATGCTTACCATCAGATGAATTATCAGAAGTCAAATTGATTGTCTTGAATGAAGAAAATGAGCCTATAAAAGGTGTCAGGGTACAGTTTATATTTGATGGCGCACCAGTCTCAGAGCTCACTGACAGTAAGGGATATGTTCGCATGGAA
This sequence comes from Symploca sp. SIO2C1, assembly GCA_010692635.1. Lineage (GTDB taxonomy): Bacteria > Cyanobacteriota > Cyanobacteriia > Cyanobacteriales > Coleofasciculaceae > Caldora. The sequence goes on along the minus strand of JAAHGL010000209.1, from coordinate 10,809 downwards.
ATTCCTATAATAGAATATGTTAATGTTCTTCTGACAAAAAATGGATTTAAGACAAGCCTTGAAACTATCAACTTAAAAGCCAAAATTAATGAAACAATAAACGTTGTATTACAATGCGATTGTAATACTTAGATTAACATTGATACTAATAAATATTTTTTCCTTAAAAAAAATCGTAAAACCAAGTTTTAAGCACGACAGCTAAATCAATGAAATGAATAGTAGTCCTGATCAATCTCCAAATCCAAATAATCAAGACAGGCTTCGCGAACTAATAATTCTCTTGATGACATTGATTGTAACAACTGGAATTATTGCTTTATTATATTTCTTTGTTGATACAGTAATTTTTCCTGAACGTCTAACCAAAAATGAATTTCTCTCAGATGAATTACTAGATGTCGGATTCATTGTATTGAATGAAGAAAAAAAGCCTATAGAGGATGTGAGAGTACAACTTATATTTGATGGTGCGCCAGAGTCCAAACTTACTGACAGTGCTGGATACGTTCAAGTGGAAATTATTACAAGAAAATCTATTAATGTGATTCTAACAAAAGCAGGCTTTAAAACTAAAACAAAAATTATCAACCTAGAGGTTGAAAAAAATAAACCAAGGACTTTTGTATTAGAACGAGATTCTTCATCGAATACTCAAACTGCATCCTCAAATCCTGCACCTTCATCACCAACTAATACTCAACCTGTATACTCAACTCTTCCAACCCCATTACCCGTTCCAAACCCATCTCCACAAGACCTTTATTTTGTAACAGATGAGGCTTTTGCCGACTTAAGTACAACTAACCAAAGAGTTCAAGCTTTGAAAGCAACAGGTTACCAAAATGCAGGAGCAATCTGGATACCGGATTATCCCAATTTGTCAGGTAAACCCTTATATCAAGTTTATGCTGCTAAATTTAGCGATCGCTCTAGCTGTGGCAGCTTCGTAAAAACTTATCGTCAACGCAAGAGGGATGCTTATTGTTTCAGAGCCAGTCTAGATCCTCGTATATCAGCAGATAGATTTTAAGGAACTTAAATAGGGCTTGCTGAATAAGTCGTAATTTTCGGGTTCCATAGGTGTTAGGTGTTAGGTGTTAGGTGTTAGGGATTTTCCACACTAAGGTGCAAGGAAATTGTACCAATGGGCTCAATTTCCTTGCACTTTTGTTGAGATTAACTCAAAACTTGTTACTTGTTACTTGTTACTTGTTACTTTTTACTTCCTCAAGTCTCCCATTTGACTTATGCAGCAAGCCCTAACTATCCTCACTTTGAGGTGCTGGTGGTGCGAAAATCGTTAATCCTCTGGGAATGCACTCTACTTCGATTGGAGTCATCCCAATGAGTTCACCATCAAGTACAACTTTTTGAGGTGGGTTGGTAGTCACCTTAATTTGTTTGGTTTGCAGAGTTACAATATCCTCCCGATTAGTTGGCATTTTAAGCAACGCTGCACCCAACAACTCAACCATACCTGTGACAGCTTCGATCTCGCTTTTGGGAGCAGCAATAGTCACATCCAACATCCCATCATTGGCAATTACTTTACCTGGACCTTGAGCCATAACGGAAGTGGAGGGAGCGGCATTGGCTACAGTAACGGCTCCTGCATGGAAGGTTTCGATCACACCTTCAATTTCAATCTTAGTTTCAAAAAGCTCCTGCTCGTTGAACTGTTGGATGCCAGCCATGATATAAGCCAATGCACCCCAGCGGTTTTTTGCTTCTCGATCAGCTCGCTCAACTATTTCTGCCTCGTAACCGATGCCAGCGAGTAAAATCATGGGTAATCCATTACAAAGAGCTGTATCAACAATTCGGGTTTGCCCTGCTAAAATAGCTGCGCAGGAACTTCTAATTGGAGTTAGACGAGCAGGAATACCAACGGCAACGGCAAAGGCATTGGCTGTGCCTCTAGGAATGATGCCTAAGGGAATATCTTTACCAATGAGTTCCCCTGCAACGGCGGAAACAGTGCCATCTCCTCCAGAAGCAATGATTAAATCCGCTTGAGCTGAAATCGCCTCCTTAACTAGCTCTTCGGGATTAATCTCTGGTGTGGTAGAGTGAACTACCAATTTCATTGCTGGTTCTAGTAGTTGTTGGATGAGAGCCAATTCTTCTTCAGCATTACCTTGCCCAGAAACAGGGTTAAAAATTAGGTGAGCAACACGAGTCCGACGCAAAGCATCTGCGATCGCTTCTGCTGTTGCTAAATTGGTTGCTAAAGGAATATTATAAATAGCGCAGATACGCCCAAGTGCTTGAATATCCGGTTCGTGGGGTTGAGCCTGGAGGGGATCAAAGAGGAAAATCACAGCAGTCACTTTACCTTCTGCCACTAGAGCCGCAATTTGAGCATCTCCTCCCATTGAACCTGATAACTTCAGCTCAATCGCTAAATTTGTTTGAGCTTTTACCCGTTCTCCAGTCTTGCCTGTAGCAATTAATTGATAGCGAGCCAAGACTGCTTGATGTTGCTTGACAAAATTGACCATTTCGTCTTTTTTACGGTCATGGGCAATGAGAGCGATCGTTGCAGGCATATTATTCAAATCTTGGGTTAAGGTTGCTCAAGAATGGCTCTAACTTTTGTTGGGGAAAGATTACAAGCCGTGGCAATTTGCTCTATGGTTAAACCTAAGCCTAAGGAGAATACTTTAGTCGCAATTTGCTGCTGTTGCTCTTGGAGGGCTTTTTCTGCTCTTTCGACTCTTTCAACTCGTTGCTGGTATTGCTCAGCTCCTTGACGCTGTCGTTCTGCTAATTCTTCGAGGGTGCGGTAAGCATTACCCTCTTGATCATACCAGAACAGCCATTCTCGTTCCCATCCCACATAAGTTCCCCTACTTCTGCCAATACCTAAACCTATTTCTGGCATCCAATAGGGCTCTGCTGTCTGTAAGATGTATTCTCCTTGTTCCAAGCGATATAACTCAAAGGGTTGGTGTTGGTCTCTTTGCCAGTAGTCGGGGTTGTAAATCAGATAGTATTTTACTCCCAACTGACTATACTTGTCCTTTGTCTTTTCGTACTCATCGTTATAGTTTTGCGAGACTATTTCAATTGCTAAGACAGGAGGAATATAGTTTTCTTCCCACAAGACATAACTAAGTCTTCCTCTTTCTGAGGAGCGCCTCACCACACCAATGCTCAGGAAACCTTCGGGTATCAGTGCCGGTTGAAGTTCTTCTTGATAGAGGTAGTAGATAGCCATATCCACACCAAAAAACCAATCTTGGCGTCCTCGCCAGATGAAAGCCAAGATGGTTAAAAGTAAATTAGGAATGAGATTTTGTAGTTCATTATCCACAGGAGTCTCATCGGAGCAGGGTAGCTCCTCACTGGTAGGCAGACGCAAAGGCGGTTGAGATTGTACCATAACTGGTTACTCCATCGAGTCAGGGAAAGATCTTATCAATGGATAATGGATAATTGATAATTGGTTAATTTGGTCTAAGACCTCTTCATTTATGAAGAATATGAAGAAAATATTTTCCTGATTGTCAATCCTCTTCTTTCAAGGAGAGGTAATTATCCATTATCCATTGTTCATTATCCATTGTTGAATTATAGGATAATAATTAAGCTGGGCTCAGGTTTGATGATTGACACCTGCTCACAGTTATTTGATTAAAGTTGACCAAGAATCTCCCTGACTTGATTTGGGGTAATATTAAAAGCTGTGGCAATTTCCTCTATGGTTAGACCTAAGGAGAATAGTTGAGTTAGAGTCTGTTGCTGTTGCTGTTGCTCTTGGAGAGCTCTTTCTGCTAGTTGCTGCTGTTGCTTTTGGAGAGCTTTTTCGGCTCTTTCAGCTCTTTCTTGCTGTTGCTCAGCTCGTTGACGCTGTTGCTCGGCTAATTGCTGCTGTTGTTCAGCTCGTTGACGCTCAAATTCTTTTTGTTGACGCTCAGTTTCCAGTACTTCTTCAGGGATGGGATAAGCATTACCCTCCCTGTCATACCACAGCAGCCATTCTCGCTCCCACCCCACATGATTTACTCTACTTCTGCCGATACCTAAACCTATTTCTGGTATCCAGTAGGGTTCTGTTGTTTGTAAGATGTACTTTCCCTGTTCCAAGCGATATAACTCAAAGGGTTGGTGTTCGTCTCTTTTCCAGTGGTTGGGATTGTAAATCAAATAGTATTTTACTCCCAACTGAGCATATTTATCCTTTTTCTCTTCGTACTCATCATTGTATTTTTTGGAGACTATTTCCATCGCCAACACAGGAGGAATATAGTTTTCTTCCCACAAGACATAGCTGAGTCTTCCTTTTTCCAAGGAGCGCCTAGGTACACCAATGCTGAGGAAACCATCGGGTATTAGTGCCGGTTGACGTTCATCTTCATAGAGGTAGTAGATACCCATATCCACACCAAAAAACCAATCTTGGCGCTCCTGCCAAATAAAGGCCAAGATAGTTAAAAGTAAATTAGGAATTAGGTTTTGTAGTTCATTATCCACAGGAGTTTCATCGGAGCAGGGTAGCTCTTCACTGCTTGGTAGACGCAAAAGCGGTTCAAATTGTACCATCTGTGGTTACTCCTCCAATGGGGAAAGATGCTATTTCCAGGATAAACAATTACCAATCGAGTATCCTGCACTTTAATGGCTTAGCTCATTTGCGATCCCACTAATAATAGCGATGAAAAGGTATCTGTGCAGAAATTTGTTCAGGGTCTGAAGCTTGAGGATGCGGTGATGGTAATTCGTCTGGCAGAAGTTAATTATATTGCAGTAATGGTTCCTGATAATACCACTATTGACTTGTAATAAGTAGATTATAAACCCGAATTAGGAACAATTACTCACAAAGCAGCTCATTTATCCTCGGAGTAAAACTATTTAGTTTTGTGGATGAGTCAGATTCTGTGAGCAACCTAATAATCCCAAGGAGATGTTTAAGATGACTGATGAATTATCCTCTCCTAATCTACAGGAAGCAGATGCTTTATTATCTGAGCTTTTGCAAGAAGTTCAACAATGGCAGGGGACTCTAACAGGAGGAACAGAACTGAGTTTTGGAGCAGAAGCGATTGACAGTCTGCGTCAATCGAAGGTTAGTTTTGGTAATCCTAGAGATAAGTTAATTCAGCTCACAGAGGAGACATTTAAAAGTAGTGGGATTGAACTAAACGACATCTATAAACAACAGATGCAGGAGCAGTTCAACTTTTATTCGATGACACAAACCATCGATTTGCGTCCAGAACGAGCTGCTAAGTTTTGGCGATTGACCTGTGAATTAGATTTTAGTCCGAAAGGTAGCAGTGAGCCAATCATTCAAAGTCTATTTCCGACACAGCAGTGGCGCTCAGTTATGAGCTTTGGTGTAGGGATGGAGGTAGGGTTGAATGGCAATCTGGATTGGAATGTGGGAGTGGATAGCTCCGAGTTAGCTCAGCTATTGGAATTACTTCCCGGTGAGCTACAGGCAAATGTAGCCAATAAGGATGATTTTCAGGCATTCCTGGCTGTGCCAGCTTATCGATATGAACTTGGACATCCTGAAATCCTGACGAATGGAGAAGGGAATTGTACCTGCTACTGGCGGATTCAGGATCAGGAGTTGCAGAAAATTGGGACAGCGAAATTTGTCATTGTCTTCAAAGTACCCAAGGGAGTAGATTCGATTACTTTACAGGGTAAGGCATGGGCTGAACCGGATATTAATTGGCTTACTAGTGATATCAGGGATGTCTTTAGTGAGTTGTCAGATCGATTGCAACAATTACTGCGGCAAAAGAACAAAGCAGCAAGTCAGTTTGCTCGTGGTGATGTGGAAAAGTGGACGTTGGTTCTACCTAAGGCAAACTAGACAAAATCCACATCTTAGGGCGAAGCATTCGGATGGAAAAACTAGGGTTTGACCAGATAAATTATCACCCGAATGCTTCGCCCCTACATCTCATTTTGGTTACTCAATTGTGGAGAGATCTTGATTATGGCTAAAACCTACTATACCTATCGTATTCGCATTGCTAACCGCGATCGCGTGCAGGTGGAAAAATGGGATGCTCAACATCAAGATTTGGGACAACCTTCTGGCATCTTACGCTATCAGGAGCAATGGGAAGAAATTGCTTCCCTGTGGGAAATGAGTCATCAACTAGGTGCACTGAACGATTATGGTAAGGCACGGCGACTGGGAGAAGCTTTATTTGATCTTTTGTTTGATGAAGTGCTGCGTCAGGATTTCGTCAACTTCTACTTCCAAGTTGTGCAAAAGGACAAACAATTGCTGCGAATTGAGCTAGATATCGATGAGCAGGGAATGCCTGAAGTGGCAGCACTGCCTTGGGAGTTCACCTGCTTACCTGAAAGTGCCAACCTCGGTGAAATTTGGCTGGGAACTGACCCTAACCTGATCTTCGCTCGACGCCGTTACCAATGGCATCCAGCTCCTGCAATTCAATTAAATCCAGGGGAAAAGTTAAGGATTGCTTTAGCCATTGCTGCACCTACAAATTTAGGTTCAGTGGTTTATGAAAAAGTGCAGGCAGTATTAGAAAAACTAGCAACAAGCCAATCTGAGCAAGTTGAGCTATTACCGATTGTCAATCCCGCTACTCCGGAAGCCATTGATGGGTTGCTAGAGCAACAACCCCATATTTTTCACTTTATTGGACATGGTTGCCTCAAGAATGAAACTGGGGAAGAAGTAGGGCAAATTGCTCTGGTGGATGATCTATTTGACGAAGCTTTATGGGTTGATGCGAATTTCTTCAGTGGGTTACTTAACCGCTACCGTCCTGGTGTTGTGATGTTGCAAGCTTGTGAAGGGGGAATGCTGTCAGCTTCCCAAGCTTTTGTTGGTGTTGCCTCTAAGATTGTACAACAGAATATTCCGGTAGTTGTAGCAATGCAGTATGAGGTTTCCAACATCACAGCAAGTCGCTTTGCTTATCGCTTCTACGAACGGTTAGCTCAGGATGATCCGGTTGATATTGCTGCCCAAAATGGGCGACGTGCGATCGCTCTTAATACGCAATATCACAAGCGGGACTTTGCTACTCCGGTTATCTTTATGCGTGTGCATGATGGCTATTTATTCCAGCGCCAAGAAACCGAAGCTGAATCTGGAAAATTCAACGGGCGACTGGCTGATAGAAGCAATGCTCAAAATATTCGGATTGTAGACCGGCATCAGGAAGTGAATCAGCAAGGAAAATACAACTTATATTTTGAAACAGCTAGTAATTTGAAGATTAAGGATGATTAATAATTCTCAAAATTGACCAAGATACCCGACTTCTTGGTATCACCGATGATTAACAGAAGAAGTCGGGTATCTACCCGAAATAGCACCGTAATTCAGCAACGCATATTTAATTATAAGATGGCAGTATCTAACAATATAAATGACATCTTAGAGCGGATCAATTCAGGTAACTGGAATGATTCTGACACGAAAACTCTGCAACAACTTTTGCAAGCAGGCGATCGCAAAACCCTTGAACAACTTGGCAAATACAACGTCAAAATTGGACAGGGACAGGATATTCAGATTGGTGATCGCAACTACTACACTTGGAATGATGAAGCCATTCAGACTCTGATTGAAGTGGTTCAAAAGGGGAGTACTGTTGCAGTTATCAATGCACAAGGGAACGCTACTATTGACCAATCCCATCATGCTATTTATAACTACTACAACTACTACTATCAAGAAGAAGCCAAGGCTGTTATAGTTGACGCGATTGAGGAGACAGATGATTTACCCTGTCCCTATCGCGGGTTATTTAGCTTTGGTCCAGAGGATGCAGAATACTTCTTTGGGCGAGACGTTTTTATTGAAGAACTTTATCAAGCAACTCAGACTAGGAGCTTTATTCCAGTGCTGGGTGCTTCCGGTAGTGGCAAATCCTCAGTAATTTTAGCGGGATTAGTACCGAAATTAAAGGAGGAAGGACATTGGCAATTTACTCATTTTCGTCCAGGGAAAGACCCTTTCCATGCTCTTGCTCAAGCTTTGGTTCCTCTCTACATACAGAATCTCGATGAAACTGACTGCATAGCTCAAGCGCGTAAATTAGCAAAATATTTTCAAGATGATGAACTTCCATTATCTGATGTTTTAGCAACAATTCAACAGCAGCATCCCAACGATCGCATTTTACTGATTGCCGATCAATTTGAGGAACTCTACACCCTTTGTAAGGATGAACAAACCCGCCGTAAATTTCTTGACATTCTCTTACATACATTTCGGTCTTTTACCGAACAATCCTCTTTATCCACTGTATTAGTCGCAGCAATGCGGGCAGATTTTTTAGGGAATGTTTTGTCTTATCCTCCCTTGGCAGATGTCTTACGCAATGTGGATATTAAAATCCGCTCGATGAATTCAGAAGAACTCAGAGAAGCGATCGAAAAACCAGTCCAAAAGTTAAGTGTTACTTTTGAAGAGGGATTGGTTGAACGTATTCTCCATGATGTGGATAAGGAACCAGGAAATTTACCCTTATTAGAGTTTGCCCTAACTGAACTCTGGAAACAATGCACCGGTAAACAATTAACCCACAAAGCCTATGGAGAAATTGGTGAAGTTTCCGGTGCCTTAACCAGCTATGCCGATAAACAATATCGTCAACTCAAGCCAGAGGAACAAGAAAAAGTCCGCCGAATTTTTGTGCAATTAGTGCGTCCCGGTGAAGGAACTGAAGATACCCGACGAGTGGCTACTAAAGCTGAACTAAGCGCAACCAATTGGAATTTAGTCAAAAAGTTAGCTGATGCACGGTTAGTTGTTACCAGTTGTACTGTTGTTACTAGTGAAACAGGAAATAATTTAGAGCAACAGGAGAAGCTCCAAGGCGAGTATAGACGAGACGGTAAAACTGTGGAAACCTGATGGTACTCCACTCAAAACTTTAAACGAGCATGATGATTGGGTCATTGATGTGGCTTTCAGCCCGGATGGTAAGTTGATTGCTTCGGCTAGTTCAGATAACACGGTGAAACTGTGGCAACCTGATGGTAAGTTAGTCAAAACTTTAAAAGGACATGAGGATTCTGTCTTCGGTGTGGCTTTTAGCCCAGATGGAAAATTGATTGCTTCTGCTAGTTTCGACAAGACGGTGAAACTGTGGAAACCTGATGGTAAGTTAGTCAAAGTTTTATACGGGCATGAGGATAAGGTTGTCAATGTCGCTTTCAGTCCAGATGGGAAATTGATTGCTTCTACTAGTTTAGACAATACAGTGAAACTGTGGAAACCTGATGGCACTTTGGTGACGACTTTAAACGGACATGAGGATTCTGTTTTCGGTGTCGCCTTCAGCCCAGATGGGAAATTGATTGCTTCTGCTAGTAATGATCAGAAGGTGAAACTGTGGAAACTTGATGAGGAGCAAGAGTGGCATAGGGATGTTGTTAGGGGTATCGCCTTCAGCCCGGATGGGAAGTCGATTGCTTCTGCTAGTAATGATCAGAAGGTGAAACTATGGACAGCCGATGGAACTTTCAAAAAGACTTTACAAGGACATCAGGATAAGGTAAGCGCAGTTGCTTTTAGTCGCGATGGGAAGTGGATGGCATCTGCGAGTGAAGACAAGACGGTAAAACTATGGACAGCCGATGGAACTTTCAAAAAGACTTTACAAGGACATCAGGATAACGTCATCGCAGTTACCTTCAGTCCCAATGGTAAATTAATCGCTTCAGCTAGTTCAGACGAGACAGTGAAATTGTGGAAATTTGATGGCACTTTCGTGACAACTTTGGAGGGTCATCAGGATTATGTCAATGCTGTAGCTTTTAGTCCAGATGGAAAATTGATTGCTTCGGCTAGTGATGACCAGACGGTGAAGTTGTGGGAATCCGATGGCACTTTCCAAAAAACTTTACAGGGTCATCAGAATAGCCTTAGCAGTGTGGCTTTCAGCCCAGATGGGAATTTGCTTGCTTCTGCTAGTGCAGATAACACGGTTAAATTGTGGAAACCTGATGGCACTTTAGTCAAAACTTTAAAGGGACACGATTATTTTGTCAATGCTGTGGCTTTCAGCCCAGATGGGAAATTAATTGCTTCTGCTAGTGCAGACAACACAGTGAAATTGTGGACACTTAATGGCATCGAAGTGATGACTTTTAAGGGGCATCAGCAGTATGTTGTTGATGTAGCTTTCAGCCCCGATGGAAAAATGCTCGCTTCAGCAAGTTATGACAACACAGTGAAACTTTGGAACTTTAACCAAGATCAACTCCTCGAACAGGCTTGCAATTGGGTGAGTGACTACCTAAAAAATTATCCCAATGTTAGTGACAAGGAGCGTCGTCTCTGTGGAGTAGAAGCTTCGGCAACGGCTTTCTTTTTACAAGCTGAGCAATTGGCAGCAGAGGGCAATATTGATAAAGCAGTTTCTGCTTTCCAAAAAGCAGTCAAACGTGACTCCAGCTTCAGTTTAAGTTCAGCCGCAGCCAGTCTCTTGCGGATAGGAAAGCAGTTAATCAAAGATGATAAGTTTGATCAAGCGATGTTGGCTTACGATCAAGCTCAAGCATGGGATACTAATTTAGCAATTTCTGCCTCTGATTGGAATAAACTGTGTTGGGAAGGTTGCATTAATGAGCAAGCTAAAAAAGTGATAGCTGCCTGTGACAAAGCAGTTGAACTCGCACCAGATAATGAATGGATTCTCAATAGTCGAGGTTTAGCAAGAGCATTAGGGACTTCCAAAAAATAAAACATCCCGCAAAGAGAATGATAATCATTGTCAGGGAGAGGAAGGGGTAGCCAACGGCTACCCCTTCCTCTCCCCTTATCTAGGGGAAAGTTGAATAAGTCTGAAA
>JAAHGL010000208.1 GCA_010692635.1 Symploca sp. SIO2C1 | reverse complement strand
ATTCCCCAAGGTTACTCAGGGATTTCCCATCAAAGTGCAAGGAAAATAAGCTTCTATAGACCATTTCCTTGCACAAGGCTTGGTCAAAAAATCATTGAAACCACAGTCTGGTATAGCTTCCACACTTGTTCAGCAAGCCCTAGGGCTTCCTGTATAAGTGTGGAAGCTATGCCAGAGAAGGCTTTCAAGCATTTTGCAAGCGAAATAAGTGCAAGTAAATTATACCTTTTGGCTCAAAAAGCTTGCACAATTGAAAAAATCTGGGAGCTAATCGAGGGGTAATTCACTCATTACTCATCACTCATTACTCATTACTCATTACTTCAAAACCCGAATCAATCGACTTTTTCAGCAAGCCCTAGTTAGTTAATCAGTGTTCTAGTTCTTACTGTTGCTTACCGTGTCAGGAATACTCGCAAACTGAGTACGTGTTGTCCAACTCTCGAAATCCGGTGCTAATCGAATGAATTTTCGCATAATCTCATCATTAACCCATAGCACTAGTGGAAAGCGGCAGTGTTTGCGAAATTCCTCCCGCACTGAGTTCAGAGAAATCAGCAGCTGATTGATGTCGCTGACTGAGTCTAATCCCAATACCATTAATGCTGGTGGCTCGTCATCGCCTACTTGCTCTCTAATTGTGGAATAAAGCTTATTGACAGAAGGAGCAAGGACTATTTCTTGGATGTCTGGGCAAAGTACTCGCAGCCGCTGCACCATTTGCTGCTGCACAGTAGGGTGGTTGCAGCGAACCAAAATCAAGGAAGTTTGTCCCTCGGATATGTCTATCGCCCAAGCTAAATCCTTCAAGGATTTCTCATTATCAACAGCAGTTTCCACAGGTAAGTGCAACTCACTCATAAGCTTAATTGATTAGCGTCTGCCAATATCTCATCAGCAATTACTCAACTCTCTTCGCACAATTAACTATAACTATCCGGATTGTTTGACTAGATCCAGTAAAGGTTAGCTAGAAAGCCTAAAAACCCAATATTGGGTCTTTGCAGGGGCTCAGCTTTCTCACAATTTGATTTTGAACTAAACCTTAATCAAGGTTTTTTTTCGCACAGAGAGCAACAATCTCTACTGTGTCGGGGTTGTTTGTCGTTTTTAGGGATGTAATTTTGATAATGGAAAATCAAGTATGCGTGAATAAAATATTACCTTTTATACAAGAAAGTAACTTATGTTTACCCAATCAATTGTTTGGGCTAGCTATGTTAGTTTTGCTTGCTATATTAGTGCTGATATTATATACATTAAAGCTAGCAAAATAATCATACAAAATTTTTAGTATCTGTATGAATTCTGGTAAATACAACAGAAACGATTGTGGCAGCGATTGATGATCTTGTTTTGCAGTTTGACTTACACTCTTGAATTGCCCTCAAAAGTAATATTCCAAAAATAACCACGAGCACCACTTGCACAAGTATTATTTTCTTGATTTCTCGCCGACGCCAATTATCCCTAGCTTCAGCAAGTATTCTTTGCTCTTGCTCCAACCTTTGCTGCTCTTCTGCAATAATTTGTCTCCCTTCAGCCAATATTCGTTGCTTTCTCTCTTCTTCTAGTTCTTCCTTTAATTTTGGCTGTTGCCTGCGGATAAAGCTTACCAGATAATCGTGTACCAATTGATAGCGATTAGATGGAGTTTCTGGCAAAAGTAACACTAAACCAGATTGTCGGAAAATCTCCAATACCAAATCTAACTCGTCAGCTTCTACTATACCATTGGTTTCTGATGCTTTTAACTCTTTTTCCAGTTCAGTGCGAGTCTTAAGAGGGCGAGAGTCTTTTTCATCCGTCAGCAAATACAAGACTAATCTGGCAGCTTGTTCATTCTCAGCACCACAGTCCTCAATAACTTCTTCCAGATATCGCTGAACCAGTGTTTCTTTCGATCCAACTTGCTGATACTCTGCTAGAGTTCTGATGCCCTCTGTTTGCATTTGTGCTCCGATTACCTGCAATTCAATGGGACGCACTTCTCCCAAGTCATGAGCTAAATCGTTGACTAATTGATCAATTAAATCCTCTTCAAAATGAACAGAAGAGCGCATTGTTAAATTTTTGATTAAATTTTTAGCTGCTTCAGGCTGGAGATTGCCTAACTGATAGAGAATGGTTTTACCGAGAATATCCTGGTTGATAACTCTACTGCCGATATTGTTCAAAGGTAATAAGTAATGCAGATAATCTTCTCGTAAAGAAAGAATTATCTTGATATAGTCAATATCCAAGCATTCCTTCAAAAAAGTAAAAAATATTTGTTGCTCTTGGCGGCTGGGACAGGCAAAGAAGAATTCTTCAAATTGGTCAAAAATAAGCACTGTGAGCAAGTTACGTTGTCCATTACGGCTTAATTCTTGAATCAGAGTAGATCTAGAATCAGGGATAGAGGGCAAGATAATCTCTCTGGAGTTAAGCTCTTGAGCCAGATTTTTTCCCAATTCCTTGACCCAATTGTTATAAGCTCGCAAAGTGACGGCCAAAATGTCGCCAGTGCTACTGCTTTTTTTGAGTTTGAGAGCAGGAACTAAACCAGCATTGACTAAAGAACTTTTCCCCACTCCTGACAAACCATGAATTACTGTCAGCTTTTTATCTCTGCTTTCAATTCTGCTAATCAGTTCATCAACGGTTGGTTTTCGTCCAGAATCAATAATTTCTTGAGCAAGTTCCTCCTGATTAGAGCTTAGAGTCACTGTTCTGTTAACCTGGCGTTGAGACTGCAACCGTCCTGCACCAATAAAAGCCCGGAAACGAAACTGTTGCTCAATCGAGCGGCATTCTTGTTTGACTTGAAAAGCTTTGAGATATTGATGTTGCTCATCCTTGTAGAGCGATCGCAATTCTTCTAGAATCTGAATATAGAGTTGCGGATGGTCTTGGGGTTTGCCCTCTTTGGCTCGTGCCAAATTGGCGACAGCTTCCTCAACTTGTCCTAACTGTCGTTGCGATCGCGCTAAAAGTAGTTGCGATCGTGCTAAAAGTAACGGATATAAGTGCCAATGTTGCCTCTGTTCGTCTGAAACAGTTTCTAGGGTTTGCAGTGCTCTGGTGGCTAGAGCATTTGCCTCATTCCAGTTTCGCCGCTCCAGAGCCACTTCTGCCAAAAAGCCATAATCTTGAGCCAACAGCACTCGATTGCCATTAGCTTGATGCAGCTGCTGGGATTTCTGAGCAAGCTGGTGTAATTTGTCCCAGTCTTTCAACTGTCGCCACACTTCCCCCAACTGAGTGATAAATTTGGCAACTAAATCTGGACTATCTGCCTGCTCAAAAAGATCAAGGCATTGCTCAAAAGAATCCTTTGCTTTCTGCCAATGGGGGCGACTTCCTGCTGAATCCAGTTCAGCTCTACGGCAATGGCACAATCCCATGTGAAACCATAATACTCCCTGCCGCTCTAGATTGTTGCTGTGGTGCCAAAAGTCTAGGCTTTGCTGATATTGAGCTAAAGCAGTATCAATCTCATCTTGGGTATAAGCGTCTCTACCCTGGATAAAATTGAGATTGGCTTGCAGTGCTGGTTCGATATTCTGTCCTTGACGAGTCAAATCCCGTAAAGCTGCTTTAATTTCCTGGCGATAACCAGAACTAAAGATGGCATCGTTACTGACAAACTGACTGACACCCCACTCAAGAATTCTGGCAAATAAACCATCGGTTTGCTGTTGTAGTTCATGGCTGAACATCTGAGGCACAATCACAAATTCTGTCCGAGTACCCCAACTCTTGAAATCAGGTGCCAAGCGAGATAGATTTTGGGAAATCTCATCATTAATCCACAGCACCAAAGGGAAGCGGAAATCTTTACGAAACTTCTCCCGCTCCGAGTTCATTGAAGTCAGTAAATGCTCAATGTCACTGACTAACTCCAAGCCAAATACCATCATCACTGATGGTATCTCATTCCTAATTTCCTCTCGAATTCTGGAGTAAAGTTTTTTGACAGGCGGTTCCAGGACAATTTCCCGAATGGGGACAGAGCAGATTTCTCGCAGCCGCTGTACCATTTGTTGCCGCAAACTACCGTAGTTACAGTGAGCTAGAATTAGCTTAAATTGCCCTTGAGATATCTCTAAATCAAATTTCAGCTCCTGCAACGACTTCTCGTTATTGGCAATACTCTCAGCAGAGAATTGAGACTCACTCATTCTTCAATTCCTCAGCATCTGCCAAAATCGGATTGAGATCAAACCAATTATCCTGGCTGTAGTAGTACTCATAGACAAACATACTGCGGATGAGAGTTTTGTATCTGTCATCTCCTGCTACCTTTTTATCTCGCATAACTTGGCGCAGTAACTCCCACTCATCAGAATCAATTACTAATACTAGATCATTGCGATAGGCTCGAATCGTCTCTTCTAAACTCTTACGGGAGACAGGTAGTCCCCTTTCTTTTTTAATAGACTCATTGAGTAACCGCAGCAAATTCCGCACATGGCCCCCACTAACCTGGCACAACCGGTTGAAAGTCTCAGAGCCATCAAAAATTTCTGTGATTTGTTGAAGGCGCTGCTCAGGTGCTAAATCAGGGAAAGCTCTCGCCAGTACCATCTCTCTCAGTAGCGCCATCCCCTCGGAACATTCACTCCCATCCCGGAACCGCACTGGTACCATCGGCAAAACCTTTGGTCCTTGGATAAATCTTTGTTTGAGAGTTTCAATGTCATTGGAGAACCTCAATGCCACTGGCATCGTGTAAATTAGATGGCACTTCAGTTTTCGTAATTGTTCCCCTCTGTCTACAAACAAATATTCTGACTGGGAGCGTCCCCAGGTTTTAGCCGAGTTATCTATCTTATCCAAATTATCAACAATCACCACCAGTCCCTTTTTTCCATGCTGCTTCAACTCTTCTTGAGCGGGTACTAGCAGTTCCGAGTTGATTGCTTCTAAAATGCCTGCGGTTCGTGGTTCTAGACGTTCCCTTAGTTTACTGCGAAATTCAGGACTAGCTTTTGCCTTAGCCGCAATCTTGCCAATTAACGGTGCTACTAGGGAAACACCCTCTTTGCTGTCAACAGTAACTTCTCCTATCCCAGGAATACCGACTTCAAACTTAAAGTCTTCATCAATATTGACACCAACTTTACCCACGCCAGGAATGGTTGACTCAGCAGAAAGCTCAATTTCTGTCTGTAGCAGTTTTCCAACTTTTTTGATAATATCCTTGGGGTTTCTGGGCTCATCAACTTTAAGTTTCTCGATACTCTCACTCACCCGGCGAGCGATTGCCAGCAAAATATCGCTGACATCGACATCACTCATTTCCAGGTCTTGATCCGATACAAAATAAACTACATGAAACCCTTCTTGTTCCAACTCTGCCTTGAGCCGTAGCAATTCTGTAGACTTGCCACAACCAATATGTCCAGTAAATAGCTGGCAGGTAGGAGCATCAGCAGACCATAAAGTGATATTATCCCTTAACTCGTCAATGATCTGACCGCCACGCACTGAGGAAAAATCAATATAATACTTCTTATCTTGTTCTGGATTCTCTACAAATAATGTATTGGCTGGGTTCGTAGCCTGAACAAATCGACGTAAATCCAGTTTCATAAACAATACCAAGTTTGTCTTTTGCTTAGAACTCATTGACACCATAGCCTTTCTGAAAATTCCCTAGCCATGATTATTAAGTTTTATAAAAAAAACAACACAAATACCCCGAACATTAGTACTGATGTTGCACTATCCTTAGCGATTAGGCGGACATGATATGAGCGAAAAAAAGGGTGGGGAGATGGGGAAACAAAGGAGAAGTAATAAGTAATAAGTAATAAGTAAAGAGTGTACTATCGCTTGCGGCACAACTCTTTGAGGCAATTAATTGAAGTGAAAGTAGCTCTTAAAAATCTGCTTACTTTTACCTCATATTCGGAATTTAAGCTGGTGTTTCCCTACGATGGTGCAAGGAAATTGTCTTGATGGGCTCAAAAACCTTGGACTTTTTGGGGTCAAGAAATGATTGAAAGCCTTGTCTGGCATCGCTTCCACACTTATACAGCAAGCCCTACCTAATAGACTATTTTAGTGACACAACTAAAACTGTAGGTTGGGTGGAACGAAGTGAAACCCAACGGAATATCCGAAGAGTGTTGGGTTACGCTATCGCTCCACCCAACCTACCTATTCCACCATTTTAGCTGTGTCGCGCCAGTACGATGGGAGTGTCAATCACAAAATTTGGCGACCAGTTAGCAAGCCTCGTACTTCTAACATAGCGGAATAAGTAGGTAAAATATGTAGAGTTTCTTCAGCTGGGGTCTGTTCTAGAGCAGTAGCGATCGCTTCTGGCAAATCTTCTTTGACGATTAGTTGGCAATTGTGTTGTCCTTTTGTCTGACTATAGTGTAAACGCAAAGCCATATCATAAACGCGATCGCCGCTGACAATAATAGTTCCCCCTAACTCCACTAACTTCTCAGTATCCACATCCCAAATCCAGGATACATCAGTACCATCTGGTGTCCGGTCATTGAGTACTACCAACTTGGTGGATGCTCCCCCAACTTTTTGGATGTCATGCACTGCACGGATAGTTTCATTCATCCCTACAGGATTTTTGGATAACAGAATCCGCACATGCTTACCCTCAACTTCTAATTCTTCAGCTCTACCAAAGGCAGCACGGAAGTTTTTGATGGTGTCGTAAATAGCAGCACGGTTAATTCCCATTTCTGTAGCTACTAACCCAGCTGCTAGAGTATTGTATTTGTTATAAATGCCAATGAGTATTTGAGGCCACTCCTGACTATCAACTGCTAAGGGACTTTTGCTAAAACCACATTGGGGACAGTTATAGTCGCCTAAATGGGAGAGGTAGACTCCTTGATAGTCCAAAGAATGTCCACAACTAGGACAGTAAATCGAATCGACGGCGTGGGGAATTTCCTCTAGATAAACTTCTGGTTCACTTAAACCAAAGAATCGAACTTTTTGGCGTAATTGTTGACCTAGGTGGCAGAGAGTGGGATCATCGGCATTTAAAACCACTAATGTTTCATCTGGTAGTGGGGCAATTGCCTTCTGCCATCTTTGACTAATGGTATCTACTTCTCCATACCGGTCTAGTTGGTCACGAAACAGATTTAAACCTAAGATAAATTGAGGTTGACAATCCTGCAATACTAGGGGCAAAACATTCTCATCTACTTCCAAAATTGCGTAGTCAGCATCCAATTGACCAATCAAATTGGTATTTTCTAAAAGTGCGGTCACTAAACCATTAATTAAGTTGGCGCCGGTGGTATTGTGAGCAACTCGCCAACCCTGATTTTTTAGAATAGTGCATAACAACAAAGAAGTAGTAGTTTTACCATTGGTACCAACGATGAGAATTACTCCTCGCCTTACTTGTTCAAACAATAGAGGTAGAATTTGTGGTTGCAGACGACGAGCAATTTCCCCTGGTAGAACACTTGCTGCTCCCAAGCGAAATAACTGCACTAGAGAAGTTACCGTTTTTGCTGCACCAACGGATAGGTTGAGGCGCAATTTATTGATTATTGAGTTGGTCACATGCACACTCCTGGTTAGGAATTAAAATATCAAAGCTGCTTAAAAATCTAAGTAGCTAATCTTTCTTTCAAGATAAAATGCAAAGTTATGCAAAGTTTCTTAAACAAATTAGCTTTTGTTATTAAGTTTACAAGTTTCCATAATCATAAAGTGTTACTGTTTAGACTGTAAGGGGCTTTCGCACTGATCATACGCTCTAGTGAGAGCCTCTAATTAAGTTTTTTACATTCTAGAGGTGATCGAGATGCTTTCCATTTCCCTGATTCTTCTCCTCTGTGCCGTAGGAAGCATCTTATTGTTTTTACGAGCTTCTCACGAAGTTCCCCGTGTTCTTGCCGTTGGCAGTGCTATTTTGTGCTTGATCTGTGGAGTGGCAATGGCGCCTTGGCCAATTCAGCTCTTAGTATTTTTACTGATTCTCAGCTTGGAGAGGCTCCGTCCCTTTAAAACAGCTGTCTCTGAGTCATTACCAATTTCATCTCGTCAAAGAAGATAAGTTTGGGAATTGGGAATTGGGAATTGGGAATTGGGAATTGGGAATTTCTCCCTTGTCTCCTTGTCTCCCCTGGCTTGCCCAGTTTCCTGATCTCTCTAGTGCAGCTTGGCGGAAATAAGTGACCAGTTAAAAAAGGTTAAAAAGCTTGTACAGTAAGCTTTCTTCCCTTGGGGCCTTCTGTTCCCCTCCTTGGAGGGGTTAGGGGTGGGTTCTGCCCTCTTGTACTAGGATGTTTTAACTTTTTCCTCTTTCACCAAAGTCAGACTTAACAACTCCCCCTTATCGCTGTAGCTGCGAATCAGGCGCTGGCGATGGTTGGGTTGGTACAACCAACCTACTTCTAGCACAAAACGGTGACCAGGTTTAATTTCCCGTGGACAGTTGGAGGATGCACCATCCGGTAGTAGTAACACCTGGACAGGTAAGGTACTCTGGTCAAAGTAAAGCATTGAACCATCAATTCTGGCAGTAGAAGTAATTGTGCGAACTGATGTACCAGTGCCAAACCTTAGCTGCTGTACCAAATGGTTGTTGTCCTGTTGCTGGAGTTTGAGGTGAGTGGCATAAGTTTCAGGGGAGCGTAAATCAGGATACATTGTTACAGCTTCTCCCTGCCATTCTCCCAATAGTTGCTCCCAAGTCAATAGTGGACATTCTGGTGCATTTATACCAGCTAGTTGTTCCCGAATCAAAGTTAGCGATGATAACTGACGCTCTCGGTTAAACATCTGCACTAGACGCAGACGACGATTACCTTCGATTAAAGCCAATTCTGCTCCAAATTGTGAAAATGGAGCCCATTGCATCGAACCTTGGGAAAAGGCACCACTATCACAAAACATGATATTTCTACCAATATTAGTGAATTCCAGAACTTGTTCCTTCACTGGCTGATTGGGTGGAAACCGGCGCAGAGTCAGACGAACCGTTTGATTATCGTTAACTTGTTCTAGGTTCAATACACTAGGAATATCTTCCAACTGTTCCCCTGCAGGTGAGAAGTGGGTAAATGAACCTTGCCATTCACCCAGATTTTGTAGCAGACATTCCCATTGCGATCGCATTTGAGTTTACAAGTTTTCAACTATTTGATCATACTCCTTGAAGAATCAGGGAGGGGTAATACCCCTCATCCCAACTAATATCTAACAGGGGAGAATATCCCCTAATCCTTAGCGTTTACAGTATCCGCTACTAAACAATTTCCGGTAACCGAACAATTTGGTTAGACTGCAATGAACTTGCGTTCACAACAAAGGAGAAAAATTATTCCTGTCCTCTTGCCTGTTACGTTCTACCTGTTGCCTATTTTCAGATTAGATTATGATAAGTATTAAGGAAAACTACAATTGAAACTCTAGCTGCACTCACCCTTAATCAACCCCATGACTGCTCAAGTTCTCGTCGAAAAGAAAAAATTAAAAAATCCTCCTTTAAAGCTGCATTATCTGGGCGATCGCGTCCTCCGTCAGCCTGCTAAGCGGGTTGCGAAGGTGGATCAAAGTATCCGGCATTTAGCAGAGCAAATGCTAAAGACAATGTACAGCTCTGATGGTATTGGTCTTGCTGCACCTCAGGTAGGGATTAATAAGCAAGTTATTGTGATTGACTGCGAACCTGACAACGCAGAAAATCCTCCTCTGATTTTAATTAACCCTGTGATCAAGAGCTTTGGCAAAACTCTGTGTGATGCTCAAGAAGGTTGTTTGAGTATTCCAGGAGTGTACCTAGATGTCCAACGCCCAGATGCGATCGAAGTTGCCTACAAAGATGAAAACGGACGCCCGCAAACCCTAAAGGCAACAGAGTTATTATCTCGTGCTATTCAGCATGAGATGGATCATCTAAAAGGGATAATGTTTGTTGATCGAGTGGAGAATAGTCTAGCTTTGACAGAAGAACTCAAAAAGCATGGCTTCTCAAACCAAGCGGTCAAACCAATTACCTAAGGTATCTTTACCCATTATGATGACTCCTAAAAGTGGGCTGTTTTTGCTCATTTCCTGCATTTCTGGCATTGCTGCCGTCGGTTCAATTTTTGAACTTTCTTCCGGGCAACCCCAACTTGGTTCCTTGATTACAAGTATTATTCTGACGGCAAGTATTCCTTTGGGAGGGCTGTGTTTCTACGCAGCAGTGCGTGATGCCAGGGCTAATCAGTAAAGTAAACCCTTAGAACTGTTCAGGTTTAGCAGCTTGTGTTCCCTGTTACTTCTAACTTAACTAAGGAAGTCTAGTCAACAACTTTTAGCTTGTAGGAAGGTAAACAAAAAAAGGTAAAACCTTCCTACCTGCGCTATTAAAATCTACCAGTCATGGTTTGTTAATTGTGAGTTATTTATTTCACCAATAACTAACAACTAACAACCAACAACTAACAACCAACAACCAACAAATCAGCGTGACTGGTCAACTCTACAAAGGATATTTGAGACAGTTGTCTACTGGTAGTACACCAGAAGGCATGCCATTGCTAGTCTATACTATCTCTGACAATCAAGAGATAGTGATAGGACGTGACCCCAACTGTCAAATTGTCTTAGATCAAAATCAGTACACAATTGTCTCGCGGCGTCACCTCGCAATTCGCCCCCTCCTCTCTCAGAAAAATGGCTTACCCCAGTGGGAAATTTGTGACCTAGATAGCGCCAATGGTACTTTTATTAACGGACAGCTCCTGCAAGGTTGCCATAAGTTAGTTTCAGGTGATCACATTGAGTTAGGTCAAAATGGTCCACAATTCATCTTTGAAGACCAGTCCCACCACACCCTTACCTCCTCATCATCTTCTAATGCCCCTGCAGCTATCAGCAAACCAACTAAACGTCCTACTGTTGTAGGACGACCTAAATCCGATTTAGTCACTTTAACTCAACTATTTCCTATTGTTTCTACAGGAAGAGATTTAACTCAAAAAGCTTTTTTAGTTCCAGGTATCCTGACTGTATTCTTTGTCGTATTGATGTTTGCTGCTGTTGGTCAGCCAATAGTCTTTAACTTGCTAATTGCTGCTTATTTAGCAGGAGCAGCTTTATTTTTTGTCTATCAACTCTGCGGTAAGGCTAAGCCTTGGTGGGTATTGCTTAGTTGTGGGATCGCTACTGGTTTAATCTTAATCAGTCCACTTCTGTCAGTATTTATCACCGTTTTTCGAGAAATTTTGCCCGGAAATCTGCCTGCTCAAGGAGAACAAATTAGCTTTGGCTCTTTACTCATCCAGATGTTTTTTGGTGCAGGGTTGATGGAAGAGCTGCTTAAGGCATTACCGGTTCTAGCAGCATTGTTATTAGGTCGCCTACTCCACTTTCCTTGGCGACAACGAGTTGGTATTTGGGAACCTCTAGATGGAATTTTGCTCGGGGCAGCATCGGCTGTTGGTTTTACACTGGTAGAAACTTTAGGTCAGTATGTTCCTGAAATCATCAACAATATCACCTTGCAAGCTAGTGAAGGACAAGGTCAGTTGCTGGGACTACAGTTGCTAATACCCCGTGTTCTTGGCTCAGTGGCAGGACATATGGCCTACAGTGGCTATTTGGGATATTTTATTGGCTTAAGTGTTCTCAAACCTCGTCAAGGTTGGTTGATATTGTTCATTGGTTATATTAGTGCTTCTGCTCTCCATGCCCTCTGGAATACCACTGGATACATTAGTGGTTTGCTCTTGGCAATAGTTGGGGTATTATCCTACGCCTTTTTGGCAGCAGCAATTCTCAAAGCTAGAGCCCTTTCTCCAACACGATCTCAAAACTTCGCTACTCGCTTTTTTGGAGACTGAATAGGGAATTGAGAATTGAAAATTGAAAATTGACCAGTGAGCCAGGTCAACAATTAAAGACTAAACTTTTATCTCTCTTTAGGGAGATAAGAAGGGTATTTATTTAACTCCAAGGGAAGAGAAGTATGGTTGGCAAAGGCTAACCCACCTTCACTCATCAAGACTTTGGGAATATGTTTCCCTCAGTGTAATCACAGAGGAATTAAGTCCTCAATATGACTATAAAGGGAGATGGAGAAGAGAGGGTAGGGAGTTACATTTACTGAATGAGGGGGATTGGCTTATGTGTTAAGTTGCACCCTTGACATTAGTAATAGCTCTATTGCTCAAAAACCATCAGCAAACCTAAGCGCTGCTTTTCACCAAAAATTAGCTGTAGCAAGACTCACCCAATCTACCAATCAATTTCTTGATCACGGTATAAAGCCCAAAGCCTGACTCATGTCCAAAATTTCTGAATTGTCTAGTGAGAAACCGACGGAGATTAGATTGCTACGGCAGTTCTTAATTGCCTGTATAGTTGCAGGCGGTGGCTCTATTGTCGGGTTATTAATGCTTAAAGTATTTTTTCCGACTCCGATTCTTCTCACTGCGATCGCGGTATCTGGGATACTAATGCTGCTTTATATTGGAGCTTTGTTGCTGACGGGACGCCAACAAATTAAGCCAGCAGTAGTAAGTGTCTGCATTGGCTTGTGGAGTACAGCCATCCTCTTTGCTTTGCTGCTGCCAGTCTTGTTCCCAATTCTTTTATTGACGGTAGTGTTACCAATATGCATTGCTTTGCCTTATGTAAGTAGACCTACGCTGCGACGTTTAATTGTCGTTGCTACCTTCATTTCAGTTGTTATTTCCCTCCTTTGTGTCTACATCGAACTATTTCCTTTGGAGTCTTTTCCTA
>JAAHGL010000207.1 GCA_010692635.1 Symploca sp. SIO2C1 | reverse complement strand
CATCTGGATGAAGGGTTAATTCAGAAAGCAGTGCTGAATACTGCTCATGTTTCTGCTGCTCTGATAGAGCAAGATTTGCCCTTGCCTCATCTTTCTTGGCTTGCTGCCTTCTCCTAGCCTCTAACCGCTGTCTCCACTCGGAGCGCTGCTGCTCTGTCCACTCCTGGGTGTTATCAATTTTCCAGGTAGTCCAGCCCTTGCCCTTGTCCTCCTTGATACATTTGTACCCATTTTGAATCTCTCCGAACTTAGAGCCACTGAAGCTCATACACAGTAAGATTTCCCCATCCTGGTGGGTACGGCATTTTCCAGATGTATCACCGCATATTTCGCATGGCTGATGCTTTTTGGAAGGGATGAATCTGCTCATAGCGCACCTCCCTGCTCAGCGAAGAGGGTGGCCAGATTTATCCGCTTAGATTTTGGCCAAGGGAGCGTTGCTGATTTATAGCCCAGGAACTTATTGCAATCCAGGCAATGGAGAGAGAATTGATTCGGCTTTAATCCCGCGCCTGATTTAATGTTGTAATTGCCACAGTGAGGGCATTTGAGACTGCATTTGTTAGCACTTTGTGCTACTCGATTTGTACTATTCATGGGTTGTCACCGTATTACTACACGGGGCAACCTCTTGCTTTTAGGGACTCTTTGTGCATACATGAGCCATATACCCACATATGTTCAATCCTGGCAACCGATGTTAGATTAAAAGTGATGTTTTAATTTGTTCGGTTGGCTTTTTGCTTCTCGTGATGCTCTGCAAAAGCATCCGATTCAAGCGAGGGCAAGAGGCTTAGCCGCTTTTTTATTATTTTCGTGGGATTCTTTGAGGAAGGCAAATTTTGGTGAATAAAGCTTAGCTAACTTTACAAAATCTGTATTCCTTGCCCTAAGAGAGCTACAGCCATTCTTGATAAAAATTTTGGTGAATATAGTCCAAAATCTTCACGAAATTTGCCGTGGTTTACCGGCTCCTTGTACGTAAGCAACCCCATCTTGCAAAAAGATTGATTGTAGTTTGCTTTGCTTGAAATTTCGTGCGTTGCGCTTGGTGCATTTTAAATATTCTTGAAAATATCTATTGATCCCAAAAAACGAGGTTATGGATCACCTGGCTTCCAAAACCTGTTTAGCAGTCAGTTCTAGTTCAGGAAAAATCTGAGAAACAATCCGCTGTGACCCATTGAACTCAGTTGCCTGATACTTCCCGTTGACCAACACGAGTATGATTACAACTTGTGCAATACGGTCAACAATCCAGTATTCAGGAATACCCCTTTGCTCATACTGTTGCCGCTTCTCAATGTAATCACGGTTGTAGTTCTTATCCCTTTGGCTTCTGTAGGGACTAACTACCTCAACTACTAACTGCGGGGGAGGCATATTGAGAGTGATAGTACGCCGCTTGTTGGTTAATTCAATGTGTTCCTCTCTCAATACCACTAAGTCGGGAAAACGGTTTTGTGTTTTACCTAAAACTTGTAATTCGTAGAGGTTGACCCTAACTAAGCGGCGCTTGACGAATTGAGCGAACTCGCTCTGTAAGCATTCAACTATCCAACCGTTTAATTCACTTTCCGGTGGCATTGGTATCAGCTCCCCATCGCATAATTCATAACGGTTGTCTGTGTCATCGTCATATTCGAGATATTGCGAGAAGGTCAGTTTGACAGATGTGTGGGTCATTTTTCATCCCTTTTATTTTTCAAAATTTGTATTCTTATAGTTATATCAATCAGGAAATTTAACACCAAAATTTACACCCAATACTTTTTCTATATTTCTAAGGTTTTCTTCTGTAATTGAGGAACGTTTTTCTTGTTCAATAAAATACCAATAAGCTGTAGAAATTTGAGCTAGAGTCGCTAACACCTGTACTGAACGGGTATCTTTTTCTCTAGCTTTCTTGATTTTTTCTCCTAATCCCGGTGCTGATACTACTATTTCTCGTACAACATCCATCCGTAATAGACCTAAAAGACTGATTCTCTATCTAGTCTACAGTCTTTGATAAATTATATTTTATACAGTTGTTGACAACAATTGTAGTCTATAGCTATAGTAACAGACATACAGGCACAGTGCCAACCAGTGAACGGCACTGCCTACTAGTGAACGGAGAATGCACGATGGCTGAAATAATTGATATGACTGATTTCCCGACTATTGAGACAAATAAGAGTGTCCAGGCAATGCACGGCACAGTGCCATGCACAGTGTCTACCGAGTGTCTGCCAGTGCCTATGCACTCAGATGAGTGCCTACCAGGAGTGCCTACTGCTAGCGGTGAAAATACGACTTACACAGTACAAGAGATGCTGGAAAAGTTGGACTTAGCAAAAAGGACTTTCTACAAATATGCAAAGCACTTAATTCAGACTTGGTACTGGCTACCTGAGACAGCTTTCCGAGTCAATGGTCAGTACACAGAATTTGCACTACAGGAAGCGCTCAAGTTAAAGGAAACAACTTTCCCTGCTTATCAGGAGTTGGTTCAAGATGAATACGCTGAAGCAGTTCAACAAGACTCTCAACCAGAAGTTACCGGAGGATTAGCCTTAATCACCCAGGAAGACAGTCCATTTGCTGGATTGGCGGTGACAACAAAAGCAAGCGATAAAGTCCAGGTCTTGCAAGGTGAGTTAGAACTCATTGAATCATCTGTTGATGAGGATTTTGGAGACTTCCTAGCAATCACTGCTGAGCTGGAAGCTGAGGACTCAGCATGGAATCAGCAGGATGATTTGGAATGGCAAGCCTTACGGAAAAAGAATGCTCAGAAGTGGCTGAAACGTCGGGCAATTCTGGAGCGTGACAAACAGCAAATCTTACAGGGAGATGTCCCCTTAGCAAAAAAGTCCTAGTTGATAGGGGTTGCGACCCATTGCAAGTATCGCAACCTCAACAGAATATACCTGTACCAATCATGCCACAAACTGTACTGACAAAACCAAGTTCAGAAACTGCTACAGCCCTTATAGACAATGAACCTTACTATCCCCAGTGCTACCTGTATCAACCAAGTGAAGTAGAACTAGAGCGTAATCTAACCAGTCTCCAGATAGCTTTATTCATTGCTGGAGTTGATTTAGGGACTGCTCAACAAGCTGCAAAAATCATCGTCAACCTACGACCAGGATTCATTATTTCCCGAAGAGAGTACACGACCATCCATCAAGCGTTAGGAGAAATCAAATGATATTCGATGCCAATTACTCAAGTTTTGTGACGATACTTGCTTATAGAGAAAACGATTTATATAGTCAGGAGCGCGTAGCCTTCAGAGCTGTACCCCGTCCCGGCGATTTAGTTGCTTGCATAGTCTCAGGTGTAACTAAATATTTCGAGGTTTTATTTGTCGAACATTCTTCTCGATTTAATCCGGAGAGAGAAGCTTATGAAGCTGACGGTATGTGTATTTATGCTTTGCCTATTTCCAATCAAGAAAGAAGTGAGAAATTAGGAGGAAATCGCTCGGCCTAAATGGGAGTAGCGCTCTCGGCGACCAAACTTTGAGCGCTAATCCCTGCACACCACAAAGCCAAAATTACTTTACGGTTCTCTAATTATGTCACAAACCACCACAGCACAAGATTTCGCACCGTTACCCCAGTATTCTCAAACCAAAACCAGTAACCAGACGTGGGTCAACGTAACCACCACTCGCACTGACCCTGACGGAAGCACCACTCACCACTCACAAATCATCAGCAAGCAATAAAGCCAGTGCCGGGTGCAACTCCCGGCTTAATTCTATGGAGGAAGAAGTCACAAGACAAGTAGACCAAAACCAAGTAGAGGAAGCATTTGAGCAGTTCGACTTTGATGATTATCTGTTGGATTTACTCGAAGCAGTAGATGACCAACAACAGAAACTACAAGTATCCCACGGGGTTTTTCAACACAAATCGGAGGAATTAAGATGGCAAGACCAAGCTTAAGTAAGAATGCTTCACAGCGTAGAGGAAGGACTCTAGCTAAGAAAACCGTAGGCGCTGCTAAGAGTGCCACAAAAACAGCAGCTTCTACAGTAAAAGCAGTCCAGAATACTGTCAAACAAGTCAAGGAAGCTGCTCAATACAGTGAGATGAGTGGGTTGAATCCCCTCGGTGTGGAAAGTGTGCAGGATGAATTACCTTCCTTCCAACCTGCTGATTATCGCGTTAAAGACCCGCTAAACCCGCCTGAGAGTTTACCACAAGTATCTCAGAGTGAGTTTATCAAGGCTAGCAGAATTTACGAGGGTGCAACACGCGCTGTACAGCTAACTGGGAAAGCGTTTGATTTAACCCGTGAAAGATTTGTAGTTGAGGGTAAGAAAGCTAAAACTTTCAGTGCTGGAGTTCAAACTGCTACTGCATTTGAGAAAGTCAAAGGTGACTTAACAGACTATCAGATTCAATTGCAAAATAACCAACAGAAAAATATTGAACTGGGGACTGCTAAATTACGCACAACTACAGCTCAATCAATTGCAGCGGAAACAGAAAAGGAACTGTCGGAAAAACTCGCTCAAGCTCAAGCTGGTGCTGAGTTAGCGCAACTGCAAACTCAAGATAAGCAGACCAAATTAGCCGAATTTAAACTACTACTAACACCACAGGTATAAGCAATGAGAAAGCAGATAATCATTGGTGGATTAGCTGGGTTCAGTTTAACGGTTTTAGCACTGACAACAGGACTGCTCAAGCCTACTATCAAACTGGTAGCTTTGAGTAGTCTGGGAATCATCCCAGTTAGCATAATTGTCAGTGAAAACATCCACCGTAAAGCTAATCAAAAAGTTCTCTCCCTAGAGAAAACCTTGAGTGATGCTAGAGCCTCCAGAGAGCAGTTGGAAAATGTCCAGGATGATAATGGTAGGTTATCTATTGGCATAGCTGAATTGAAAACTGAATTGTCAAGGGTGGAAAAATCACTGTCGAGCTTGAAAACAGAGAACTGTAATCTAAAAGAATCACTTCAATTTACTCAAGCACAATTAGCAGTATCTTCTTCACAGCAAGCCGAGCTCTCAGAACAGGTTGCTGAGTATGAGGAATCTTACTCCAATGAACTTGAGAGCGAGGTACATCAGAAGGTTCAGGAATATATCACTCAGGATAGAGAAGCGCTCAAAAGCAAGTACAGAGCACTCATAGAGGAAGGTGAGGGTATCTATGCTGAGGCAATGTCCATAAGTGAGAAGTACAAGGCTTGGGCTGGTGAGGTAGCTAAGAGACATCAAGACAGAAAAGCTTACATGATGGGACTCACAGGTGAATTTAACAAGCGGATTGGGGAAGCTCAAGAAGCTTGGGAAGTTGAGCGTGGTCATTTACTCACCCAGATTGAAGCTCTGAATGAAAAAGTGGCAAGGCTCCAGCAACAATTAGCTGGTGACCTAATTGAGCCTGAGTTATTGAGTTGCAAATTTGCTATCCCTGGCCAGATAGCCAATGAGTTGGCAAAGCTCATCTGGAAAGGGTTCTCAATCCCTCTTTCTGCTAAGGGTGCTCAGCTACGTTCTAATGGCTTAATAGAGATTGGGTATACTTACTCTCGGAATCAGTCCCCAAGTGAACTTGTAGGGCTTCTCAACCGTCACTCAGACAGTTTAGCCTCTGAGCTAGGAGTTCACAAAATTACCAGTGTCAGAGAGCATGATTTAACTCCTTCGATTATCGTTGGCTTGAGACGAGAGCCAGAGGTCAAAGAAGACACAGTTAAGCGATTACTAACCCCAATCGATAAATTAGCTACTCAAGTGCTTCGAGGTATGGCTCAAAAACCTACTTTACGGGTTATGGGTTCTACGGGTGCTGGCAAAGGTATATGTGTGAAATATCTCCTCTCAATAATGTCTGAGTACATGGAATGCTATATCAGACTTCATGACCCCCAGCATGGTAGTAGTGAAGACCATTGGGATATCCCCAAAGTCAGTAAATCAGGAACTGAAACTAAAAAAGCGCTCTCGAAGATATCACAACAATTGAGAGACAGAGAAGTTACGAAAATCAACCAACCTATCACCGTAGACATTCTTGATGAAATTGACACACAGTTAGAAAAGTCAGATAAGGAACAATTCCTTGATTTGATTTCACGTATCCGTCACTTGGGAATGAAGTTAATTTTGATTGGTCAGAATCCCAAAGTTAACCGGGCTGGTTTCCAATGGTCAGACATGGGACAAATGATAGCTTTCTATCAAAAAGAAAGTGCCTTAGATGCTATCAAAAACTACCCAGCATTAAAGTTAAAGGAGGATATTCTCACTAAACAGTACTATCAGCTATCAGAAGCTTACGAACTCAAAAACAAAGACCTAGACACCCACAAGCAATATTACTTTGGACTGTGTGTTATCCCAGGTAAAACCCCAGTGTGGTATGAGTTACCTGTAGCCGATTCAATAGCCATCAATGAAGAAATGGCAGTAATAGGAGAAATCTTTGAAGTTACTGATAGTAATCAGAAGTTTGTAGAGGGACAAAACAGCGCCAAAGCGCCGCCGTCTGTAGTGGCAGAAGGTCGGCAAGTGGCAAAAAAAGCCAAAGCTGAAACCGTTACACAGCAAGAGATGGCAACAATTTCTGCCATACCGTCTGTAATTCCCCATGTAGGGGTTAGTGCCAAAGGTCGCCACACAGTCAAAACTATCTGTAAAAAACATCCTGGTGTGGAATTAAGTCAAGGTAAATATGGACGTTATTATTGTCCAGGGTGCAAGAAAAAATTGCGTAAAGATGAGTTAGCTGTGGAGGATATCATCTGATGTTTGATGACAGCGCTTACCAAAACAAACCAGGATTCATCTATCTCATTCACGCTGTAGGGAGTGACAGATACAAGATAGGCTTAACCACTCGTTCAGTGCAAGCAAGATTAGCTGAGTTAAACAGTTCTCAAAGTCCATATCCGTTGGAACTGATTGATAGCTTCGAGACTCCTAATGTCACAGAAGATGAGAAATACTTCCACGATAAATACTCAGCTTATCGGGTACATGGGGAATGGTTTTCTTTTGACAAGAAAACGCTTAAACAAGTCCGTAAAGAGTATCGTGATGATGTTGGTTTCTCACTCCCAAGATTGCCTCAGATTAGCTTGCCAGTACTCTCAAAACTGCCAGCAATCAATCGGAATAATATTGCTTTAGCTATGGCAGGAATTGGCAGTTTATGGCTGATTGTAGTGATGTCAGGATGCCAGCAACCTAGCAAGGGTCTACCAGATGTACCCGATCCACCACCACCGCCAAGAAGCCAATTGCTTTGAAAATTACAATCCCCGTCAGCGAACTTCCCTGGTGGGGTTTTCAGTTAAGGGGTGAGTCAATTCTGGGGGAGGGTGTGGGGTGTCGTGTAAACGTCTTTTCCCGACAGTTGACAACATACTCAACGCTGAAACTGCTCCCCTAACTTGCTCTGGCTTGACCTCCAAGTATTTTTGTAGTTGAGATAGATTACGGTGTCCACTAACCTCTTGTATTATCCTTAATGGGATACCTTCGTTGGACATCTGAGTTAAGGCAGTTCTGCGAAAACTGTGGGTGCTGACTCCCCTAATTCCCACTCGCTGGCAAGCTTTTCTCAATACCCTAGCTGCTGAGTCTTGATGGATATGCCCCGTACCGTCCAACCCAGGAAACAGAAACCAACTTCGAGGGGATGGGTAGTAGTCCAGTAGCAGGATACGCAACTCTTCAATTACTGGAATCGCTCTAGTTGCTAGCTTGCCTTTGGTGTCCCCTTTACGGAAGGTAATTTCCGGATAGATAATGCTTTTGCGCTCGTAGACATCAGTAGTTCTGAGGCTACAGCATTCTTTGATACGACAAGCTGTGTAGAGACAGATGCCAAAAATAGCCTGATCGCGCTCCGAGCGCAACCCCTCACTGAAGAGTAGCTGAATCTCAGACTGAGAGAGAATCTTAGCTTTCCCGTGGCGGTCTATTTTCATGGACACACCCCATGCTAACTACTCATGGTTTACCGTAATGGGGTATCTTCTGTCTAGTAAGTTCTACTTTTATCAACCCTTTATACAAACCTCATCAACTCTTTACGCAACAAGCGAAGAAGCCAATGGGAAAGTAGGTGATAATTAAATATATAAGAGAGACATACTCTCATTAAAAATTTCCCGAATATACAGAGCTAATATATTTACCATCCACCCGCCTGACCCTAACGGAAGGCGGGTAATTTAAGCTAAAAAACTAATCCACACCGTTGGGTATTAATTCAGCCATGTTTATCTCTTCAGTAATATCCTTCCCTGGCTTGCGGTTGCTGTAACCGTTCAAGCCATAGGTCTGATTGTGGCTTGAGATGTCATCAAGGTAGCGTTCCAAGATTTTCTTGATAGTACTCTGTCGAGAGCCCGTTAAGGAAGCGATCGCACTTTGAGTAATACACCAGCGGTCTTTATTCTCCCCAACCCTGTTAGCGTTGTAGAATTTGATTGCTCTGATAGCCCGCTTTGTCAATTCAGATGCCCGTCCAGGGTGAGTAGTCCACTGAGCATCAGAGAGTAATTCTGCTGTAGGGACGTTAGATAAATCCTCAGAGTGCTTTCGAGCTTTACCAGTAATGGTTTTTGCATAGACGCTAATCGCTTGCTTGATAAATTCATCTAGAGCCATTCCTGAATGCTCTAATGCTTGCTCTAAAGTCTGTTGTGTTTCCTCCTCCAGGTTGAGTTGATTAATAGTCATATTGGAATCGGATGGTTGCTCAACAACTTCAGTATTTTTCTGCTGTTGAGATAACCACTCTTCTCTACTCCCATCGGTGGCTAATTCATCCCAGTCAGAAGTTGTTAGGGTCAGTGTTTTGAAGATGATGTGCTTGTAGATAGGTGGTTTATCATCTCTGGCGAATGTATGTTTAAAGTAAAGTGGCTTTGGACTGTGTTTGTGGTCGTAATAAACTCTGATTTGTTCTGTGACAGTCTGTAAAGCTCTCTTGCGCTTCTTCACTTCATGTTTTTCGTAGATTCGCTTGAGTATTTCTTTAGCCAAACTCTCTATCCCACGCACATCTTTTGATTCATGTAATCCTTTTAATCTTTCTGCAAAAGCTCTTGATTCCTGTGTCCAATTCATATATCCGTATCCTAACGCTCATGTATATAGATTAACTAGAGACTGAATATATTTACAAGTGCTTATATCTATAGATAACTAGGTTCAATAGATAACCCTAGCAAGTATTCAAGGTACTTATCTAACCTTTATAGATATAGCCATATGCTTAGTTCCTTGTTTACTATAAAAAGGTAAATATTTAATATAAGTAAACAAGGTATGAGCAGACAGCTAAAGTCACCAGATGAACTGGAAAATACTTTTATTGATGAGCGTGTAAAAATTCTGTTACCTAAGTTTGAGGCACTAGCACCGTACAAGCGCAAACAAAGGGAGGTAGGGGTTCAGAATGAAGACTTGGAGGGTTGGAAGGTTCTAGCTACAAAGGAAGCTGCATTACTCAAATCACATTATCCTGATGACAAGCCAGAGAATGAAAAGGAGTATGGGGCTTGCCTCAGGCAGATTACAGCCCTTAAGAAGGGTTTAAAGTTGGCTGCAAAAACTGATATCTTAGACCATGCCAACTATCATCCAGTATTGACAATCATTACTCACTTTGGAAATGCTCTAAGCTATCTGTTCAGTGAATACAAGACTAGGCAAAACACCAGATACAGGGAAAAAGTAGTAGAACGCTCTACTGTTGATAATCGAGTAGAGCTGGATTTGTCCCCATTCCTTAAGTACGCCCACTCGACTCTTTCGGAGATAGCTTCTGGAGCGTCTTTGGAGGATGTTGATTGGAGGGATGTAAGTTGTGCTGTAGCACTAGCGACCGGGCGTAGAATGGCTGAAGTTCATCTTTCTGGAGAGTTCCGTTTAACTGGAGAATATGAGCTAGCTTTCAAGGGTCAGCTAAAAGGTAAGAGGAGGAAGATTGGCTTGAAAAAACTGATAGACCATGAGTTCACTATCCCAACCCTCTTGTCAGCGGATTTAGTTTTGCAAGGAATTGAATGGCTTGACGCTAATGGTAAACGCTTCCCTAGGGATGAAGACCCTGAGAGGGTGAATCGGACTTACTCTAAGCGCTTCAATGGTCGGGATGGAATTGTCAGAGAGAACTGGGAAATTTTACCGGAGGGTATGACCTATCACAAATTTCGTGGGGCTTACTTCAGAGCTTGTGTGGTTAATGCCTTGGTTGACCCTCTGGATTATCTGAACTTTGCCCGGTCTATATTAGGCGATCGTGATGAAACTACTATCAGGGCATACCAGCGTTTTGAGATAAAGTCAGGAAGCCTGACTAAGATTTAAGCGATAGAACAGGCTGGTGCTCTTTTTTTTTGCAATCGCCTCCCCCACCTGCCTGTTCTATCGCTTTTTAGTTATGGTTAAAAAAGTGGCATTTATCACAGTTTTATCACAGTAATATCACTCTTCACCCCGTGCTTACTTTGAGAGTGATAGTACTGTGATACTATTGTGATACTTCAGTTGAAACAGCACCGCTCTCTTGCGATTAGCTCCAGAAGCGTGCCGTAGGCAATCGCTTTAAGCCTTGGGTTTATCTTTAGCTTCTAACTGCTTAGCCATTTGCAAGCTGTGATTAGCAGTCATTGCTGAAAATCCAGCAATTTGAAGCCAGGGAACAAAATCCTCAGCAGATACCTGAAAGTAACCGGAACTCAGCCATACGGCTGAAACTGTGAAAAAGCTTACGAGACTGGATTTGGGTAAATACTTCATTAGAAAAAAAGTAGATATTTCTTGAAGAATACTTAACCATCAAATCAAAGTCCCTCTAGTGAAGTAGAGTAATTCATCAGTAAACACAGGTATACGTGCTGAAACTTGTTTAGCACTGTGTGACTTAAAACAATTGGTACATAAGGATTACAGACGCTAAAAAACATAGATTATTATCTATGATAACAGCAATATTAATATAAAATAATCTAAGTCAGAAGTCCTTCAAGAAGATAACACAACTGACGAAGAAACAATGTTCGAGATGTGAATCTTGATGCTAATGGTAAGCGCTTTCCCAGAGATGAAGACCCTGAAAGGGTGAACCGGACTTACTCTAAGCGCTTCAATGGTCGGGATGGCATAGTCAGGGAGAACTGGGAAATATTACCTGAGGGTATGACCTATCACAAGTTCAGAGGTGCTTACTTCAGGGCTTGCGTGGTTAATTCCAAGGTTAACCCACTAGACTATCTGAACTTTGCTAGGTCTGTACTTGGCGATCGTGATGAATCCACAATCAAGTCTTATCAGAGGTTCGAGATAAAGCCAGGAAGTCTGACTAAGATTTAAGCGATCGCACCCTAAACCCAGCACCCCATAATTTACAAGCCAGAATGAGCAGTGTCAGGGGTCACCATTCTGAGATAGCAACTCGCCCAACTGCGTATTTACGCAGTTTCTCATGAGAATGCGATCGCCAAACCTGCAAGGGGCGTCAGAGGAGAAAAAATAAAAGTCCTAACACGACAGGCAGGACTAAAATTATTACACCAATAGTGGGAGAATAGTCGTCTGAGTCGTTATCTGAGTAGTTGTTTGAGTAGTTGTTTGAGTCGCTGCCTGAATCTACGGTTGGTGTGGAAAGTGGTAGAGGATCGTATGGTATTTGCTGTTCTTGCCAATACTGATCCTCATCCATTTTGAAATGAGGATCGGAAGTACCACCAGGATAGTTACTTGGGTTGGGGGGAGTAGTCATTGGGATTTACCTCAAAATAGGGGTAACGCAAGGGGGTTTCTCATAAACTGCAATACATAGATGCAAACCTCTGATTTCTGTTTTTAGACTAAGTACTTTTCCAGTTTTTACCTAGTGTAGACATCAACAACTGAAAAAAGTTCCTGTATTGTTTGTGCTAGCAATGTGCTTTGCTGTGTAGGGGTTGTGAGTGGTTGTTGATGGTCACCAGTCAGGGAATGCGATTGCTTCCAGCTCCCCAGCCCCGGTTTTCCACTGGGGTATTTGGGGTACTTTGTACTAGCAATGTGATTTGCTCTCTGAGGAGCTGAGGAGTGGTGGTGGGTCGCCAGATTAGGGTCACCAGTGCGGTGGAAGAAAGGATGCGATCGCTTGCTCATGGGTAGTTAAGAGGGTAAGGGCAAGGATGATTGATGACTATACAAGAGGGATCAGCAATCAATAGAGGCATGGGGCTTATCCTTGTACAAAAGGGTCATGTGAGGTACGCCGCTTGTGGGGTATAAGTCATCAAGAGGGTTAGTGTATAGATACTGCTGTCAGTCATACCTGTACAAAGGGGTCGTGATTGAAATACTCCGAGAGTCTATGCCTGTACAAGAGGGTATGACAAGAGACTGTCAGTGTCACTATCTATGCACAAGAGGATATGGACTGAGGGTGCGTAAGTCACTATCCATATACAAGAGGTTTTATATAGAGACAGCTACTAGAGTTATCTATATACAAGAGGGTGCAAGGGGATACTGTAGGTACTGCTATGTATGTACAAGAGGGTGTAGGGCAAGACTGTCAGTGCTACTATCCATGTACAAGAGGGTACGGGGCAAGACCTACGGTACTACCATCCATATACAAGAGGGTACAGGCAAAGACTGGCAGTACTACTATCCATATACAAGACCGTACCCGCATACCTTACTCTCATTCCTTGTTCTCTAGAGAACAAGGAATGAGAGTAAGGTATGCGGGTACGGTCTTGA
>JAAHGL010000206.1 GCA_010692635.1 Symploca sp. SIO2C1 | reverse complement strand
GGAGTTTAGGAGTTTAGAATAGTCTTTAAAGGGGATTATGGGTTAAGAAGATGCAAGGAAATTGCATTGATGAGCTCAATTTTCTTGCACTTTTCAAGGAAAATAAAAGCTTGAAAGCTATACCAGAGAATGCTTTCAAGCATTTTTGTGCTAAATAAGTGCCGTGGAAATTGTATCGATGGGCTCCAGAAACCTTGCACTTTCATGGGAAATCCCTGGGTAACCTTGGGGAATACAAGTGCTCAAAACGAGGATAAATGCTTCATTCCTTCTTACTTGTTACTTTTTACTTGTTACTTGTTACTTATTCAGCAAGCCCCAATTAAGGAAACCAACAAACCCTACAGGTAAACCCGCCCCGGTTTGACGCATTATAATTGGTTTCGGTGACCGGGGCAGGTTTAGCAAAATTATCGTTGAGTATCCAAGTTTCGGGTGAACCCGCCCCTACAATATGTACAATTTAATTCACATTAGACGTAAATTCTAAATTCTAAATTCTAAATTCTCCCCAACACTCCCATCCGGCATAATCGCCCCTTCCAAATTCACCTCACTCATATCAGCTTTCTCCCAATTCGCTCCCGTCAAATCAGCGCCACTCAAATCAGCACCACTCAACTTGGCTCCAACTAACTGAGCATTCTTTAAGTCAGCATTACCTAACTTCGCTCGACTCAAATCAGCACCATTCAACTGCACCTCTTGCAAAATCGCCCCTACCAACTTCGCTTTGTGTAAACTAGCGTTACTCAAATTTGCACCAGTTAAATCCGCAATTACCAACTTGGCTCCATCTAGCTGAGCATTTCTCAAATCCGTCTTCCTCAGAATTGCACCAATTAAATTCGCCTGGCGCAAATCAGCTCCCGCTAACTGGGTACCTGCTAAATCTGCATTCTGAAAATTTCTCCCCCCAGAGTCATAGCGCTTCAACAGCTCACTAGTATCAGTTACACCAATTTCCCGCTGCGGTGCACGCCGGAAGGTAAAGGTGAAGCTATCTCCACTACGGATTACCCGCCACATCTCTTCATATAGAGGATAAGCACCTATGCCACTCAACTTTACCCAACCCTTGGCTCTAGTTAAAGCGACAAATAATTGGTTCCTTAACTGGAGATTGTTGGCATCTTTGGCAACATTATCCAAACCTACTACATACACCATCTCCGCTTCATTACCCTTAGCGCGGTGGATGCGGGATACGCTGACACCTCCCTCACACCAAAATCGATTGGGGTTACTATTTTCTTTGTCGGGTTGGAGGATGTTGCAGTCTAGGGCGCTGGGAATATAAATGTCAAGACCTTGGGAAATTAAGAACTCAGCCACAGCAGTTTCTAGTTGCATCGCCTCGAAACCACTACCTAATACAATTACCAAAATCTCTCGACTAGGCTTGAGTCCATCGTAACGGAGATTGTAGATAATATTTCGAGCCAAAGCTGTCAATTCTGATTGGCGATCGCGATAAGCGATAAACTCTAGAACAGGATGCTGCCATAATTGGGGAACAAGATTGGGAGAGTTTTCTGGAGGTCGTTTCAGGGTAATCTGTTGACCAGGGATAAATTCGATGTTCGATCGAGAAAAGTCCTTTTGGTTGTCGATGATGACTTGATAACCAATTGCCTGCCAATCTTCTATACGGGTAATCCCCGTCAACATACCACCACGACGCAGTAAACCCATACCAATACCGTGAGCTGCGGTTAAAATAGGACCAGGAGTACGGTAACAACGGTGCATGATTTCACTCTTTTTAATGCCTCCGCTGTAGTACCCAGTTACCAGATGCCCTAACTCTTCCCCAAACAATTCACTAGCATTAGGAATATTCAGACTTTCCAAACTTTGAGCCTCATCATAAGCCCAAATTAAGCGTCTTTGTTCTGGTTGACTAGCACTAACAGCCCGTAAAGCTTGATAAGCTAACCAATAAAAAGGCTGCTTACCTTCAAACTTGAAATTGTCGTCTACAATCAGGTCTTGTCCTTCATCAATGAGGATGGCATGGTAGAGTTGGGGTATTGTCATCTCCTTAAGTAGCTGAATACAGACTTCCGCTAACGCTTCATTGGGTTGTTTGCTTTGGGTATCGTTAACATTCAAGCGCTTAACACC
This sequence comes from Symploca sp. SIO2C1, assembly GCA_010692635.1. GTDB lineage: Bacteria > Cyanobacteriota > Cyanobacteriia > Cyanobacteriales > Coleofasciculaceae > Caldora. Next base: position 10,852 of record JAAHGL010000206.1, on the reverse strand, counting down.
TGCAGCACGGCAAATAGTACTGTAAAATCCCGGTTGAGATTTAGCACCCCAAGCATGAAGGGGACGCAATTTTGACTGCTTCGGATCATACCCCACTTCCCCACCACTGAAGCGACGCAACCATTTATCTAACTGCTTAATAATTTGGTGATATAGACTACGGCTGAAAAAGACTAAGGCAATATCCCAATCTGGGTGCTTCAGGTGCATATGTGCTGCCTTCTGGCACAGTAGTACAGTTTTACCCGAGCCAGCAATTCCCCGAATTCGCTGAGCTCCTGGAGGAATTTCCTTACCAATATGTTCTTGTTGCAAGTCAAATTCTGAGAGGTGTTGCCGTACTTGAACCAGAACACTACCACGGGTTTTCTGATTCTGTGGGATTATTGAATTAACTGGGCGCTGTTTGCGGAAGACTGGAGTGCCACTGATAACAGCTTGCAGCAATTTCCACTGTTCACTACTCAGGCGAGAACCTTTAATAATGGGAGTAGTTTTCTCGATTAGCTCAAGTAGCGAGTTATTCAGTTGTAGCTCAGATATCCTTTTACTTTGTCTGTGAAGTTGATCTTGAAAAATAATCGGAGGACAGCTAGGGAGTTGATAAAAACCCTTGTGATACCATTGTTGCTCAGTAATTAAAGGTAGACAAACTAGAGCACGACCATGTACCCTACGACGAAGGGAAGGTTCGCGATCGCAATATCCTAGTAAAGCAAATAGCTGATTTTCTGCTTGTTGGTAGGGGTTGCTGCTAGTAGTGTAGAAGTTTTGGAATTCCCAGCGATGACCGGTAATTGCTAGGATCTGGTCAATAGTAACAGCTTTGATTTCAATGACAATCAAACCTAATTGAGCATCAGCAATCAAAATATCAGGCTCTTTGCGGTACTTACCAACTTTCGAGAAAATCGGATAGCGCCAGTAACCAAGACATTCTCTAGAAGTAAAGGCACAATGAACAGCCTGCCAAACTAACTCTTCAGCAGCTTCTCCACTTTTGTCAATGGGTTCAGTCGTGATAAATTTGCGGCTTTGATTGCTCAATTCTACTCCTCTTCTAGTTTCGCCGAACTATGATGAAGGAGCAAGATACAATGAGAGGATCTTGCTTCGAGTAATTTTGTGACAAAAGTATATTTAGATACCAGTACCTACAACCGCCCATTTGATGATCAAACTCAACCTAAAATTTTTCTCGAATCACAAGCAGTAGTCATAATTCTACAAATGATTGAGGTAAAAGGGGTTGAGTTGATCAGTTCCTCAGTGCTGGAGTATGAAAATAGCCGAAATCCTTATCCTATCAAGCAGGAAGCAATGAATCGGTATCTTCAGTTGGCTGACTTAAGGCAAGAAGTTGATGAAGCGATCTCCCAAAGAGCTAAGGAACTAGAGGATAATGGATTAAAAGCGATTGATGCTTTGCATGTTGCATGTGCTGAGGCAGTTGACAGTGACTATTTCATTACCTGCGATAAGCGGCTTATCAATCATTGTATGGGGTTGACGATGAAAGTCATAAATCCGGTTGATTTTGTCTTGGAGATGAGTAACGATGATCCAAGTTAAGAGTGAGCAACAAGTTTTGCAAGAAGGGTTACATATTCTTCTGTGCAATATGGAACCGTCTACATTTGCCCGATTTTCGGCAGCGTGCAACCTCGGCAAAGGAGACTATCTCAAACTAAAGGATGAACTTTTTGCTCAAGAGTCGGTAGCAAGCTTATACTCTAAAATCTTAGAGTTTCAGGTATTAAAACGCGAAACCTAACGTTTAATTAAATTTGGAGATGAAGGTTAGTTAGGGAGTGAGCATACTCCCATTTTCCCAATACTTTCCTGAAATGATGGGAGTTGGTGAGGGTGCAATTAAACTTCCCTCAACTTTATTCCTGTGCCATTGTGTCTAAATTATTCTGTATTTCGCCGTCTGGGTTTGTGCGAAGATACTGACTGCCATCTTGCTGATTAACAATATGAACATTTTCTAGCTTACCTTTTTCAGCCATTTCAATAGCTCTCTCAATCCTTGTGAAATTTTGGTTTCCTTCAAGCTTGATGTGACTAATATTTCCATCATCGCCTTGTCTTGCATCTACGACTTTTCTTTTGTTGCTCATTGGTCAACCCCAGAATTAAATTCTCTTTTTAGAACTAATGTACTAAATTGTAGTATGATGATTTCAGAAATGTCAAGTTACTGGCCTGATACGCCTAAAATGATGTAATAGTGGGAAGATATTGCTCGCTTTTCACCTCCAACAAGCGAGACGCTCACTCGACAGGAGGAAATTCATGGCTAATGCAGGCTTAGGTGAGAAAACTCTAACAGTAGCAATTGTCACGGTGGAAGAACAAATGCGTGGTTGGCTTAACGCTATAAAGTGCTCAAAACTAGGATAAATGCTTAATTCCTTGTTACTTGTTACTTATTCAGCAAACCCTACTTAAACTCGATCCCCTGTTGCTGCAACAGCGCTCTCAGGCGATCGTTTTCGGCTTCTAGACTCTGGGCACGTTGGCTTTCCTGTTCAGCTCGTTGGCTTTCCTGTTCAGCTCGTTGGCTTTCTTTCTCTCGTTCCACTCGTTCCGCTTCTTCGGGTAGTAAAACTAAATTACCCTCAGTGTCGTAAAATCGCAGCCAGACCCCCGATTGAGCTTGGACTTCCCCTTCCCAGGAACCTAGCCAGAGTCCCAAAGTTTCGCACCACAGCCAGCCGCGATCGTTAGGTTCTAGGGGCTGGTATGTTAAACTTGAGTCTAAGCTCCAGCCTTGTAGAGAACTCGGATCGTAGGGATCGTAGACAAAGTAATCCCTGGTTCTAAACGTGCCTTCGTAGAGGCTCTTCTTGGTAGTAATGTCTACCTGTGCCGTACTCTCCGACATCAGTTCAATGATCACATCGGGATAACGCCCCCCCTCTTCCCAAGTTGCCCAATACTTGCGCTGTCGTTGGTTTTCCCCTTCTACATCCAATACTAGAAAGAAGTCTGGTCCTCTGAAGTCTTGGTTTTTAACTTGAGCTTCGCTGTAGTAGAGAAACATATTCCCACCACAGTAGAAATCTCGATTCTGTTGGGATAAATAGCACTCACAAGCGTGAATCAGCACGTTCATGGTAACGCGATGTTTGGGGGTTTCCAATGGTTCTCCGTCATCGTAGGGTAAATTAGTTGGAGGTGTCGGGAAGTTGATGTCCATCACCTCGGTATCACTGTCGGTTCTTGATGGTGTACTAACCATGTTTAACCTCTTTGACAATTTTGTAATGATAAGCCAGTTTGATCGAGATCTTATAGGTTAGGCTCTTGGAACGTAGGCAAAACCTTCTCGAAGAGTAACCCAACATATGCAAGAGTGGCAAGCGACAAAACCTTAATGAATGTTGGGTATGGCTATCGCTGTTCCTGCTCTTTTAGCAGGTGTGTTTGGAACTGCGGCTTGGATGGCTCAAGTTAAGATGAAGGCTGCTTAAGGTGCGATCGCTTGCCTACTTACTCTTAAGTGTTTCTTGGAATATCTAGCTCTTGCCTTGCGGCGTCCAGTCGAGCCTTTTTTTTCTTGTAAATACGACGTTGATCGCTATTGCTCTACCCAACCTACCTCTAATAAATAGCATCACACTCCAAAAAATAATCATAAGACAAAGTATCTATCTCATGAGATAAATTTTTCTGAATATATCTAATCTGTGTTTTGGTTGAAATGGGATAGCAATCATACATTGGATTTTCTTCAGGGATATCAAAAAGCTCATGAAGTTTTTGTAAATCAGGGTTTCCTATACGAGCTTCACCCACTATCGCGTCTCCATCTTTTTCAAACCATCGCACTACTCGATCAACTTTTGGCGTGTCTTTTTTTTTTATTTTGTTAGTGATTTTTGAGAAGGCTTTGTCAATAAATTCTTCAACGCCTGCAACTAAACTTAAAGAACCAGTTAGCCATTCTATGTTTTTCATGGTTCTATACTTCTACTTGAGTCTGCTTGCTTCGTTTGTTTTCCAGTGTCAGGGTCAAACTCCCCCAAGTGTTTTCCTTTTTTGCTGTACTTCTCTACTTTTCCGTGCAATGTATCCCATTCATAGATAAATTCATCATCTTTCCATCTTTTTAATAAACCTCCACCACTTACACGAGTCTTGCGTTTAGCCGGAACCGCTCTGGGAAAGGCGGCTAAAGTAGCTGGGGGTGGTATGTAAGTCATATTTATTATAACGGTTTACAACTAAAAACTTAGTCTTCCCATAACTAATCCATCTCAGATACCTCTTCTCCGATAACGCCATTAGGCTAAAAAAAGAAGCAACGAGTTCTGTACAAGTTTCTCATGGGTTCCTACGGCTAATCAAAAACTCTGTGTTCTCTGTGCCTCCGTGGTTTTAGAAGACCATTAAACTGCTTAATAAAACACTTATCCCAGCTCCCCGCAACCGAGGCTAAGATAGAATTGGTCAATCTAAAATCCCTAACTGGAATTTAAGGTGTGAGAGTTTATTCTAGATGGATAACTCTATCTGTAGTAGGTTTGAATCCCATTGACACCAGATATGGGTTATCCTGACATAGTCTAGTACAACGTCGCGGTGTACTAGCTATCCATACTCGAACCCTTAAATTCTGTTCCCATGTCTTTCGTTGGTTTACATATTCATAGTGATTACAGTCTGCTAGATGGTGCTTCTCAGTTACCGCAGTTAGTAGATCAAGCAGTTAAGTTGGGAATGCCTGCGATCGCATTGACGGATCATGGAGTAATGTATGGTGCGATCGAATTACTCAAAGTCTGCCGTGGTAAAAATATCAAACCGATTATCGGTAACGAGATGTATGTCATTAACGGTGACATCGAGAAGAAGGGTAAATATCGCAAATATCACCAAGTTGTCTTAGCCAAAAATACTCAAGGCTATAAAAATCTAGTCAAACTGACGACAATTTCTAATCTTAAAGGCATCCAAGGTAGTGGTATTTTTGCCCGTCCTTGTATCAATAAAGACCTACTCAAACAGTATCATGAGGGTTTAATAGTTTCCAGTGCCTGTTTGGGAGGTGAAGTACCCCAAGCAATTCTCAAAGGGGATCTTGCTCAAGCTCGTAAGGTTGCTCAGTGGTATAAAGAGGTTTTCGGTAAAGATTATTACCTGGAAATTCAAGACCACGGTTCGGTAGAAGACCGAGTTGTAAATGTTGAATTGGTAAAGATTGGTCGTGAGTTGGGGATTAAAATCATCGCTACCAATGACTCTCATTTTATCTCCTGCTACGATGTGGAAGCTCACGATGCCTTACTTTGTATTCAGACAAACAAACTAATTACTGAAGACAAACGCATGCGCTACAGCGGTACTGAGTATCTCAAATCCGCAGAAGAGATGGCAAAGTTGTTTCGGGATCATCTGCCAGATGAAGTAATTCAAGAAGCGATCGCTAACACTTTAGAGGTTGCTGACAAAGTTAAGCCTTACAATGTTATGGGGGAACCCCGCATTCCCGATTATCCGGTACCCAAGGGTCATACTGCGGATAGCTACATGGAAGAAGTTGCTTGGGAAGGATTAATGGCAAGGAAAGGGTGTCGCTCCCGCAGCGAAATTGATCCTGTTTATAAGCAGCGGCTGGAATATGAGCTGGGAATGATGCAGCGGATGGGGTTTTCCACGTACTTTTTAGTAGTGTGGGACTACATTAAATATGCCAGAGATCAAGGTATTCCTGTTGGTCCAGGTAGGGGTTCTGCCGCAGGTTCTTTGGTAGCTTACGCTCTTAAGATTACGAATATTGATCCAGTCCATCATGGACTATTATTCGAGCGCTTTTTGAATCCAGAGCGGAAATCTATGCCCGATATTGATACAGATTTCTGTATTGAAAGACGGGATGAAGTGATTGATTATGTTACCCAGACATACGGTAAAGACAAGGTAGCACAGATTATTACTTTTAACCGGATGACCTCGAAAGCTGTATTGAAAGATGTGGCTAGGGTGTTAGATATTCCCTACAAAGAATCTGACAGGATGGCAAAGATGATTCCGGTTGCTCGGGGTAAACCAGCTAAACTTTCAGAGATGATTTCCGAAAAAACTCCAGCACCGGAGTTTAAACAAGCTTATGACACTAATCCTGAGGTTCGCCGTTGGCTAGACATGGCAATGAGGATTGAAGGCACTAACAAAACTTTTGGTGTTCATGCTGCTGGAGTCGTCATTTCTAAAGACCCTTTGGATGAAATTGTCCCTTTGCAAGTCAATAATGAGGGTGCTGTAATTACCCAGTATTTCATGGAGGATCTGGAATCTCTGGGTCTACTTAAAATGGATTTCTTGGGTCTCAAAAATTTGACAACTATCCAGAAAACCGCAGATTTAATTAAACAAAATAGGGGTGATGACATTGATGTTGACCAATTGCCTTTAGATGAAAGAAAAGCTTGTCATATTTTAGCAAAAGGTGTAGAGAAAAAAATGCCTCTAGATGTTAAAAACACTTACAAGCTCTTAGAAAAAGGTGAGTTGGAAGGTGTTTTTCAATTAGAGTCTTCGGGAATGCGTCAGGTGGTGCGTGACTTGAAACCTTCCAGTATTGAGGATATCTCTTCAATTTTAGCACTCTACCGACCTGGACCTTTGGATGCTGGTCTAATTCCTAAGTTTATCAACCGTAAACATGGCAGAGAAAAAGTTGAATATCAGCACCAGTTGTTAGAGCCAATCCTGGAAGAGACTTACGGCACTCTTTGCTATCAAGAGCAAATCATGAAAATGGCTCAAGATTTAGCAGGATATTCTCTAGGACAAGCAGATTTACTCAGAAGAGCTATGGGTAAAAAGAAGGTAGCTGAGATGCAAAAACATCGAGAAACCTTCATCGATGGAGCAGCTAAAAATGGTGTTACCAAAAAAGTCTCTCAAGAGTTATTTGAGCAAATGCTGCTCTTTGCTGAATATTGTTTGAGTTATGACACAGAAATTTTGACGGTTGAGTATGGTGCGATGCCTATCGGTAAAATTGTCGAAGAAAGGATAGAATGCACTGTGTACAGTGTTGATAGTAATGGTTATATCTACACCCAACCAATTGCTCAGTGGCATAGCCGAGGACAGCAAGAAGTATTTGAATATGCTTTGGCAGATGGTTCAGTAATTCGCGCCACCAAGGAGCATAAATTCATGACTATTGATGGTGAGATGTTGCCAATAGATGAGATCTTTGAGCAAGGTTTAGAATTAAAGTCTGTTGAGATTTGAGATTTACCATGTTCCTTATGGAGGCGCGATCGCACTAGCACTAAAAATTTATCAATTATCAATTATCAATTATCAATTATCAATTATCAATTATCCATTATCCATTATCCATTATCAATTATCCATTATCCATTATCCATTATCCATTATCCATTATCCATTATCCATTGGTAACAGAATGATGTTTCACAAGGTCATAATGATATAGATGTATGAACAACTTCCAGGATGCATTTATTTCTTACGGGCGAGCAGATAGTAAAGCCTTCGCAACCTATCTTCACCAACGACTTTTAGAACAAGGTCTCAACATTTGGTTTGATCAAAATGATATTCCATTGGGAGTGGATTTCCAAAATCAAATTGATGATGGTATTGAAAAGGCGTGTAATTTCCTATTTATTATTGCACCGCATTCGATCAATTCAGCCTATTGCCGTAAAGAAATTGAGTTAGCGCTTCAGTGTCGGAAACGGATTATTCCCTTATTGCACGTTGAGCAAATTGATCAAGAAACCTGGCAGCAGAGAAATCCGAATGGTACAGATGAGGAGTGGGAAGCGTACCAAGCTAAAGGGTTACATTCAAGCTTTCCCAATATGCACCCAGAAATTGGCAAGATTAACTGGGTTTACTTTCGAGAAGGGATAGATGATTTTGAAAAATCCTTCTTGGGACTGCTAGAGCTTTTTGAACGACACAAACCCTATGTATATCAACATACTTATTTTCTAACCAAAGCACTGGAGTGGGAGCGCCATCAGAAGCAGTCTCCCTACCTACTCATTGGTGAGGAACGGCAGCAAGCAGAGGCATGGCTCAAGGTGCGTTTTGAAAATGAGCAAGCGCCCTGTATTCCTGCTGAGAGGCATTGTGAATATATTACCGAGAGTATCAAGAATGCCAATAACTTGATGACTCAGGTGTTCCTCTCTTATGCGCAAACTGATAAGACTACAATGGAGCAACTTCGCCGCAGTCTAATGCGAGAGTGCTTCACTGTCTGGGCGAACACAACTGATATTCAAACAGCAGAAGACTTTGAAGATGCTATCAATCGGGGAATTGAACAAGCGGATAATTTGATCTATTTGCTCTCCCCTGACTCCCTTACCTCAAAGTACTGTCAGCAAGAGTTGAACTATGCTTTATCCCTCAACAAGCGCATTATCCCCGTGCTCGTGCGAGAGACTGACCCCAAGCAGGTGCCGAATGCACTGCGTTCTTTGCAGTATATCAACCTCACAGATAATGTCAACGAAGAAGACTACTACCTAGATGAAAGCCAACTGTTGAAGATCCTGCGTCAGGATGAGGAGTACCATCAACAAAATAAGATGTTGTTGGTAAAAGCGCTGAAGTGGGAACGGCAGCAAGGCAATTCTAGTATTTTGCTGCGGGGGTATAACCTACGTTATGCCCAAGCTTGGTTAAAACTTGCACAGCAGAAAAAGCTGTATGCACCTACCCCATTACACGAAGAGTTCATCGCTCAAAGTCTGCGCGAACCGCCTGTAATTTCCCTTGATGCCTTCATTTTGTATTCCCGTGCCGATGCCGATTTTGCTCGCAAACTCAATGATGCCTTGCAGATGCAGGGGAAAACAACCTGGTTTGATCAAGAAAATCTTGCCTCTAGTGAAGACTCTCAGCAAGAGGTTGAGCGAGGAATTGAAAGTTCCGATAACATTCTGTTCGTTGTTTCTCCAATTTCTATCTCCTCCCCCGAATGTATCCCGCAAGTAGAGTACGCCCAAAAGCTGAATAAGCGGATCATTGGGGTTGTGCATCAAGAGGTATCGACGGAAGCGTTAGAGTCTGCGTTAGCTAGTATTCCGTCGATTGACTTCCAGCAAAATCGGGGAGACTTTTTTGTTAATTTTGCTGAATTAATCCGTACTTTGGATACTGACCCTGACTATACCACAGCCCACACTCGGTTACTGGTAAAGGCGAGGGAGTGGGACAAAGAGGAACGGGATGATAGCTTTTTGCTGCGAGGGAAAGATTTAGTCTCCTCCGAGCAATGGTTGCAGGAATCAGCCGATAAGCAACCTCAGCCCAATACGTTACAACTGGAGTATCTCACAGCTAGTCGAGAACTTCCTTATCGCAAAATTAAACGACGTTCGGTAGTCTTGACAAGTGCTATCGTTACAGTACTGGTGGTGGTTGCTCGGTTTTTCGGGTTGATGGAACCGGCTGAATTGAGAGTCTATGACCAGTTAATGCGTTTACGCCCCAGTGAAAAGCAGGATGAGCGCTTCTTAATTGTCGAGGTAGACGCGGCTAGTACCGAGGCACTCCGACAAGACATGATTGAGGAGCGCTATGAGCCTGGAATTGGGACAGTTCCAGATAAAGCCCTAGATGAAGCCTTAGCAAAGTTATCAGTTCATCAACCTCAACTCATCGGCTTAGATTTTTACCGAGATTTTAAGGCACAGCCAGAGTTAGCCGAGCGTTTTCGAGAAACTCAAAACCTGATTGCTCTTTGTAAAGCCGGTTATGAAGATGAACAGGGTAATATTCGGCAAGGCTATATTCCACCAAAGGAAGTGCCGATGCAGCGTATTGGATTTAATGACCTTTCTGAGGATGGCGAGCTGATGGTGCGCCGTCACTTGCTCTTGCAGGCACCTGATCCGGAATTTTGTGCCACTGAAGAGGCATTTAGCTTTGTTCTCGCTCGTCGGTACCTAGAAACACAAGGGATTTCCTATACTTCTCCCCTAGATGATGAAGGCTACTATGTGCGAGATATGCAGTTTGGTGATACGATAATTCCCCAACTTTGGGGCTATGGCGGTCCTTACCCTCTCCGAGATACAGAAAATAAACTAGCAGGCTATCAAACTCTACTCAACTACCGTACCCACAAGCGCGACCCCAAAAAGTTTGCGCCAACAGTTAGTTTAAAAGAGCTTCTCAATGGCAACGTATCTGCTGAGGACATTCAAGACCGAATTATCATTATTGGCTACACCGACAACGCAGATAAAAATGCTGATCTTTGGAATACTCCCTACGACGATATGGCGGGAGTGATTCTGCAAGCTCAGATGGCAAGCCAAATTATCAGTGCGGTAATAGATAAGCGTCCCTTAATTTGGTGGTTACCGCTTGAGGGTGAAATCTTGTGGATTTTTGGCTGGTCTACTGTCGGGGGTTTGGTTATCTGGTGGGGTTCTCGGTCTTTACAGCTAGGGGCTGTTGGTGCTGTTAGTACACTGGTTGGTTTGTATGGTGCCTGCTACTTCATCCTTGTCAGCTCCGGGGGTTGGATACCATTGGTCCCTCCGTTTATTGCTGTAGTGGTCACAGGAGTTAGTGTTGGTTATCTGACTTATCGGCTGCGACAAACATAAGAAATCTATATAAGACTTTCAGCCCTTTTTTGCCCCATTTTTTGTCTAAGTCCCATTAGTCTAAGTTAGGGCTTGCTGCAAGAGTCTGAAAGCGCTGTCTGGCATAGCTTTCAAGCTTTTATTTTCCTTGAAAAGTGCAAGAAAATTGAGCTCATCAATGCAATTTCCTTGCATCTTCTTAACCCATAATCCCCTTTAAAGACTATTCTAAACTCCTAAACTCCTATTCT
>JAAHGL010000205.1 GCA_010692635.1 Symploca sp. SIO2C1 | reverse complement strand
TTAATTTCCAAAAGGATCTTAGGGCTTCCCAAATAATTCTCATTTTAGAAGTTTTTCCAGTAGTGAGCCTTAATCAAACAGTTTAAACCAGATTCCTTTCAAATGCTAACATTTCTCAATTAATTTGAGAACCCATATTTTATACTGCATAGGAGTTTCCCATTGACAGAATTCTGAAAATGTGGGTTAGGATGCGATCACTTCACGGCTGGGCTACCTTAAGCAGATCCCTTCGTGGAGAGCCTATACGCGATCACCTCAGAGCATTCTGCTACTGACGCTCGCTGTTTCATAGCCTCAACTAGAGCTTCATAAGCGCTGAAGTTTTTCTCAATCATTTCTTGAGCTTGCCGAGTTGCCCATCGCTCTTTAATGGGATACTGATTACTAGGAAGTCCTAATGAGGTTAAAGCCTCTCTGAGTTTTTGCCGGTCCTCTGCACCTCCTTCTGCACTGTCGTAAACTAAAGTTTCTGCGGCAATTCCTGCCATCCAGACGGTACAGAATCGCTCTAAAGTTAAGCGCACCTCACCAGCGGCAAGGGGATCTGGTGAAAGTTCTTGAGTATCAAAGGTAACACCTCCCAAACCCGTTTTATTTTCTTTAAAAGCTTCCCAGGCAGTAAGTGTATAGCCTGTAATCGGAATACCTAATAGGTAGGCGACTAGAAAATGGCCGGCTTCATGATGAAGAATACGATCGCGATATTGACCCTTCGCACCAGCAATCCAGTCTAATAGTAAGGTTACACCCTTACTTTGAAAGCTGAGCGTGTCAAGAGTGGCAAGACTCAAGATACCGACAGTGGTAATAGCAGGAATAGCTGGCGGAATATTGAGTATTGGTCCGAGGAGCACTGAAAGCGTCATGCAGAAGATGCCAATGGCAATTAAATTTAGAGCTGCTTGCTGCATTAGTTTGGTGATTAATATTTATTATTGATTGATGGTTTGTTAACTATTATTACAATAGTTTAAGCGATCGCGGTCTCAATCGTTCAAGGTTCAGCTTTTTGGCTGACAGTTAACAGCGGATAGCCGATAGCTTATTTTGTAAACACTTTGCAGTTGTATGATAAGTATCTGGGCTGTAGCATTCACCCTCAGCCAAAAGCTGATAGCAAAGGTTTCGTGTTTGCCAAGCATGGGCGTAGTGCAAATCTAGGAGCCTTGTACAAGGAACTGACCAAAGACAGATGACTGATCTACCCATTACGCTTGAGACGGTTTTTTCTCTACCAGCTTTGCCACTAGAGCACAGGGAATTACTACCGGAAATCCCAGGACTGTATTTTGCCTATGCCTTGAATGGTGAAGCAGAACTACTTTATATCGGCAAAGCTCAAAATATCAGGCAACAATGGTCAAGACATCCTCGACTAAGAGACTTACAAATTGTTGGTTGTGTAGTCTCTCAAATCAACCTAGCTTGGCTTGAATTTTACGCTAATGACGAAATCCTAACTCAGCAAGAGCAAGTCTTGATCAAGCGGTTTAGACCACCTATCAATGAGTTAAACCTTACTGAGTATGAGGGGGTACACACTAATAGCCAAGGTAAATCTACTCAACAAAAGTATAGCCCAGAACAGGAATCGGTAGTAATGAGCTTGCAAGGACCGCAAAAGTTGATTGAAGCCTTGCCAGCTGTAGATGAAGAATCTTTGAGACAAAAAACTCAACCATCTGTTTCAACCTTGTCTGAAGTAACAGAAGTTGATGCTGAAACAGATGAAGAAGTACCAATTGATATCTTTCCTAGAACAGTTTACCAACCTCAGAAACAGCGAGATTTCTGGACGTTTTTAGTGCTGCTAGTGTTTGTTTTGTTTGTTTTCTGGGGCTCATTTTTCTAACTTAGATAAATTGTCCAAGGTGTTTAAGCTTAAGCAGCTGCTCAGAGTACTTCTCGTTCATCTTTACGGCAGTAGCATGTTGGTGCTTACTGGTCTTCCAGTTCTTGCGTTTCTGTGCATTATTCCAATACTCTAAGGATCTAGCACTGTGGATATATACGAAAAGGATCTAGCACTGTGGATACATACGAATTTGATGTGGTCATTATTGGAGGAGGACCGGCAGGCTGTAGCTGCGCACTATACACCTCTCGTGCCGATCTAAAGACTGTTGTTCTCGATAAAAATCCTACAGTGGGAGCTTTGGCGATTACCCATAAAATTGCGAATTATCCAGGAGTTGCCCAAGATATTAGTGGGGAAGAACTGTTAACCATGATGCGAGACCAAGCAATTGCTTTTGGAACCTCCTATCAAAGAGCCCAGGTCTTCGGCATTGATGTTTCTGAGCCTTTAAAAAAAGTCTATACACCAGAGGGGACATTTGTTGGTCGCTCATTGGTCTTGGCAACAGGTGCCATGGGTCGTGTAGCTTCCTTTAAAGGAGAGGAAGAATTTTTGGGTCGTGGGGTTAGCTACTGTGCTACTTGTGATGGTGCGTTTTATAAAGAGCGTGAAGTGCTTGTCTCCGGAAACAATCATGAAGCAATTGAAGAAGCAAATTTTTTGACGAAGTTTGCTTCAAAAGTCCATTGGATGACCTTGAAAGAACCTCAACCGGAGGATGAATTGGCTCAGAGTTTATTGACAATATCCAACATTAAGCATTGGAGTCGAACCCGCCTCCTCAGCATTGAGGGTAATGATATGGGAGTGACTGGGGTTCAATTTAAACCTAAAGGACAAGATGAGTCTCAATTTCTTCCAGTGGAAGGGGTGTTTATCTATCAAAGTGGTTCCAAACCCATTACAGATTTTATTGGTGACCAAGTAGAATTCAATCCCGATGGTGGTGTGAGGGTCAATGAAATGATGGAGACTAATGTGGAGGGAGTTTGGGCAATTGGCGATATTCGCAATACTCCCTTTAAACAGGCAGTTGTAGCCGCAGGCGACGGCTGCATAGCAGCTATGGCGATTGATCGCTTTTTGAATCGCCGCCGCTCGATCAAGCCTGACTGGGATCATACTTAGGGCTTGCTGATCCAACAATTGATAATGAACAATGGATAATGGATAATTACCTCTGCCTAAAAGAAGAGGATTGAACTTAAGGAAAAAATTTTCCTTTTTATTTTCTTCATCCTAAAAATTATAGTTTGCCTGAAAACTCAGGCAACTGTAGAATTGCCAAGCTATTCCACCCCTAGGCTTGGAGTGTGTCTTTCTTCCTATTCACTCTTGGGAAGTTGGTTTTTGTGGTGATTCAGATTCAGGGTTCTTTAGCTGCTCTGGTTGTAAGAGGCGCTGACGCATTTGTTTGAATCCTTCAGGATCCATTAGCCACTGAGCGGTTAGTAAAGCAGTAGCGGAGGACAAGAGTACTACCAAGATTCCCACAACCCCCAACATTGCCTTGAACCAACGTTCCCTAGAGGTTAGCAATTCTGAGCTAGTTCTGTTGGTTGTCACTAGAGCACCAACCACTGGTTCTTCTGAAGAATCAGTAGCTAACCCTTGTAAATCCCCATTAACGGCTGTTTGGTTTAAAGGAGTAGGAGCAAACGTTTGGCTATCAGTGAAATTGATTCCATAGCCATCACTTTCTTTGCCAATTTCTCCCAGATTCAGCACCACAGGACATTCGGGAGTAACGCCGCAGTAGGTAAGAACTACTGAAGTATTGTCATGACCATTTTTTTGATTAGCTAAGTCAATTAAAGACTCAACCGCAGCTTCCAGAGACAGCTTTTCACTAAAAACATCTCGTGGGTAATCTCGATATAGTTGCTCTAACCAATCGTTGTCGCTCAAACCATCAGAGCACAGCAGTAGTAAACCATCTTCTTCCAAGATAAATCTTTTTACTGTCGGACGTAAAAACTCTCCATCCCGAGGTCCTACAGCTTGAGTTAGTGCTCCAGCATCAGAACGTTCCAAAGCCTCTGTTTTGAGGCTACGAGCCATCTTTACTTCCCTGGTTACCACATCATCATCCACTGTGAGTTGCTGACAGTAGCGGGGTGTCATCCAGTAAGCACGACTATCTCCAACACTAGCAATGTAAAGTTCATGAGCATTACCCATACCTTTCTTCGTCAGCACCTTTTGAGGTAGTTGAAGTGCCATAGTTATAGTAGTTCCCATACGGCGTCGGGACTCTCTGGCTTGTTGATCATTGCTAGAGGCGAGTAAGTTATTAGCTACCCGAATAATTGCTTCTAGCTGCTGAGCTACTAATTCCGGCGTCATGATTTCTGGATCTTCTGCTAACTCAGCCAAGAGTCCCCGCACTTGGAGTTTGATTGATTCTACTACCATTTTGCTGGCAACTTCCCCTCCCTCGTGTCCACCAATGCCATCACAGACAATTGATAAATGGGGAATTAAAGGGTCACTAGGTTGATTAGAATCAGTTGGTAGATCAGCTGCAGTAGGATAACAGGTATCTTCATTATGGTTTTGATTTGGACCTGGATCAGTAGCACCAGCCACTTGCAAGCGTAGAGGTTGGAGAGCGGCTTGTTCCAATAATAGTTGATTGAGTTTGGAAGCGATCGCATTTAATGGTGGTTTCTCGCTTTGCAGTTGCTCTACAATCTCCTGTAATTTTTCTGCCACTACCCCTGAGGCTTTACGACACCAAATTTCCCACTGCTCTCCTAGTTGTTGGAGACTGGCTGTCACAGGAGGGTTTATCAGGGCGATACCTGCTTCCTCAACTGTTTCCACTGCCGAGTCTGCGGAAGTAGCAGTACTCTCAGTAGATAACTGGGTAAATTCTTCTTGAGCATTATCCGCATAAAGTTGGAGCAATCGTATCCTCCAACCTTCAACCCGCAGATTATCAGGTACTAAGAGGGACGAAGCCACACCCAATTCCTCTAAAGGTTTCCACAGTTCCCAAAGCTGCCACAGCCAATAAACCTGACGTACTGCCGATGCTTTTGACCAACCGGACTCAATAGTAGGATACAACTCACCACTGGTTTGAATCGGTACATTTTCTAACAAAATGACTGTAGAGTCGGGTCTTGACTCTGGTAACTGACATACTCCGTACACCTCCGGGATATGGAGGCGCTGAGGATACAAACGTAAGTAAGGAACAATATTGTCCTTGAGTTCCTCTGGAATCTCTCGAGGCAGTTCCGGTAGAGTGTCCTGCCAAATGTGGGGAGCAATCACCTGATATCTGTCAGCAACTGCTTCTCCAACTTCAATCTTGGCAGCCGCTGAACCAGCTGCCCACAGATAGGGATTTGTTAGAGGCTCGGAACTGCTCATCTTTCTTCTCCCTTGGAGACCCCCACCATAGCTGTACTCAGCTTGGTGGTGGGAGGAAAAGGGGGGCAGCACTTATGTTGCATAGGAATATCCATCCTTCTTGTGAATGTGTGTGCAATACTTATGACTGATTCCTTGAACTAGTCCGTCTGTTGTGGAAATATTGAAACTCCCAGTGGCACGAGTAGCTACTCGACCAACGTAAGTTCCCATCTTTTTCCCACAAGTGACAACAGCTTTAACGATGTCACCCGTCTGAAAACCTTTGTGAAATTTGCTTCTGGAGCAATAACGACTAGGAAAACCGAACTTATCAGTACGGCACTGCTGACGGGTTCCGTGACCATAAGCTGCAATTAATAAAGGTTTGACGCCTGAGGTAATTAACTGCTCTGGGGTTGAAGCTCCAACACAAGCAGCATCTAGCCAGTGTGTCTTTTCTAATCCCTGTTGACACCG
The DNA here is from genome assembly GCA_010692635.1 of Symploca sp. SIO2C1. Taxonomy (GTDB): domain Bacteria; phylum Cyanobacteriota; class Cyanobacteriia; order Cyanobacteriales; family Coleofasciculaceae; genus Caldora. Next base: position 7,335 of record JAAHGL010000205.1, on the reverse strand, counting down.
ATTGAACTTTGTTAACCCACCCGTGCCAACTTCGACAGGTAATCCTGTTGTAATCAACTGACGCTTAAGTTCCCATCGGGTTGCATTAACGGCAGCAGTATCAGCTAGCAGCTTTTTCGCATTGACTAGCACTTTCTTGAGAACACCTGGCTTAGCCTTGAGGAAAGTTTTTACATCTTTTGAGCCTTTCTTTTGGTTGCATTTGTGACAAGACAATGTCAGGTTAGTGACGCTATTCGATCCTCCCTTGCATCGCGGTTGCATATGCTCAATCTCAAGGCTGGTATCCTTTGCACCACAGTAAGCACACTGACGATTCCACTTTTCTAACAGGTACTCCCTTAACTCGTAACCCATTAAAGTACCCTGCTGATATTCAACACTGTTTATTTCAGGATTACGCATCTTTTGTGTGTCAAACCGTACTAATTCCATAGAAATATCGGTAATGTTGCACACTTTTTGTAGACGGGCTACCCAAGTCAAAATGTTATGAACTCGACTCATCAAGCTAGGTGGTAGCCATTTCTGACACGGAGTGCGATTGAGAAAACGTGGTTTACGATAACGAGTCTTACGGTTACGGCGTGACCGTCGTAATTGACGGCGTGAAGTTAAAGCGTCCCGAATCTGAAAACCACGATGCTGCAACTCTCCTGCCCAAACAACTTCGCCTGTAGCGTCGTTGACTAGTGCCACTCCTGTAGTTTTAGCTCCAGGGTCGATTTTGATTCGGAGTGCTTCAACAGTTGGTTTGGATACCTCCTGTTTAAGTATCAAAGTGAAGGGATACTGACGGAAAACCGCAGCTTTCCCTTGAGACAACAGCATTCTTGCTCTACCTGAATGGATAGGATTAAGAGGCTGTTGAAGAGTGTCTAGGACAAAAACTTTGCTCACAAGTGAGCCTCCTTTCGGGTAATGTTAGCTTCGACAATGTTTAAGGTCGGTACTATCTCAAAAGCACTGTCTCCCAAATGACTGTTTAACTCTTGAGTGCCATCGCTTGGAACTAGCTACGCATTCCAAGGTAGGAACTTGAACACTTGCCTTAAACGTAGGTATTGCTACCTGAGTCTGGTCAACTAGAGCTGTTTAATAGCCCCCACTGACCCTACGGGTACAGTGGTGGGTTGTTGACAACCGTTACATTAATTTACTGCTTTGGGGCTAAATCCCCTATCGCTGAGATAGATTGGAATTATAGCTTGGGAATTTCTAAATATTCTCTCTCAATAGTGCACAGTTGTGTCACCTTTATGATGGGGGACTCCTATAGGAAGAAGTTGAGGAAATTCAAACGTTCAATAGCTATATTATCGACCACCCAATCCATTCACCTACGCTACACCGGATGTTGAGATGCTACTGCTAAGTTCTGCAATACTCTGGCTCCTGGCAGGGTCAATTCTGTCCCTAATGGAATTGTTGTTGCCAACAGCTTTTGTCGCTTTCATGATGGGACTCAGTGCCTTGGTTGTGGCATTGGTAGTATATATTGTGCCAACAACAACGTTCGGGTTGCAAGTGGTGCTATGGCTGTTGCTGTCCACAGGGGGAGTGTTTTTGTCCCGTCGTTTCTTGCCACCAGCCAGAGTAGCCAAAAGAATGGATTCAACAGAAGCCAAAACCTTGACAGCAATTCCGGCAGGGGAGACGGGGAGGGTTCTTTATGAAGGAAATTCTTGGCGTGCTCGTTGTGAGGACTATGTAGAAGCGATCGCAGCTAACCAAAAAGTCTATGTTGTAAGACGGGAAGGCAACACCCTAGTTGTTGTGCCCCAGCAGCTGTTAAATTCTTAATTTGCTTAAATTTCTGTAAAATTGCCAGTTCTAGATGTAGAACACTATCTATAAATCAAGGAGGCTTAAGATGGAAGGAGTATTTGGTTTTTTCATTATCTTGCTTCTTGGCGGTTCAGGGCTTGCTAGCTCCGTCAAGATTATTAATCAAGGGAACAAGGCATTGGTAGAAAGATTGGGGAAATATAGCGGTAAGGAACTTACTCCCGGTCTTAATTTTCTCGTGCCTGTCCTTGATCGAGTGGTATTCCAGGAAACTGTTCGGGAAAAAGTCCTGGATATCCCAGCTCAGCAATGTATCACTCGCGATAACGTTTCCATCGGTGTTGACGCTGTAGTCTACTGGCGGATTATGGATATGGAAAAAGCCTATTACAAGGTAGAAAATCTGCGCTCGGCAATGCAGAATCTGGTGCTAACCCAAATTCGGGCAGAAATGGGCAAATTAGAGCTAGATCAAACTTTTACTGCTAGAGCAGATATTAATGAAACCTTGCTGCGGGAATTGGATGAAGCTACAGATCCTTGGGGAGTAAAAGTTACACGGGTAGAACTAAGGGATATTGTCCCTTCTAAAGCGGTGCAGGATTCAATGGAATTGCAAATGTCGGCAGAACGTCGCAAACGGGCAGCAATTCTGACATCGGAGGGAGAAAGGGAATCTGCGGTTAATACTGCTAGAGGTAAAGCTGAGGCACTAGAGTTGGATGCCCAAGCCCGTAAAAAGGCATTAGTTCTGGATGCGGAGGGACAACAACAGGCAATTGTTCTTAAAGCTCAGGCACAACGGCAGCAGCAAGTCCTCAAAGCTCATGCAACTGCTGATGCCTTACAGGTGGTTAGCGGTGCATTGAAGAAAGATCCCACCGCCCATGAAGCACTCCAGTTCTTACTCGCCCAGAATTATATAGATATGGGGATGAAGATTGGCAGCAGCGACAGTAGTAAGGTAATGTTCATGGATCCTCGCACTATTCCAGCAACTCTTGAGGGAATGCGCTCTATCGTGGGAGATGGGGATCAACCGAACTCTGGAGATATAGATTTTAAACTAGGTGATATTTCCCGACGCTGACTCTATCTTTAAGGGTATCTATTCGTTGGTATCAGCTTCGCTGGTAGTGTAGTACTCTGTCAATTAATAAATGATGGATAAACCCTGTCTCCGTGTCTTCACGTCTACCTCAACCCGTCAATTCCAATTTGACAGAGTAGTAGTTAATCCCAAATAATTCCTTTCACAAAAAGCGACGAAGAAGCCAACTTATTGATGAATCTGTTTTCCTTTCTTGTGCGCTACTCCTGGAGAACGGTAGCGATAGCCATTGCTACTGGCTTTATAAGCGGTGGTAGTAGTGCTGGACTAATTGCTCTGATTAGTCGTGTCTTTAGCCAAAGTAATTCTTCCTCCCCTACATTAATTGCCTGGGGTTTTGTGGGATTGACTTTGGTAGCACTAATGACCAGTATTATTACCCGAGTGATCCTGATTCGCCTCTCTCAAAACGCAATTTTCCAGCTACAGCTCCGTCTAAGCCGTCAAATTCTTTCCTCGGAGTTAAGTCATCTAGAACACCTAGGCTCTCCTCGCTTGCTAGCAACTCTTACAGAAGATGTGCAAACAATTGCCAATGCAGTGTTTGTTGTACCCTTCCTCTGTATTAATGTAGCAATTGTTATCGGCTGTCTGTTTTACATCAGTTTGCTCTCCTGGAAGGTACTACTGATGGTTTTGGGCTTATCAGCGATCGCAATGGGTAGTTGCAGGGTACTCTTGAAAAAAGGTAGGCAGTTACTTGGCCTGGCTAGAGAAGAGCAAGACTCGCTGTTCAAGCATTTCCGTACCATAACCGAAGGTGTCAAGGAACTCAAACTGCATTATCATCGGCGTCAAGATTTCCTTACCGAAGAGCTACAGGCAACTGCTGCAAACTTCCGTAGTCATAACATTTACGGTCTAACCCTGTTCGCTACTACTGATAGTTGGGGTAAGTTCATCTTTTTTTTTGCAGTCGGTTTCGTGATGTTTGTTCTTCCCAATTGGGTTACTCTCGACTCTCAAACCCTCTCTGGTTATGTCTTGACTTTTACCTACCTGATTGGGCCAATGGAAAACATTGTTAATAAACTTCCTATCCTTAGTAGAGCTAACGTCGCCCTGAATAAAATTGAGACTCTTGGCTTATCTTTAGCTAGTCGAGCAGAGGCAGCAACAGTTCCCCCACAGATTCTGTCTTCCTCGCACTTCTTAGAACTCAAGGGAGTAACTCATACTTACTATAGTGAGCAAGAAGATATTAACTTTACCCTTGGTCCGATTGATCTGAAGCTGCAACCAGGAGAAGTAGTATTTATTATTGGTGGTAATGGCAGTGGTAAATCTACCCTGGCGAAGCTGATTACCGGACTCTACATCCCAGAATCGGGAGAAATTTGGTTAGATAAGCAGCCTATTAACCAACAGAATCGAGAGTGGTATCGCCAACATTTTTCAGTGATTTTTTCTGACTTCTATTTATTTGAGCGACTTCTGGGGTTACAGCAAATTGATTTAGATACTCAAGCTCAAGAGTATCTTCAGCAACTCCAGCTTGAGCATAAAGTCAAAGTTGAACAGGGAGAATTTTCCACTACTGCTCTGTCTCAAGGACAGCGTAAACGACTAACTTTACTTACAGCTTACCTGGAAGATCGACCAATTTATCTGTTTGATGAGTGGGCAGCCGATCAAGACCCCATCTTTAAAGACATCTTTTATACTGAATTTTTACCCAAGCTCAGAGAGCAAGGCAAAATAGTAATGGTTATCAGTCATGATGACCACTACTTTCATTGTGCAGACCGAATTATCAAGTTAGACTATGGTCAAGTAGAATATGATAGCCAACAGCACCTAAGAACGTCTCCATCTCAATAAAGCCTCAAATAATCGCGTTAAGCTCTGCTTAAAGAAGTGTAGAAAAGGTCCGGATATACTGCATGAAAAAAAATACGAGGCTCAATTTGAAGTTAGCTATATTGAAAATGACGAAACTAATAATCAAGAATTTTTTGGAAGACAAAGTGTCAGCAAAACTTTAACATTTTATGCCTCTTGCTATGCTGCATCTTTGGGAATTATTATCGGAGGAATTAGTGGTTTTATCGTGAGAAAAATCTTCCTTGAACAAACATCTATTATAGGATTAATTCAAACTAACTTTTTAGACGGATTATTATCACCTTTAATAAGTACACTACTCCTATCCTGGATTTTGTCTATCGTATTATGGCGCTCGGAAGAAACTAGAAAATTTCTTACAATTGAAGATTTTTCAGGAGGTTTTTTCATTGGTGCTATTGCTGGATTATTTAGCGAACAAATACTTGATTATCTACGTAATGTAATTCCTGGAGGAGAAGCGTCAAATCAAGGAGTATAAACTATGGGAAGCATCGCCGCTTTTGGTGAAATCTAAATCACCACAAAATCACTTGCCGTCAGAGTTGTGGCATCAAACCCAGTCAGAGTGACTAACACCTCATTGTTAGCACTAAGGAAAACTCTTGTTCTTCCTGACTTCCTGACTTGAAAGTAGGAAGCAGGGAAGAGTCATTTGGTTAAATGATCTTTTTACTAGGAAAGCATTTGGCGAAACCGCTCCTACAGTCCCACTGAATAATGTCAACCTTCGCAACTTCTAGACAGCACACTATTCAAAAGATAATTTACGTTTGCTTACAACACAATCTTGAAGGTATAAAATGATTAATTCTTGGCAAGAAATTCCTTTCTCTTGAGCCATTGCCTCAAAATATTCAATTACGTCTATCCCTAAAGGTAAAGTCACCTGCTGCTTCAATTGTTTTGCAAAGGGATTAGGGCGACTTTTCATTGTAGAAAGATCATACTCCTCTTTCATAGCTTTATCCTTGATAATATTTTCTTTCGTTTTTAGTTGCTTTTCTTGCTGAAATTATTCTAATTACTGATTCTTGCTCTCGGTAACAATGAACAATGAGTAATATTCGCATTTTAGAACTTCTACCAAGCAGTAAAAATCTGTCTTCTACGTCGGAATGATCTTCATCCCAAAACTGTATGGCGTTATCGTCGTAGAAAACAGATTTTGCCTCCTCAAACGAGATACTATGCTTTTTTTGATTTATGCTATTTTTTTCATTATCCCACTCAAAAACTAATCGATTCATACTTACATTTTTTGCCTCGCTCCTCAACGCCAAAAAGCTCGACACCATATTCTGACGCCAGCTTCTGACATTCCTCTTCAGCTTCATCGTGGTTGCTAGCTTCTACAGGTTCACTGTCAAAAATAACCAACAACTGATTAGTAAGAAAGCTCAACGTTTACCATTAGTCACTCGCTCAATTAGAGCCACAACAGCAGAGCGGGTTAGTTTCTCTTGACCATTATCTAAAACATCAAGAGTCGCATGAGCCAAAGTCAGAGGAATTTTACAAAAGCCTAAAGCTGGTCCATTGGGTAGAGCCTTGGTATAGGCATCAGCAAGGGCTAGATTCCGACGAGCATAAGTTTGCATATCATCTTCAGTCCAGCCATTGGGGAAGAAATCAACTCCCCTTACTCGGTCTTCCTTATAGTTCCGTAAAATGTTGACAGCCTGTAAGCCTCTGCCAAAACCAACGGCATGGAGACGGTTAGTTTGAGTACCATCATACCAAGCCCACAAGTCAGAAAGTAACAAACCTACTGCACCTGCCACTCCAAACGTATAACGATTTAAATCAGCTTCCGTATAAATTTCCCAGTTATGCTCAGCCCAGTAAGCCATTCTATCTGCCATTGCTGCTGTAGCATCCCAAATCCGAGGTGCAATGGTCTCAGGTGCTAATTTTGCCCATTCTCCCACTCTAATGGTTACTTCTGCTAGCCGACTTTCTTGCCTACCAAATCCTACGAATAGTTCATCAAGGGTAAAACCCTCAACCGCAGCCTGTAAGGTTGTGCTAATTGTGCGCAACAGTTTTGCCTTCGCAAAGTTATCTAGTTCCGGATGATCTTCAATTTCGTCAATGGCACGCATACAAAGATAAGCTGATGCCACCGCTTCCTTTAGTCTTGGAGGTAAACGATTGATAGGGATATAAAAAGTCCGACTAGTTTCTTTAAGAATCTCTAATGCATCTTTACAGACATTCATCTATTCAGCTCCTCACACAAACTCGTTTTATAGCATACATTTCCCCACCTAATAAGACTCCATCTGGAGAAATAGCCTACCTAACCATTCAGACCAATGAGAATTGCTAAAGTTTCATCCAACCATAGTCGCCTGTATTCAGCTATATGATTGTACAAGTCAACATAATTGTGGGGAATCCCCCTCCTCAGTACTGGATCTTCCTAGCCATAGGCAATAGTCAATGCTATACCAGCAGTTAATCAACCTCTTCCGACAGGAGTCCCCCGTTATAGCCGCAAGGCTTAACGGTGCTCAGAATGTCGGCCAGGATGTCACCCACTGACGAGTAATTTAGTAGAGCGCTTGAGCGGCTTGACTTTGTTGGGA
>JAAHGL010000204.1 GCA_010692635.1 Symploca sp. SIO2C1 | reverse complement strand
CAGGAGTCAGGAGTCAGGAGAATAGGAGTTTAGGAGTTTAGAATAGTCTTTAAAGGGGATTATGGGTTAAGAAGATGCAAGGAAATTGCATTGATGAGCTCAATTTTCTTGCACTTTTCAAGGAAAAAAAAGCTTGAAAGCTATACCAGACATCGCTTTCAGACTCTTGCAGCAAGCCCTAATTAAAAATTTTCCCAAACCCAGTATGGAATACATTTATCATCTTGCCTCACCTGCGTGGTTCCAAGCTCAGAAAATCAACAGTGAGTATCTACCAGAACAATTTTCTGAGGATGGATTCATTCATTGTTGTTATCCCAACCAGCTGCTTGGAGTACTTTCGAGATACTTTCAAAATACAGAGCATCTGATGTTGCTGGTTATCGATAGAGATAAAGTTTCCTGTGATGTAGTTGATGAAAATACTCATGGAGGCACTGAGCTCTTTCCTCACATATATGGAGCATTGCCTCTAGCCGCTGTGCTCAGAACCTATCCTTTAACTCGTAATGAAAAAGGTATCTTTGATTTACCCGAGTAGCGTTTAGAAAAAGCATTGACTACTACCACCTATTTTCAATTCTTCCAGCAATTCTTGTGCTCTTGCTACTAATTTGTGGCGGTTGTAGTCTTGGAAGATTTGCAGGGATTCTTGAGCAATGGCTTCTGCTTTGTCGAGGTTTTGGAGAACTTTGACTTCGAGGTAGGCTCGTGCCATATCTAGGGATTCTTCAGCTCGAGCTACTGTTTTCCCAAGTTCGGTCAGATAGGTTAAGCCTGTGTGGTAATATTCTTCAAATTGGGCAATTTCTGCTGATAGGGATGAGTCCTCGGTAGGTAATACTAAGTTGTGTTCCAATTCCTCATTCTGATGTTCCAATCTGTCATTCTGAGCGGAGCCATAGCAGAGTGAAGAATCTCCCGATATGCTCCCCTCAACTGAGTCTACCGTCGAATCACTAGTAGAGTCACCCTCCCCTTTGTCATTCTGAATGGAGCGATAGCAGAGTGAAGAATCTCCCGAGATACTCCCCTCAACTGAGTCTACCGTTGAATCACGAGTAGAGTCACCCTCCCCTTTGTCATTCTGAATGGAGCGATAGCAGAGTGAAGAATCTCCCGAGATACTCCCCTCAACTGAGTCTACCGTCGAATCACTAGTAGAGTCACCCTCCCCTTTGTCATTCTGAATGGAGCGATAGCGGAGTGAAGAATCTCCCGAGATACTCCCCTCAACTGAGTCTACCGTCGAATCACTAGTAGAGTCACCCTCCCCTTTGTCATTCTGAATGGAGCGATAGCAGAGTGAAGAATCTCCCGAGATACTCCCCTCAACTGAGTCTGCCGTCGAATCACTAGTAGAGTCACCCTCCCCTTTGTCATTCTGAATGGAGCGATAGCGGAGTGAAGAATCTCCCGAGATGCTTCCCTTCACATAGTCACCCTCAGCATGACAATTTACACTTTTGACAGGAATTTGGTATAAGAGGCGCAGACGTTCTGACCAGAGGAAGCCCAGGGTGGTATAGTCGTACGCGAGATTTTGTTTGTAGTCCCCAGCGGTGTTAAGTTGGATAGCTTGACGGATGTTTTCTTCAGCTTGGGTAAGTAAGTTGAGTGCTGCTGCTGTATCTGGGGTGTTTTTTGCTAGCAAGCATTGGCTTTTACCAATATTTCTCAAGCGTTTAGCTGTACTCTCATCCTGACTTAGTTTCTGGTGGAGATGGTAACTTTGCTGGTAATATTCGATCGCTTTGGTGTAATCACCAGAATCTCGGTAAGATTCCGCTATCCATGACCATTGGTTGGCTACTCCCTGTTGTAGATCCAATTGTTCGTAGAGTTGACAGCTTTTTTGGAATTGTGCGATCGCATCTTCATACTTACCCCAATCTTGATATATTCTCCCTAGCTGATAGTAACTCACAGCTACTAAGGATTGGTCTTCTAACTGCTGGCATATCGTCAAGCATTGTTGTTGATTCTCCACTGCTTGCTGATACTTGCCCCACGCTCGATAACAATCAGCTAGGTTGTACCATCGGGTAGCTACATTCTGTTTTCGTTCCAATTGCTCGTAGAGTTGGCGGCTTTGTTGGTAATATGCGATCGCATCTTTGTATTTACCCCAATCCTGATAGATTCTGCCTAGCTGATAGTAACTTAAAGCTACTAATGATTGGTCTTCTAGCTGCTGACGGATTGCCAAATACTGTTGCTGATGCTCTACTGCCTGCTGATATTTGCTCCATTCCCGATAACAATCCGCTAGGTTGTACCATAGGTTAGCTACATCCTTATGTCGCTCCAATTGTTCGTAGAGTTGGCGACTTTGTTGGTAATATGCGATCGCATCTTGGTATTTACCCCAGTCTTGATAGATTATCCCTAGCTGCCAGTAGGCATTAGCTATATCTGATTTTTTCTCTAGCTTCTGGCGTATTGTCAAGCATTCTTGCTGATGCTCTATTGCCTGTTGATACTTGCTCCATTCTCGATAGCAATCAGCAAGGCTGTACCATTGGTTAGCTAAATTCTGCTGTAGATCTAATTGTTCGTAGAGTTGTCGGCTTTTTTGGTAATGTGCGATCGCATCTTGGTATTTACCACAATCTTGATAGACACGACCTCCTTGATTATAGGCATTGGCTATTCCTAGCTTATTGTCTAGCTTCTGGCATAGGGATAGACATTGTTGCTGACACTCCAACGCCTCTTCATATTTGCCCCAATTCTGATAGCAATAAGATAGCCAATCCCACTGGTTAGCTACATTCTGCTGTAGATCTAATTGTTCGTAGAGTTGGCGGCTTTGTTGGAATTGTGCGATCGCATCTTCGTATTTACCCCAGTCTTGATAGATTCTCCCTAGCTGATAGTAAGCACCTGCTATCTCCGATTGGTCTTCTAGCTGCTGGGATATCGCCAAATCTTTGAGTTCACATTCGACTGCTTGCTCATATTTGCTCCATGCTCGATAGCAACCAGCAAGGTTGTACCATTGGTTAGCTACATCCTTGTGTCGCTCCAATTGTTCGTAGAGTTGGCGACTTTGTTGGTAATATGCGATCGCATTTTCGTATTTACCCCAATCTTGATAGATTCTCCCTAGCTGATAGTAACTCACAGCTACTAATGATTGGTCTTCTAACTGCTGGCGTATAGTCAAACATTGTTGCTGATGCTCTACTGCCTGCTGATATTTGCTCCATGCTCGATAGGAATCACCTAGCCAGTACCACTGGTTAGCTATATTCTGTTTTCGTTCCAATTGCTCATAGAGTTGGCGACTTTTTTGGAATTGTGCGATCGCATTTTCGTATTTACTCCAATCTTGATAGATTCTCCCTAGCTGATAGTAGGCTAAAGCTATCTGTGATTGTTCCTCTAGTTCCTGGCAAATTGCTAAATCTTGCAGTTCACACTCAACTGCTTGCTCATACTTGCCCCACGTTCGGTAGCAATCAGCTAAGTTGTACCATTGGTTAGCTATATTCTGTTTTCGTTCCAATTGTTCGTAGAGTTGGCGACTTTCTTGGTAATATGCGATCGCTTGTTCATATTTATCCCAATCTTGATATATTCTGCCTAGCTGATAGTAACTTACAGCTACTAATGATTGGTCTTCTAACTGCTGGCGTATTGCCAAGCATTGTTGCTGATACTCTACTGCCTGCTGATATTTGCCCCATGCTCGATAGCAATCAGCAAGCCTGTACCATCGGTTAGCCACATTCTGCTGTTGCTCTAATTGCTCGTAGAGTTGGCCGCTTTGTTGGTAATGTGCAATCGCATCTTCGTATTTACCCCAGCTTTGATAGACTCTCCCTATCTCACAAAGAGCATTTGCTTCAATATCAGGTCGTTTAATTTCTTGAGCTATGACCAACCTCTGTTGAGAGCACTCTAAGGATTGCTCATATTTTGCATCTAAACGATCGCAAAGACCCCAATCATCCCAAAACCAGTGTAAAGCAGTTTTAGTAAAAGATTCAGATAACCTTGTGAAAGATTGTTGGTAATACTCAAGCGCTTTTTTATATTCACTCTTGGCTTGGTGACAAGCAGCCAATGCCCATGCTAAAAAACAGCTGAAGCTGTTATCTGGTTGCTCAGTTATCTCCTCCAAAAGAGCAATCGCCTTATCATAGTTATCTGCACGCAGATAAGACATGGCAGTGAGGAAAGTTAAAGCTCTTTGACTCTCTAGCTCACGACAATAATTCTGTCGTGTTGTTTCCAGAGCAGGAGTCATTTCTTCCCCTAGCTCTTCAACCAAATCCTTAATCCACCAAAACAGCGTCGGCTCTAGTTGATGGACAATTTCAGTTACCCGATTAACTAATTCTGTTCCTGCTTTACCACAAGCAACATAGAGAATAGCTAACCGTGCCTTAACACCTATCTCATCAGATAGGGTTGAATCATCAACCGCTTGTTGCAGTCGAGTAATAACTTCGCCTTTCTGGTTAAATAGTTCAATTTGTCGCAGCAGCCTCAGTAGTTGCTTTGTTACGTCATTCTGAAAATAATCATACAAACTAGTATCCAAACCAAGAACTGTCAAAACTAGCTTATCAATCTGCTTTGTCCGAATACCGGTTTTTACCTCAACCTGAGCTAAAACCTCACCAGCAAATCGTAAATCCCTCAGGGGTAATTCGGAGTAGATAGGCTCCGTTAAATCGTCGGAGGGCGAAGCATTTGGATTGGGGGTGTTGGGCTGCACCAATGAATTATCGCCCAAATGCTTCGCCCCTACATCTAAATTTGCTCTAGAATCATTCTGGGATTTCAACCAAATTAAAGTGGCTTCCTCTGATGAACCATTTTTGATTCTAATCTCCCCAACAGGTTGATATGCCTCCAGATTACGGAACAATTTCTCCACTACCCCATTAGTCAGCTTGCGACTATAGCCACCTAAATACCCCAATGCTAGTAAAATTGGTTCCTGCCAACGGGATTCATGAAGCTTGGGAACAATAATATCCAGGATATCCTCCTCCCTATTGTCCGCAATCTGCCGCGCGGCGAAATACTCTTCAAAGGTGAGGTGCATAAAGCCATAGAAGCCAGGAGCACGTTCGACAAATAACCCTGTTGTCTCCCGCACCTTCCGCAAAAACTGTTCCACTGCCTGCTGTACTGTCTCCGCTTCCGGCTCCTCATCACTCAACTCTGCCAGCTTTAGCGCCAGCTGTTGGGTTACTTCTGCCTCACTGACTAAACCGGAAGGCTTATGCTCGTGCATCCAGTAAGCTAGGGGAGCTAACAACTCCACTACCTCACTTTCCTTGAGCAATACTTTAGGAGCTTCCGGCAAGTTTTTGTGCAGCTGCCAATCTTCAATCAAAGTCTTCACCGCCAAAGCATACAATTCTACCCGGCGATGGGGTAAGCGGGAACCATTGCGGTGAATTAGTGCCAGAATCGTTAGTAGTAGGGGATTGCCTGTGAGGCGCTTGACTCCCTCATTATCCTGAATCGCTTTCAGTAGCTCCCCTGCCTCTTCCTCTGCTGCTCTTTCCTGAAATTCTGGGCTAGCTTCCGGCTTTTGTGCCTTTTCAATCGCCAGACACCAGCGGTGCAAGAACTGCTCCACCTGCTCGGTTGCCATGTCGGTGATGGTAAACTCAGAAAAGCGATCGCTAAGTTTGACATCCCGATAACCGGCAATCCGACTAGTAATCACATACTTGTTATGAGGATAATCCCGAACAAACTGCTCAATCTGTTCAACAATCCCCAGACGGCTAGTTTGGTCAAATACCTCATCCAAACCATCTAACAGTACAATACACTCCCCATTCCGCATCTTCTTACACAGCAGTGGTGCTACTTCCCCTTCCTGCTCCACCTCAACCTTGAGCTGCACCTCCCACTCCCGGTAAAACTGCCCCAAAAACTCCAGTAAACTCAACTCCGGCTGCTGAGCCAACTTCTCCGCATAATCAGCAATCCGCAAGAAAACAGGCAACCGCGCCTCACCCAAATCCGGAAGACAGCCCTCATCCTCCAACCCAATACTACTCGGATAAGCTCTAATATCAAGTTCAGATAAACAGTTATCATTCCCTTCTACCTTGCAACCTTCTTTCTTCCCTTCTGCCCCCTCCCTTCGGGTGAGCGAAATTTTGGGTGGAATTTCCATTCTCCGCGTCTGGTGCGTCTCGCGTCTCCGCGTCTGTTTGCTCGTTTCCCCAACCCTTTTTCCATTCGCCCTCTGCCTTCTGCCCTCTGCCTTTTCTAAAATATCCCGTTGCGCCTGAGCCTGATGCAGCGCCAAATAGTTCAGTAGAGTAGTCTTCCCCGCCCCCGGCTCCCCCAGAATCACGCTATACTGGTTATCCCGCACCGCCTCAGCTAAATCCAGCTTTTTAGTAACCGTCTTCGTAGCAACCATAGCCGGTGCTACTAACTCCTCTTCCCATTCTTCCCCATCCCAGGAACGAGAGCCTGTTTTCCAACTGGCTGAGGGAGAAGCATTTAGACTGTACACCTTGGGTTGCATAGATGAATTATCGCCCAAGTGCTTTGCCCCTACATCACAAACCACTTCTTGCTTACGTACCCCTTGCAGAGAAATATAAACCTGATCCAAAAAAATATCCACCTGGCGCTGCACCTGTATCACGCCACTAATTTTGAGATAAGACTTCTGGGCAATTAGCCATTCTAGATAAGGATAGAATAAGGGATCCAGGAGGGGACGAGCCTCAAAATAAACCACCTTACCCCGCCAATCCCAAAAATCCGGCGCACGGTTACGCAACTCATCCAAAAATGCTCTCCGATTCAGCCAGAAAATCAGCACCATCTCTCGCCGAAACAGCCGATCCCTACCCAAATTTAAATCCTTGAGTGCCCTGAGCCTAGGGGGTGTCGGCAACTGCTCCATACCAAACACCAGCAACACCCGACGCTGGGTTTCCTCTTGCTCTGCTTCATTAAAACTATAGAGGAAATTAATCAAAGAGCGATCGCTAAAGAAAAAATCCTCAACCCGAAACCCCTCCTCGCTCTGAGCTAGCAAAGATTTCAGCCGTTCTACCACCGGATGCCGGGGGCCACTCTCCGGTGCTACAGCAAAGACAATCGTCGTACCATCACTATCAGATAACTCCAGGGTGCTGACTAAGCTCTCCAACTCCTCTGAGTCAGCTTCGCTCAACACAACTGTGGATTTGTGAGGCTCAGTAGGCATCTTATCTTATATATAAGTGGGGAATTTCTTCTGTTTTAACTCATAGGTGGTGGTAGATGTCATCCCAACGGTGTCAACGTAGGGTGGGTTAGGCGGCAATATTTTTCCTTACTCAGCTGAGAATAGAGCCATCCGCCGTAACCCACCAATATTTAGGGCTTGCTGAATAAGTAACAAGTAACAAGTAAAAAGTAACAAGTAAGAAGGAATGAAGCATTTATCCTCGTGGGTGAGCACTTCCATTCCCCAAGGTTACTCAGGGATTTCCCATCAAAGTGCAAGGAAAATAAAAAGAAAATATTTTCCTGATTGTCAATCCTCTTATTTCAAGGAGAGGTAATTATCCATTATCCATTGTTCATTATCAATTGTTGAATGGTTATTTGATTTCTTGACAAACAACAAACAACAAATAACAAATAACACGAAATCCCTCGTGCTGTCTTCCGAGGGATGAGTTAAATCTGTTTATCGCCAAACATCTTTATCCGATAGATATCGAAAAGCATCAGCAGTGTCTTGTGGCTGATAAGAGGAAAAGAGATTGGGGGGATAACGATTGACATATTGATCAAAAACTGGGCGGTATAGTGCCATATGTACAGAAGGTGGGTAGTGGCTTGCTCGAAATTCGGCAATGGGAATCGTCACTGTTACAGAAGACTCGTTAACAGAGTTAGCTTCTTTCAGTAGCTTGCCATTAGGGCCATAAATAGCAGAGCCACCACCTCCGACATCTGCTAAAAATCCAGGATTATTGGGGGAGACAGCATTGTTAACAATCGCCGTATAGACACGGTTATAGAGTGAAGTTGCCTGAACATCAAGGGAATTAAATCCCCCTGTAGCTGTTCGTAAGATGATCTCTGCACCTTTCATGGCGAAAGCTCGAAATAGTTCAGGTTCTCTCTGTACCGAACTAGTAGCGATATTACCGATAGGAGTGCGAGTCACAGGAATAACCGCATCCCAACCATACATCTCAACATACTGATCTAGTACGTCATAAATTGTAGTAGTGAAAAGTTCAAAACCTGGTCCAAAAACACCTTTGATATTTCTAGCTTTCCAGTGTTTATCAACGATTTTGCCATCAGGACCAATAATTGTGGTGATTGATAGTATATGATTGGGCCATGCTTCGTCCTTGGCATAAGAACCAAAGACAATATAACAGCCATATTCCTTAGCTTTTTTACCAATCGCCTCAGTCTCTTCCCCTGGAATATCGATCGCTATCTTTAATAGATCCTGTCGATTCCATTTATTAGAGTAACCCGTAATCGGAAATTCATGAAACAACAGCAAGTCTTTTGGTCCTGCCCAATTATTAGCAGCATCAATTAGCCCTAACATATGATTGAGGTTGTCCCGACGGGTTTGCTGGAGCCGATTTACCTCTACACCACGTACACGAGATTGGACAACACTGAGGCGAATGACAGGCTTGAGTAACTCTACTGTATCGTAGTCACCATTGTTGGAAATTGCGATCGCTTCTGAATTGGAAATTTGAGCTTGCTGCTGAGAGTTGGTATTTTCTAAAGTGTCTGTTGTCTCTACATCTGTCTGTGCTGTACTCTTTTTCCCTCTAGTCATCATCGCCGAGACTCCCAAGGCAGTTGTCCCGGTAATTATATTTCTCCGTGAAAAACACTTGGAATTGTCTGTCATGGAATAACCTCTAGAAGATTTGAGAAAAAGTGACAATGCTTTGTCATTTGTCATTTGTCATTTGTTATTAGTCATTTGTCCTTTGTACGTTTTGACTAATGACAAACCAACTTAATTATTACTGAGTATTGTAGGTTGGGTGAACCGTTGTCAAACTTGTGACCAAAATCTTCTCACCTACTGATTACTGGCATCTTGCTAGTTCCACACTGGGAAATCTGGAAAAACGCGATCGCTAAATTCCCAGAACCCCGACTTCTTCAAGAAGTCGGGGTTCTCACAGCCTGCCAAGCGTCCCTTGAAAAGTCAATCCCAAACACTCCTCCACCAAGGAGTAGAATGATTTTGAGTGAAATTGATTTTTTTCCGAATATCTCCCATTTTCCAGCCTGTTAGCTTGGCTAAAGTCTGAGCTTCCTGCTCAAATCGCTTATTCAAAGACCTTTGATATTCTTCTCCCGCTCGACAATCCATCTCTCCCTCATAAGGATGACGTAACACATATCGACCCTGGAAGTTTTGACGGTTTGAGGTTTCTTGGAACATCAAATCTTCTGGAAACTTATCGCGGCTATAACGCACATGCAAACGGGTGATAAATACATTAGTCCCTCTTTGGGAATTCAACCAAAATACTCCCGCTCGCTTAAGTTCTTCAGGAGTTAGGGGGTTATCGGCACAGGGGTCACACCAACCCATATCCCAAGCATATTCTAGAAATGCTACCTTTTTTCCTTCCTGCTCATAAGAGGTTTGGAACATTGCCTTGTAAAAATCGGTAAACTCCTCCTTAACAAATACTGGTAACTCAGAATTAGAAGGAACTTTCACCGTGCGGTAGTTAGTAATCTCCGCCTGACCTTTAGGGGACAATATATAGACAATCAAATCTTGCTCTTTAGTAGAATTAATCATCCCCAAACGAATAGGCAACATGAATTTAGGAGACTCGTAAGCTATCATCAAAGGTCGCAGCATTTGATAGCCAGCCTCCTCAAATTCTTCAAGATTGACTTTAGCAACGAAGAATTTCATATTCTGACGAATATAAGGTCGTAGAAGGCGATTAGCACCCCGTGGAATACGGTAACCATTGCGTCGGAGCCAAGTTTCCAAACCGTTAGATTCCCTGGCACTGAGAACAACAATATCGTATTCTCCGACACTAAAACGCTCTTCTACCGTTACACCCAAAGCTTGATCTTCTGTTACACCCCTAAATCCCCCACTCACAGTATTAACTGGTGCAGGAATCCGGCGATATTCTGAAAGAGGCCCACAGGGGTCTGAGTCAAAATATTCCACTAGTCGTGGCGCACTAAAAGCATCAAGCCGTTGGATAATCTTCGGGTCACCTACATTAACTTGCTCCTCTGTTATCACCACAGGTACAGGAACAACCAAGGCAAAATCTTTGATATCCCCTTGATAATCATTTGCCATAGTTAAAATTGTGCGATCGCGATCACGAGCAATCACCACTTGAGAAGCTTGATTGTAAAGCTTGGTATCAGCTTTAGCGACATAGAAACCACAAAATGCCCAAGCTTTGGGAGCAAAGCAAACAACAACAATCAAGCTCAGTACTAAGCTAAACAAAATTCGCAATATCTTCATAGTTAATTCCTTAAAGTTCCATTCACAAATTTAGCAATTAGCAATTAGCAATTAGCCATTAGCCATTAGCCATTAGCCATTAGCCATTAGCAATTGATAACTTAACCCGATTTAGCATCACTCCAATTAAATCTAGGAGACGACCAAATTAAATCCAAAACAACAGTTAAGGGAGCCAAAGCAAACAAAGCCCAAAAAACTGCTGTAGAAACAAACAATTGATTGCGTAAAATAAAAGTTAGGACAGCAATACAGATAGCCCACACCAAGCGACTCATTCTCGCATTAGGAATTGAACGGGGGTCTGTGAGCATAAATAGAGCAAACAGCAACAAAGAGCCACTCATCAACCGATGGCAAAAGACATCCCAAGTCCAGCCCAGCCAAAAATTACGTATCCCTTCTAACAGGGTATAAGCACCAAAAAAAGCCGCCGTTGTGTCCCAGCGTCCTACCAGTTTCAAAATCATACAGCCACTACCTGCAAACAGTAGTGCATACCAACCACTATCCCCCCATTGTCCAGGAGAAACCCAAGCATCATTTGTCAGGATCAGAGCAGCAATTATGCCAAAGTTGGCAGGATTAAAAAAATGCTTGCGCTCAACTTGAAAAATGAATTTACTCGAAATTGCGAGAGTGCCTGCTATTACCATCGTGATGTAATGATCAGCTCGCAAAAGTAGACATAGACTTAAGGCAGTAATAGCTGCACTTTTGAGGGAGACTGGAATAAAATTGTTCTTCAGACTAGATATAGGGTGAGAAAACTTTTGTTGCTGTTGGGTTACCCTATCGCTAACCCAACCTACTGGCAGTTTGCTAGTTACCAATGACCAATTTTCTTGAAATTTACCCCAAAAAGAAACCATTACCCACTGAGTTAGTAGACAACTCAGTAGTAAAACAAGCATCAGTTCAGGTCTTAAAGTCCAGTCTCTTGTCCCAATGCCTAAAACCAAGAAGAGGGAAAGAAATATAATTTGATAATCCCTAGGATCTTGTTGTCCCATTACTTATCTTCATTCTTGCCTCAAAGATGATAATGCTAGTATGCCTGGAAAGGAAATCTTATTGATTGCTCGTTACACTTTTTGTAACAGAGTCTACTAGAGAAAGAAGGCAGGAGGCAGAAGGCAGTCGAAATGAAAAATTTTTTTTCACCACCAGGTGATGACAAGTAGGGGCGAATGGCCAAGTAGGGGCGAATGGCCATTCGCCCCTACTGCTCTTTCAATTAATATATAAATGATGGATAAACTCTCTCTGTGCATCTGGTGCGTCTACTTCTAAATCTAAACCAAAAAATAAAGCTGATAATGGAAAAGTTCAACCCACAATTTACTCCCCCTGGGTAAAGGGGGAGCAAACTTTGCATAAAGATGGTACAGAAATACCAGCAAACATGCTACATCCTCATGCCTTATTTCCTCATCCTCCAGAGATGTGAGGTAAATTGCAGGTTTTGGATTGGGATGAATCGAAAAATCGACTAACACCCTGCCAAAAGACTGCCAGGAGCTATTAAATAGCACGGCTAGCCTCAGTCATATAGCCTCGCCAAAACCCAGCAAGTTCCTGAGCTTGATCCCTCCACTCTGGGCGGATTTGATACATCCGGCGAGGGCGTCCCCGTCCTTCTACTTTTTTCCAGTATCCTGAAATAGCACCTGTTTCTTCAAGAAACTTGAGTGCACTGTAGAGAACAGTATCAGAGAGTCTATAGGTTGGATAATCTCTTTCTAATTGTTGGATCAGTTGTGTTCCATAGGATTCCCCTTGCAACAAGATCGACAGCACATAACATACTGCTAATTCCTTGTTGAGATAGTTAGGAGGAGGATCCTGGAAAAACTGATAGATATCATCAAATTTCATCTGCATAGCCTGCTGAATATCCCAGCCAACTTGAATGGGAGAGTTTGCCTAGAACTAACGACGGCTTCAACACCCTGGGAAACTCATGCAACTTGCATATGTTTAATTAAAAACAAGCAACTTTAGCCGCTCATATTGACTTCAAACTATAAGTTTGAAAGCCTTGATTATTCTGTAATTCACTCGTTAGTTCGGTTAAGTCAGATGCAACACAGTCGAATAATCAAGATCAATTTTAACCAAGAGGCTAAAGTCCCGTCCAACAGTACATACTAGCTTTCCTCAAGTAAATTGGCATCCCTTGTTGTGTTTTTCCCTTTTGGGGTTAACCATTCAAGTACAGCCAGATTGGGTAAAGTGAGGGATAGAGAAGCTCTCTACTCAAATGATTTACCACTCATTAGAGTTTTTGTGACAACTTGAATGAGTAGCTCTCGAGAATAAAGGTAGCCTACCTGTTAGAAAGTTTAGCGATCCAATGATTTCAGACTGCTTAATCAGTATTCAAGAGTATATTTACCGAATCGGGATGTACTCCTAATTTTTTCCTGTGCTCCTGTTGAGCCAACGTATTGATGAATCTGCGCGTGGTGGAGGAGATGGGAGTTGGGGAGCTGGGGAGTTGGGGAGCTGGGGAGCTGGGGGAGTTGGGGAGCTGGGGGAGCTGGGGGAGCTGGGGGAGCTGGGGAGATGGA
>JAAHGL010000203.1 GCA_010692635.1 Symploca sp. SIO2C1 | reverse complement strand
TGACAGATGGTAGCGATGAACCCTTTAGATTTACCAGCTTTGCTCACAGGGCCTTTACAGGGAGTAAAAACAGGGTTAAGTCTTACTTCATCGGGAGAAGTACAGCTAATTAATTCCGGTACAACCATTCCCCAAGATACCGGTACAACCATAATTTCCGGTTCCCTAAACGTCTCCAATTCCCAATTCCCAATTCCCAATTCCCAATTCCCAATTCCCCAACAAATAACTATTTTAGGAGAAAAAGTTGGTTTAATCGGAGCCAATATCAATGCCTCTGGTACGAATGGTGGTGGTACAGTGTTGATTGGTGGGGATTATCAAGGACAAGGAACTCTACCCAATGCCTCACGCACATTTGTCAGCACCGACTCGGTGATTAATGCTGATGCTATCTCTAATGGTGACGGTGGTAAAGTAATTGTTTGGGCTGATGAGATAACCGGATTTTTCGGTGAGATTAGCGCTCGTGGTGGTTTCAATGCAGGTAACGGTGGTTTTGTCGAAGTTTCAGGCAAACAAGACTTGATTTTCCAAGGCACGGCGGATTTAAGTGCGATCGCAGGTAACCTTGGTACATTGCTATTAGACCCTACCAATATAACGATCTCAAATATTCCTGCTGGAACAGGGGATGGTTTGTTGCCTGACATCTTCCAAGGTGATGCTCCAGCTGAGATGACAATTTCCCAAGCGGCTCTCGAAGCACTACCGGATAACGCTAACGTCATCCTGGAGGCAACCAATGATATTACCCTTGGCACACTCAATGGGAATCAGTTGACTTTTGCTAATTCTCCTTTTGCTACCCCTGGTGGAGCAATTGAGTTTAGAGCAGATGCTGATGGGGACGGAGCTGGCTCTTTTTTGATGAATACAGCAGACACCATCCGTGCTCTAGGAAGAGCGATTACAATTTCGGGAGCAAGTGTAACAGCAGGGATAATTGACAATTCCAGGTTTGCTTTCGGTACAGCTGATGTTGGTAATATTACCCTCACTGCCACCAACGGCAGCATCATCACAGGTGATATCAACTCTCAGAACCAGGCGACATGGCCTAACCCTCTGGCTAAGGGTGGTGATATTACACTCACTGCCACCGATGATATTACCACGGGTTCCCTCAATACTTTTGCTATTAATGATGGCACTGGTATTAACAGTGCTAGTGGCAATGGAGGGAATGTAACCTTAACTACTACCGATGGTAACGTTAGTGTCAGCGGCATCAATGCTTTCGCTTTTACCCCTAGTGGGAATGCTGGTGATGGTGGAACTGTTACGATTAGTGCGCTTAATGGCAGTATCTCTACAGAGGGGATCAATATTCAGTCCAATGGTGCTGATGGTGCTGGGGATTCAGGTAATGGAGGATTACTCACCCTCAATGCTGGCAATGGTATTACGATCGCAGGTAATATTAACTCGCAGACGCGATCTCTGGGTAGTACGGATAGTGGCGGTGATGTTACCCTGAATACTGGTAATGGAAATATCACCCTCAGTGGAACTGAAATCAATACCTCTAGTGCTACGGAAAATGGAGGCAATATCACTTTCACTGGCAATGTAATACTGGATAATCTGGGGCTGACGATAACTACAACAGGGGGAGCTGCAGGTGGTGGTATTACCTTCAACAATCAACTGGATGGAACAACTGCTGGTAGTAATTCCCTAACTTTAAACTCAGGCACCGGTAATATCAGCTTTAATGGTATAGGTAGCAACGTGCCACTGGTTAACTTAACCACGAATGGTACAGGTAAAGTTCTCTTAGCAGCTGAGAATACTGCCGATAGCTACAGTTTCAACAACCCAGTTGAGCTGATAGGGGATACAACAATCAAGGCTGAGAGTGCTATTACCTTTAATAACACTCTAAACACTGATATTAACAACCTTACTCTCACAGCAGATGAAATTGATTTTATAAATAGTGTCTCTGGTACTGGCGAGTTAACTATTGAACCTTTCACTACCAATCAAGCGATCGCAATTGGTGGCATTGATACTGCTGACTCCACTATCCTGGAGCTAACAGGGTCGGAGATTAGTTTATGGCTAAATGGGTTTAGTGGGATAACTATTGGAGGGGACAATAGTAGTGGAACAATTACCCTAGCTGATAACGTCACCTTTAATGACCCAGTTACTTTAAGCTCTACCGTGGGTAATGGCTCAATCGATACTACTGGTTTTACCCTTACTGGAACCGATGACGCTTCAATTACGATACAAGCCAACCAAGACATTACCACAGGCTCTATCGATAATCCAGGTCGGGAGATTACTATAACCAGCAACGATGGTGCTATCTCCACAGGGAATCTCAACACCTCTAGTAACGCTGGCGGGAATATCTCTATTACTGCTCCACTTACTATTACCACTAGTGACGTGGAAACTAGTGGCAGTACTAGTAATGGTGGGGAAATCACCCTCACTAGCCAAGAAGGAGCCGTTATTACTGGTAATCTTGACTCATCTGGAGCAACTGATGGGGGGGAAATTCGGCTTGAAGCTAGTACTCAAATCAGCAGCCAGGAAATCAACTCCAGTGGGGGAAGTGGCAGCGGGGGTAATGTTAGCCTTAATTCAGTAGATGAGCTCCAAGTGAGCTGGATTAATAGTGAAGGTGGAACCACCGGTGGCATAGTTGAAATTACTACTGATGGCTTTTTTAGAGCCAGCAACTCCTTCACCAATACTAATGGCTTAGAAGCTAGCATTTCTTCTGCTGGGGATAGTAGCGGCGGTGCGATTACAATTCGTCATGGAGGGAATGGAGTAGTTCCCTTTGATGTCGGTAATCCTGCTAGTAATGGCACAGCGGCAGCGATAACCAGTGGTAATTTTACCATCGCTCCATTTGCATCCTTTCCTTATACCCATACAGAAGGCAACATTCAAATTATTAGTGTTGATGCACCAGCTTCTATTGATGAGCCTATTGATGAGCCTGTTGATGATCTTGTTAATGATCTTGTTAATGATCTTGTTAATGATCCTCAATCCACAATTGACTTGGGAACAATTCCAGTTGAGATCAGTAAAACTTCAGAAGAAGAAGTTGTATCAATAGATGAAATAGATATTAAAGAACTTCCCCTTCTTAAAATTGATACAGCGGTGGAAGAATTGGAAGAAACCATCACCGATACCTTTGACAATCATTTGGGTATGGGTGATACCCCGATTCTGAACTTACAACAAGCTCAAGCTACCCTCAACCAAGTTGAAGAAGCTACTGGCGTTAAACCAGCTCTGATTTATGCCTTCTTTGTTCCCCCCAGCATTTCTGAGCCAACTGCCACTAAATCCCGACAGCTGCAATCAACAGCTCAAGCAACTGATCAACTAGAATTAGTACTAGTCACTTCTGATGGTAAACCTATTCGACGACGGGTGGGAGCCACACGCAAGGAACTCCTCAATGTTGCTCAGACATTCCGCCTCCAAGTTACCAATATTTATAATGACCGTGACTATCTAGTTCCAGCAAAACAGCTCTATGAGTGGCTAGTTGCTCCTCTGCAAGCGGACTTACAAACCCAAGAAATCCAGAATTTAGTGTTTATTCTAGACCAAGGTTTGCGATCGCTACCCATTGCTGCTCTCCATGATGGTACTGGCTTTATCATTGAAGAATACAGTGTTGGTTTAATGCCTAGCCTCAGCCTCACTGATACTAGTCCTGTTAATATCAAACATGTTGAAGTCCTGGCTATGGGAGCCGAGGAATTTTCTGATCGTAATCCCTTACCCGCAGTACCGGTAGAGTTAGACGCTATTGCTGGTGCTTTATGGCCAGGTAAATCCTTCCTCAATCAAGAATTTACTCGTGATAATCTCAAACAAATTCGCTCCAATCAACCCTTTGGTATTATCCATTTAGCCACCCACAGTGACTTTTTACCAGGCAAGCCAGGGAACTCTTATATCCAGTTATGGGATAGTAAGTTGGCACTAGATTCCCTAAGAGAGTTAGGTTGGAGTAACCCAGCAGTGGAATTAGTAGTATTGAGTGCCTGTCGCACAGCCTTGGGAGACGAAGAAGCGGAGTTAGGATTTGCCGGGTTAGGGGTGTTAGCAGGAGCCAAGTCAGCTTTAGCAAGTCTTTGGTATGTCAGTGATGCAGGCACATTGGGACTAATGACGAGTTTTTACGAGCAGTTACACACAGCACCCATAAAAACCCAAGCCTTGAGACACGCACAGTTAGCAATGATCAATAAAGAGGTAAAAATGGAAGGGGGTAAGTTGGTAAGTAGCAGCGGTAGTTGGTCATTACCACCTCAGTTAAGGGAACTTAGAGACTTACAACTGAGCCATCCCTTTTACTGGAGTGCTTTTACTATGATTGGTAATCCTTGGTAAAGTTATGTTTAAACCTAAGTTTTTAACCAGCCTACTGACAACCACCTTCGTCATTGGGTCATTTTCCGTACCTCCGGATGCATCAGCTCAAGGACAGTCTCCCACTCCTGCTGCTGATGGTACGGGTACTGTTGTTACCCCCAATGGCAACCAGTTTCAAATTTATGGTGGTTCTCTCTCCGGTGACGGAGCCAATCTATTCCATTCTTTCGAGCAATTTGGACTCGACTCCGGACAAATTGCTAATTTTCTCACTTCCCCAGAAATTCAGAATATCCTAGGGCGAGTTGTGAGTGGTGACCCCTCCGTTATTAATGGCTTGATTCAAGTAACTGGGGGGGACTCTAACTTATTTTTAATGAACCCAGCGGGGATTATTTTTGGTCAAGATGCTAGTTTAAATGTCCCTGCTGACTTTTTCGCCACCACAGCTACAGGTATTGGCTTTGGTGAAGATAATTGGTTCAATGCTTTAGGGGACAACAACTATCAAAGTTTAGTGGGTACTCCCAGTGAGTTTGCCTTTGATGTATCCCAACCAGGAAATATTATCAATGCTGGCTCTTTAGGAGTACAACCAGGGCAAAATTTAAGCTTAGTTGGCGGCAATGTCATCAACACAGGAGCAATCACAGCCGCAGGAGGGAATATCTCTATTGCTGCGGTACCAGGGGAAAATCTCGTCAAAATCACTCAAGCTGGACATCTCTTAAGTTTAGAGATTGAACCCCCAAGGGACAGTGGGGGACAGATGATAGGGATGAACCCTTTAGATTTACCAGCTTTGCTCACAGGGCCGCTACAAGGAGTAGAAACAGGGTTAAGTCTCACCTCATCAGGAGAAGTACAGCTAACTGATTCCGGTACAATTATTCCCCAAGATGCAGGTACAACCATAATTTCCGGCACCTTAGACGTCTCCAATTCCCAATTCCCAATTCCCAATTCCCAATTCCCAATTCCCCAATCAATAACTATTTTAGGGGACAAAGTAGGTTTAATCGGAGCCAACCTAGATGCTTCTGGTACGAATGGTGGCGGTACAGTCTTGATTGGTGGGGATTATCAAGGACAAGGAACAGTACCCAATGCCTCACGCACATTTGTCAGCAGCGACTCAGTGATTAATGCTGATGCTCTGTCTAATGGTGACGGTGGAACAGTAATTGTTTGGGCAGATGAGGTAACTAGATTTTACGGTAATATTAGCGCCCGTGGTGGCTCAGAGTTAGGAGATGGTGGCTTTGTTGAGGTATCAGGCAAAGAATTATTAGCCTTTGATGGCAGCGTTGATGTGTCGGCGTTTTATGGCAAAGATGGGACAATTTTGCTGGATCCGAGAGATATTATTATTGAGCCTGATGATGGAGTGGCTGATGATAATGCTGAGATAATAGATGAACAAATTCTCTTTGGTGATGGTGGAGCCAACACTGACTTTATAATTGATGACACAGCACTGACTGCTCTGACTGGCAATATTCTTCTTCAGGCAGATCGAGATATTATTGTGCAGCCTGGTGCAAATTTGAACTTTATCAATCAAACTGCTGGTGAGACGATTACCTTCCAGGCAAACAATAACATTAATGTCAACGCCGACATCACTACCGCTGATGGTAATATCTTCCTCAACGCCGACTTTGATGGGATTAATGGCGGTGCTCTGAATCTGACTGGTGCAATGATTAATACTGGTGCTGGCAATTTCACCGGCACTGGCACAGGAAATGCGACTTTTGCCAGCGGTATCACTCTCAATGGCAGCAGTATTAATGCTGGTGGCAATATTAACCTTACAGGTATAGGAGCAGATGGTACTAATAACAGCCATGGCATTCATCTTGTCAACAATGGTGTGTTGGCATCGACAGGGACAGGAACAATTACCCTACAAGGTACAGGTGGTACTGGGACAAATGACCTAGATGGGATACGCATTGAAGGCATAGGCTCTAGTATCTCTTCGGTAGATGGCAATATCTCACTAACAGGTACAGGTGGAGCTGGGAGTGCCAATGGCAACAACGGTATTTCCCTTTTATCTAGTGGCGTAGTGGAATCAACTGGAGCTGGGACAATTACTTTAGACGGCACTGGTGGCAGTGGCACAGATTCTAATCGGGGGATAAGAATTGAAGGCATAGGTTCCCGCGTTTCTTCCGTTGATGGAGATGTAATTCTGAGGGGTACTGGTGGCAACGGAACTGGAAATGATAACCAAGGCATTTTAATGCGCAATGGCGCAGTGGAATCAACAGGGATAGGAGCAATTAGCTTTGAGGGAGAGGCGACTAATGCTGAAGGGATTCGCTTGGATAATAACAGTTCGATTAACCCGACTGGTATAGGAAGCGGCACTATTACTCTCACCGCTGACGGCATTAATCTCTTAGACACCACTCAAATCAGGGGTACTGGTATAGTCCAGTTACAACCCCTTGACAATAGCTTGGGTATCAGCGTTGGTGGTGCTACTTTTGATAACCGCTTGAATCTCGACACCAACGAACTTAACTCCTTGCAAAATGGCTTTTCCCAAATCATCATTGGACGAGACGACGGTACTGGTGCTATTACCTTAACTGGTGACATGACTTTCAATGATCCAGTTACTTTACGCTCTAATAGTTCAATCGACACTAGTGGTTTTACCCTTACCGGAGCCGATGATGCCTCCCTTACCCTGGAAGCTAATCAAAACATTACCACTGGCAATGTCACCAGTGTTGGCGATATCACACTAACCAGTAACGGAATTGACTTAGAAGGTACAATGTCCGGTGGTGGTATCCTAACCTTACAGCCTGCCAGTACTGATCAAAACATCCAAATCGGCAATGAAACCAACGTCGGTCCAGACACACTGGACTTGTTAGACACGGAAATCGCTAACTTGCAAGATGGTTTTGCTAGTATCACCATTGGTCGTGCAGATGGCACTGGCACTGTTACTATCAACAATGGGGCTACTTTCAATGACCCTGTAAATATTGCTGGGGGTTCAACTTTAGTTGGTCCAGAACAAAGCACCACCTACGAGCTGACAGGTGCTAACGAAGGTAATCTCAACAGTATTTTCTTCCCCAATCCAGTAACCTTCAACAATATTGAGAACCTAACTGGGGGTAGTTTAGATGACAACTTCGTTTTTGCTGATGGTGTTGACTTCAATGGCAGCATTAGTGATAACGGAGGCATTGACAGGTTTGATTTCTCTGCCTATACCACTCCCCTAACTGTAGATCTCAATACCCTAGGAGGATTAGGCATTGAACAAATTATCGGTACCACTGTAGCTGATAGTACTTTAATCGGAGCCAATATTCCCAATACTTGGGAGGTTACCGATGTCAACACAGGCACACTCAATGGCACTTTCAATTTTACTGATTTCGGCAACCTCGTTGGTGGCACTTCAACAGACACCTTCACTCTCAATGGTGGCAGTGTTACCAATATTGACGGCGGTGCCGGTACAAACAGCCTAATTGGAGATAACACTCTCAACACCTGGAATATTACTGATTCTGACAGTGGTAATGTCAACGGTGCTAATAACTTTAGTAGGATTCAAAACCTTACTGGTGGCAGTTTAGATGACAACTTCTTGTTTGATAATGGTATTAGCTTCAATGGCAGCATTAGTGATAACGGAGGCACTGACAGGTTTGATTTCTCTGCCTACATCATTCCCCTGGAGGTGGATCTCAATACCCTGGGAGCAGTAGGTATTGAAGAAATTATCGGTACAACTAATGCTGAGAGTACTTTAATTGGAGCCAATTCTGCCAATACTTGGGAGATTACAGGCATCAACGCAGGCATACTCAATAACACTGTCAACTTTACTAATTTTGAGAATATTAGGGGTGGTTTTTCAACAGACACCTTCACTCTCAATGGTGGCAGGGTTACCAATATTGACGGCGGTGTCGGTAACAACAGCCTAATTGGTGATAACACTCTCAACACCTGGAATATTACTGATTCTGACAGTGGTAATGTCAACGGTGCTAATAACTTTAGTAGGATTCAAAACCTTACTGGTGGCAGTTTAGATGACACCTTTGTTTTTGCTGATGGTATTAGCTTCGATGGCAGTATTAGTGATAACGGAGGCACTGACAGGTTTGATTTCTCTGCCTACACTACAGCCCTGACTGTAAGCCTCAATAATCTCAGAGGAGTAGACATTGAACAAATTATCGGCACCACTGCGGCTGAGAGTACCTTAATCGGAGACAATATTCCCAATACTTGGGAAGTTACCGATGTCAACGAAGGTACAATTAATGGTACTCTCAACTTCACTGATTTCGAGAACCTCAGAGGCGCTGCCTCAGAAGACACTTTCATTCTCAATGGTGGCACTGTTAGCGACATCAACGGCGGTGGGGGTATAAACACTGTAATTGGTGATGATGCCCTTAACAACTGGGATTTTAGTGGTACTAATACTGGCACTCTCAATGGCAATAGCTTTACTCGGGTTCAAATCCTTATAGGTGGCAGTTTAGATGACACCTTTGTTTTCGCTGATGGTTTTACTTTCGATGGCACTATCAGTGACACTGGAGGTATCGACACTTTTGATTACTCTGCCTATACTACTCCCCTGGAAGTGGATCTCAATACCCTGGGAGCAGTAGGGATTGAACAAGTTATCGGCACAACTGCGGCTGATAGTACCTTAATTGGAGCTGATATTCCCAATACTTGGGAGGTTACCGATGTCAACGAAGGCATACTCAATGGCACTCTCAACTTCACCGATTTCAACACCCTGAGGGGTGGTACTTCAACAGACACTTTCATCCTTGATGGTGGCAGTGTTACTAATATCAATGGTGGTGGGGGTAGCAACACCATTCTTGGGGAAAATACTCTCAATACCTGGAACCTTACTGGTTTGAATAGTGGCAATGTCAACGGCGCTAATAACTTTACTCAGATTCAAAATCTCACCGGTGGAACTTTAGACGACAGCTTCCGTTTTGGTGATGGTGTTAGCTTCAATGGCAGCATTAGTGATAACGGAGGCATTGACAATTTTGATTACTCTGCCTACACGACTCCCCTAAGTGTGAATCTCAATACCCTCGGAGCAGTAGGCATTGAACAAATTATCGGTACCACTGCAGCTGATAGTACTTTAATCGGAGCCAATATTCCTAATAATTGGCAGATTACCAACCTTAACGAAGGCATACTCAATGGCACTCTCAATTTCACCGACTTCAACACCTTGAGGGGTGGTACTTCAACAGACACTTTCATCCTTGATGGTGGCAGTGTTACTAATATCAATGGTGGTGGAGGTAGCAACACTATTGTTGGGGAAAATACTCTCAATACCTGGAACCTTACTGGTTTGAATAGTGGCAATGTCAACGGTACTAATAACTTTACTGGGATTCAAAACCTCACTGGTGGAACTTTAGACGACAGCTTCGTTGTTGGTGATGGTGTTAACTTCAATGGCAGCATTAGCGACAACGGAGGCATCGATAATATAGATTACTCTGCCTACACTACCCCCCTAAGTGTAAATCTCAATACCCTCGGAGCAGTAGGCATTGAACAAATTATCGGCACCAATGCTGCTGAGAGTACCTTAATTGGAGCCAATAGTTCCAATAATTGGGAGATTACCAACCTCAACGAAGGCATACTCAATAACACTCTCAACTTCATTGATTTCAACAGCCTCAGAGGTGGTAACTTAGAAGATATCTTCACTCTCAATGGTGGGAGTGTTACTAATATTAATGGTGGTAGAGGTAGCAATACTCTCATTGGTGAAGATACTCTCAACACTTGGAGTCTTACCGGTCCTGATACTGGCAACCTCAACAATACTAATAACTTTACTAGAATTCAAAACTTTACAGGTGGCAACTTAGACGATACCTTCCTCTTTGGTGATGGTGCTAGTATCAGCGGTAATCTCAACGGTGGGTTGGGTAATCTTATCCTCAGAGGAGATAAAATTGACTTTGCTGGAAATGTCTCTGGTACAGGTAATTTGACAATCGAGCCTTTAGAACTAACACAATCAATCCAAATTGGTGGCGCTAATACTGACGATATTAGCATTCTGGATTTAACATCAGACGAACTAAGTTTGTTGCAAGATGGCTTTAACAGCATCACTATCGGACATTCTGAAGGCAGTGGGGCAATTACCTTAGCTGATGATACTACCTTTAATGACCCTCTTACTTTGCGATCGCGTTTTGGTACAGGCTCAATCGACACCACAGATTTTACTCTTACCGCTCCAGGTATAACCCTCACTGCTGCTGATAACATCACTACTGGTGTTCTCAACTTACCTCCTACTGACAATTTGGGAGTGAACAATGCCCTAATAATTAATACTCCTGGAACCGTTAATCTAGAAGAAACTATTACCACTAATGGAGCTGACTTTTTTATCGGTAATCTGATAGCTCCCGACCAAATTAATCTCCAAGCTTCTGTCTTTACTTCCGGTGGAGATATCAACTTCAATAGTGTCGGAACAATTGCCTTTTCAGATAACTTAACTACTACAGATGATACTATTGACCCGGATATAACAATTATTGACCCGGATATAACAATTATTGACCCCGATGTCACAATTATTGACCCGGATATAACAATTATTGACCCCGATGTCACAATTATTGACCCCGATGTCACAACTATTGACCCTGATGTCACAACCACCAACGCCAGTAACATTACTTTAGATTCTAGTAATAGTAATGGTGATGGAGGTGATATCACTTTAAACAGCCAAACTGGAGCAGTTACCATCGGTAACCTCAACTCATCAGGGGCTTTCAATGGTGGAAATATTAATATTTTTGCCAATACCCAGATTACTACCTTTCAAATCAACTCTAGTGGAGCTTTTGGAGTGGGTGGCAATGTTAACCTCTCTCCATCAGGGGAGAGTCAAGTGAGTTGGATTAATGCCGAGGGAGGAACTACAGGCGGTACAGTGGACATTACTACTACCAGCTTTTTCCAAGCCACCGAAACCTTCACAGCTGCCAATGGTTTAGAAGCTAGCATTTCTACAGTTGGGGGAAATAGCGGTGGTTCTATTACCATCCGGCATGGAGGCAATGGAGAAATTGCTTTTGACGTCGGTGCAAGTAACAGCAACAGCACAGTAGGAACGCTCACCAGCGGTAATTTTACCATTAGCCCCACCGAATCATTTCTGTTTACTCACCAAGAAGGCAACATTGAAATTATTAGTGTTGATCCACCCCCGATCATTAATCCTAGTGATAGTTCTGTTGACCAATCCTCAATCAATCCTGTTGATCTCAGTCAAATTGCAAGAGAAGCGAATGTTATAGAACAAGTAAACACCATAGTCAATGTAGGACAACTTGCCTCCCTGGAAATTGACACAGCAGTAGAAGAATTAGAAGAAACAATCAACGATTCTTTTGAGGATCATTTTGGTCTTAGCGATACTCCCACCTTTAACTTACAACAAGCTCAAGCTACCCTCGATCAGGTTGAAGAATCGACTGGTGTTAAACCAGCTCTGATTTATGCCTTCTTTGTCCCTTCAACTATTGTTTCTTCAAACACAGTTGCAAATGGAGGATCGGGACAATTGACACCAAAGTCAAATCGAGCCAATGACGAGTTGGAACTGGTATTAGTCACCTCCGATGGTAAACCCATTCGACAACGTGTAGGCAAAACCCGCCAACAAGTCCTCCAAGTAGCACAAGAGTTTCGGCTTAACGTTACCGATGTGACAAACTCCCTTGGCTATCTGGAGCCATCACAGCAGCTCTATAAGTGGCTAGTGGCTCCTCTGCAAGCCGACTTAGAAGCACAAAAAATTCAGAATCTAGTGTTCATTCTAGACCAAGGTTTGCGATCGCTACCCATTGCTGCTCTCCATGATGGCACTGGCTTTATCATTGAAGAATACAGCGTCGGTTTGATGCCCAGCCTCAGCCTCACTGATACTAGGGCTGTTAATATCAAAAATGTTGAAGTACTGGCTATGGGAGCAGATCATTTCCCTGATCGCAATCCTTTACCGGCAGTACCAGTGGAGTTAGACGCCATCGCAGGTGCTTTATGGCCCGGCGAGTCCTTCCTCAATCAAGAGTTTACCCGTGATCATCTCCAGCAAATTCGCTCGAATAAGCCCTTTGGCATTATCCATTTAGCTACCCACAGTGACTTTTTACCAGGTAAGCCAGGAAAGTCCTATATCCAATTATGGGACACCAAGCTAGGACTAGATTCCCTCAGGGAGTTAGGTTGGAGTAACCCCGCAGTAGAGTTAGTCGTATTAAGTGCCTGTCGCACAGCCTTGGGAGATGGGGAAGCGGAGTTAGGATTTGCTGGATTAGCAGTACTAGCAGGAGCCAAGTCAGCTCTAGCGAGTCTGTGGTATGTCAGCGATGCAGGGACATTGGGACTAATGACGAGTTTTTACGAACAATTACACACAGCACCCATCAAAACCCAGGCATTGAGACATGCGCAGTTGGCAATGATCAACAAAGAGATACGTATGGAGAGGAGTAAGTTGGTGAGTAGCAGTGGTAATTGGTCTTTACCCAGTCAATTGAAGAATGTAGATGATTTACAACTAAGCCATCCCTTTTACTGGAGTGCTTTCACAATAATTGGGAATCCTTGGTAATTGGGAAAGGGTTGTTTCGCTGTAGGGGCTCAGGGGGTGACAAGATACTTTAAAAGTAGGTAGGGA
>JAAHGL010000202.1 GCA_010692635.1 Symploca sp. SIO2C1 | reverse complement strand
GTTTAGAATAGTCTTTAAAGGGGATTATGGGTTAAGAAGATGCAAGGAAATTGCATTGATGAGCTCAATTTTCTTGCACTTTTCAAGGAAAATAAAAGCTTGAAAGCTATACCAGACAGCGCTTTCAGACTCTTGCAGCAAGCCCTAATTAGGGTTTGCTGTATAAGTGTGGAAGCTATACCAGACAGAGCTTTCAATCATTTTTTTAGATGCGATCGCAAAAGATCAAGGCTTTGCCTACGTTACTTCAACCCCACCTACAAGATTTGTCAACACTTATGATCGACGAAACTCTTGACTTCGCAGAAAAAAACATGGTCTTTGGTATACTTCTTCAGAGCTAGACTAGCGTTTTTTGCATCTTTGATAATCTTCGGGCGTTCACGATACTCTCGAACTTTAAAAATCAATTATCAATTGTCCATTGATAAAGAAAAATTCCCCACCTGTAGAGCAAAGCATCTCTTAAGGAGAAGGAGGGGGATGAATTTTAAATTCAATTTTTGTTACTGTTTATTAAGAGACCAATCATAGTCTAAATATTTTACCTTGTAGTCACCTTGCTCAAGATACTCTCGTTCTTCTGGACTTAAGTAGTTACTAACAAAATTCAAAACTGCTCGTTCACTAGCATTGCCAGTAAATTTATCATCTATACCATAGGTTTGTTCCCAATCTTTACCAAACCACTTAAAGATAGAAGAAAGATAAACTATATTTTCATCACGGTCAATTTTTAAACCGTGGGGACTAGCTAGGAATTTACGAGTTTGATCATCAAATTGAGCATCCAATTGTTCCCCTGTGTAAGGTTCGTTTCGCAGTGGAGGACAACTGATGGCAGCACAAACCAAGGCTACGTGAATACGAGGTTCATTGAAATTTACCCGTAAAGTTTTGTGCTCAATATTGTCCAATGTTTTCGATTGACCGGCGATATCAAACTTCCTGCCCTTCCAGACTCCTGTAATATCCCTAATACTTTTTTTGAGGGGATTTTGGTCAATAATAGATTGTAAAGTGAAGGAATTGTAGGCGTTGGTCAAAAAAGCAATTTGCTCGGCTTCACTCCAAGACTCATAAGTAGCAGTACTAACTGCACCTAAAGCGGCATTAAAATCATCCAATTCCTGGCGATTTTCCTGCAAACTCTGATAATCAACTAGTCCATCTTCTGTGACATAGGTTGTTAACACCTCAGCATAGCTGTCATAGTTCAACGGTGCTGCTTTAGCAACCGTCGATGTCTGAGCCTGACTATTCTCCTCCTGAGCTTGATTCGATGGTGCAGAAGCCGCACAGCCAGCTAAGATAATCAGAGTAGGAAGTAGAACCAGGATTCGATTTAGTTTATTCATGACTTTTTTATAGTATGCAGTTAATTACTAATTGGTAATGGTGATTATCTCTACCTTATTAAGTCTTGGCAAACTGAGATTGTCCTGAGAACGATATGGGGAATAGGTGAGAAAGCTTATCGAAAACGGCGGGAGATCCATTCCTTTACAGATGGGAGGGATAGCCGCTCGCCGCTTGGTTGGCAAGTTATTTGTCATTTGTTATTTGTACCAACAACCAACAGCCAACAACAAATAACACGAAATCCTCCGTGCTATCTTCCGGGGGATGAGTTAAATCCTCAGCATTTTATCCCAGGCTTCCCTGGAGTTAAGATGAATTATAGACACTTTTCAATACCATCAGTTTTTCTCTTGGCAATTTACGCCTAATATGTTAAAGAATATTCTAAGAATTGAACCCACCCTGAAGGATGCGATCGCTTCTGGATTTTGCTTCTAGTTCTCTAGGCACTCAATAACCATGATGCAGTTTATGTTCTCAATGAATCAAGGATGGTCAAGCCGATGGATAAGTAGATGCTTGACGACTATATTTGGACTAACTATCTTCATGACAGTAATCTGGACACCAGCAGTAGCCGCTACTCCTGCTACTCTTCAACCAGCAACAGAGGTAAAAGTCAGCCTGGGTAACAGTGCTAACGAATTAAAGTTTTTTCCTAGTAACCTAGAATTTGTTGCTGGTAAACGTTACAAACTACTGTTGGATAACCCCAGTTCTCAAAAGCACTACTTCACAGCCAAAGATTTTGCTGATGTGAGTTGGACTCAGAAAGTTCAAGCAGGTAAGGTGGAAGTCAAAGGGGCAATTCATGAACTGGAACTACAGCCCGGTGGTGAGGCAGAATGGGTATTTGTACCAATGAAGCCAGGAACCTACGAACTCCACTGTTCTATCAAAGGACATACAGAAGCAGGTATGGTAGGAACAATTGCGATCGCGCGGAATTAAGAATTAAGAATTAAGAATGCTTATAGAGCAAGGATTCTATCCAGCTCAAACTTTGACCTTTTTCCACTATTATAGGCAAGTTTTCCACAGAGTTTTCCACAAAGATAAACAAAAGATAATTAATTGAATAACAATTGTTAACCTCGCATTTGTAGGCATAGTAAAATTTTCCTAAAACCTAAAACCTAACACCGACTTAGGGCTTGCTGAAGAAAATCACCTAACCTTGTCAGATAAGGACTTCAAGCGTTTGTTTTTCTTGCTAAGTGCCGTGGAAATTGTACCGATGGGCTCAAAACTCTTGCACAATGGAAAAAATCTCCAGAGCTAATCGAGGGGTAATTCACTCATTATTCATTACTCATTACTCATTACTCATTACTCATTACTTCAAAACCCGAATCAATGACTCGATGAGGCAAGCCCTACTTACCCAGCTCCTTGCAGTTCTTCTTGAAGCATACGCTGATAAATCTTGGGCAACTGCGGAGTCATCACATTATCTTCTATCCCGTAACCCAAACTTGTCCAAGTAGCAGAAAGCTTGCGTAACACTTCATCTAGCTTCCCTTGCTGGAGTTTTTGGGAAATATCCATACCCCAGGCTTGCTTGTCATTGAGCCAAGCATAAACCACGGCATCCTGATATTTTGCCTCAAAGCTGTAGTGCTTCCAGAATAAAAAGCCTGAAGGTCCTGGATGATAGCGCATTGCTTTCTCATTCCAAGTAGTATTGATAAACTGATACCGCCCTGCTGCTGTGGTACAGTTGCCTTTATTCGGACCGGCAACAATCGTTACACAATGTTCAGGATGACGGCTCAAATTCCGGACTCGTTGACCTCCATACAAAAGTGTATAGGGTTGAGGATCATTTGCCTCACTAGCAGTTATGGTTCTCATTAGAGCCCGAATATAAGGATCACCTCCCTTCATTACTAGTGGAGGTGTACCAGAGGCACTACCGTGATAATTTGGTAGCTGTCCTTGCCAAGATCCTGAACGGAGTTCTACTGCCAAGGTGATTAACACCAAAAAGCTGGCGATGGTAACTATACGGTTCATGGCTAATGTCCGGAAAATCTCTTTGGGGGCAAATTTTGAGCAGATGAATTACCAAGTTCAACAATCCTCACACTGCCCAAAAATAGAGCTGGAGATCACACTATTGCCAGAAGGCAGAAGGCAGGAGGAAAGAAAGCTTGTACAGTAAGCTTTTTTACCTTTTTTCAAGCTTTGGGTTATTTCCATGCCCGCTGCACTATGCTGCTCAAAAGCGCCCGTCGGGCGCGGCTGCACCCGCAATGAAGGTTAGAAACAAGTCAAACCCTCTTCCCTTCTGCCTCCTGCCTCCTGCCTTGTTTCTGAAGAGTCACCTATACTAAGCTGATTAATCAGGTGACACTAGCAAATAGTTGAGTCCAGTTTTTCTCTGGAGCCTCTGTCTTGGCAATCACTTCTACTATTTTATTCCGAGCTTCGGATTGTGACAGGCTCTCAACACAAACTTGTGCCACTTTGGTGCGTGGGATACTACCATCAAACAAAGTATCTGCCGATGACATTACTACCTGATCTGAATTATCTTCATTTTTCAGCCCTCCTGGACGCACAATCGTATAAGTTAAGCCGCTTTTCTGGAGATATTCCTCTGCTTGCTTCTTCCAAACCAAAATCAGCCAAAACAAATTGAGAGGGTGGAAAAATTGGGATACACACAGGGAAGATACCATCACAAAATGCTCAATTCCCTTGCTCTTCGCCACATCTACTAGATTTTTAGTACCTTCATAGTCCACTCTATATGGTTCTGTCAGGTCAAAGCCCGGTCTAGCACCTGTGGCACACAGGAGTATAGTACTATCAGCGATCGCAGCCTTGAGACTTTCTATCTGTAGCACATCTCCCACTACTAATTCCGCCTCCGTTGGCAAAATCCCTTTCGCTGTTTCCAAGTTCCGCACTAAAGCACGAACCGGAATATTACGCTCAACCAGCTGTTTGACAATTCGACGTCCCGTTTCCCCCGTTGCTCCAGCTACAAATGCTTTCATCCCTTCCCTATGTCAGTAAAACTCCTTATGGTTGACTTTCAGTGTTACAGGCTATGCTGAGGAAGCAATATTCTCGAACTTTTGCCTGCTAAGTCCAATTCTTCAATTATTGTAGAACTTTTGCTCAATTTACTGGTCTTGATCGTAAATTAACGAGAAGAGAGTGACCATGTCTCAAGACTAGTGGGCATTCTTAAAGATAGGTAATAGGCAACTAATCTAGAGGAGCTGAATACATGCATTCACAATTTGCT
Organism: Symploca sp. SIO2C1; assembly: GCA_010692635.1. Taxonomy (GTDB): domain Bacteria; phylum Cyanobacteriota; class Cyanobacteriia; order Cyanobacteriales; family Coleofasciculaceae; genus Caldora. Next base: position 8,676 of record JAAHGL010000202.1, on the reverse strand, counting down.
AACGATCAACTTATTCAATTAAAGCAAACTCAGTTGAATGCCAGAGCCAGTTTTGTTGGGAATGACAGTTTCGTGACACAAGTACCTAACCTAAACTGTGAATTTACTCAGTTTCAGAGCCATTTTCAAGACTGTATGGAGATGTATGCTGAGGCGGAGGAGGTGGCTGCCTATCTTGATGCTCACCAGGAGTGGTTTCGCCGTTGTGCCTACCCAATGGAAGTAGAACCGATTAGAGAAAATGGTTACGCTTTGGTAATCGGGCGCTTTGGCAATTTTGGCTACGAGTTGGAGCCGAAAATTGGTTTGGAATTGCTACCTCAAAAGAATGGTATCTATCGTATTCAGACGATCCCCATACCAAATTATGTCCCTCAAAGTTATGATGTGGACTTCCAGGCGTCTCAAACTTTTGTAGAAGTCCCGACTAAAGAGTATTTTCAGGGACAAAATTATGACGATAAGCGGCTACCACCGGCAATCACCCGCGTCGAGTGGACTCTTAAGCTGAACATTTCCTTGTGCTTCCCCAAGTTTATCCAAAAATTGCCTCAGTCTTTGGTTCAAACTACAGGCGATCGCCTTTTGTGTCAAATCGTGCGCAAAATTTCCCGGCGCTTAACTTATAAGGTACAGCAAGATTTTCACTGCAGTCGGGGTTTACCTCTGCCAAAAAAATCGAAGAGACTTCCAATTTTGCATCGCTCTGAAAATAGGGAGTAGGGAGGTGAGTACCGCTGCGCGGAATTAAGAATTAAGAATTAAGAATTAAGAATGCTTACAGAGTAAGGATTATATCAATCTCAAACTGGTTGGTGATTTCCCAAGACTGCTCGGATAAGCCCTAATCCCTCACCCCCAGCTCCCTCAGCTCCCTCAGCTCCCCCAGCTTTAACCGATAATTTCTCTCAACCGAGCAGTATTGATCCCTACCCTCACCCCCAGCTGAAGGCAAATAACTGATAGGATGGGCTGTTGTTGTTGAACTGCCACGGCTGTGCAAGATTTACCATCACCTGATGCTTCCAGAGTAACCAAGCAATTGCCCAATCAGCGGTGGCAGATATCACCGGTACAAACGGAACTAGTACACCAACTTTCACAAGCAACAGGACTTTCGCCTTTACTGGCTCAGGTACTGATTAACCGAGGTATTGAAACCCCAGAGCAGGCAAAAGTTTACTTAAATCCAGAATCAGAATTAATGCCTCCACCGATGGATGAATTTCCTGATTTGGCAATCAGTGTGGATATGCTTACTGAAGCGATCGCAGAGCAAACTAAAATTGCTATCTGTGGAGATTATGATGCTGATGGCATGACTAGCACAGCTTTGTTACTCAGGGCATTGCGTTGGTTCGATGCGGATGTAGACTACGCCATTCCCAGTCGTATGAAAGATGGCTACGGCATCAATCGGCGTATTGTTGAAGAGTTCGCTGCTGAAGGGGTGGGGTTGATTCTCACAGTAGACAATGGTATTTCTGCCCATGAAGCGATCGCAACAGCAGTGGAATTAGGCATTACTATCATTATTACCGATCACCATGACTTGCCACCAGAACTACCAGAGGCTGATGCTATTCTTAACCCGAAACTACTCCCGGAATCTTCCCCTTACCGGGGTGTTGCTGGTGTAGGAGTAGCATATATTTTAGCGGTTTCCCTGGCTCAAGACCTAGGTAAACTTCAGGGATTGACTGCCCAGTTATTAGAACTATTTACCTTAGGAACCATTGCTGATTTAGCTTCCTTAACTGGGATTAATCGGCGTTGGTTAAAGCGAGGCTTACGGCAGTTACCTCAGTCTCAACTAACAGGGGTTCAAGCATTAATCCAGATGGCTGGAGTTCAGGAAAACCAAAAAGCCTTAAAACCAGAAGACATTGGTTTTAAGTTAGGACCAAGAATTAATGCTATTGGTAGGATCTCAGATCCCCAAATTGTCATTGAACTGCTGACAACAACGGATCAGGGGGTAGCATTAGAACGAGCGATGCAGTGCGAGCAAATCAATCAACAACGTCAGCAAATATGTGCGCAAATTGAACAAGAAGCGATCGCTTATATTGAAGAGAGTCAGTTACCTTGGCAAGAAGAGCGGGTATTAGTAGTGGTGCAACCAGATTGGCATCACGGTGTTATTGGTATAGTTGCCTCCCGATTAGTAGAACGTTACGGTGTCCCGGTATTCATCGGTACTTATGAAGGAGAGGAGCAAGAAGATATCCGGGGTTCAGCGCGAGGTATACCAGAATTTAATGTCTTTGAGGCTCTACTTTCGTGCGAGGATTTACTTGGCAAATTTGGCGGACACAAAGCGGCTGGAGGATTTTCCCTACCCACTGAGAACTTAACAGTTTTTCAAAAAACCCTGAGCAATTTTGCTCATGAGTGTTTGCAACCAGAACACCTCAAACCACTGGTTGTCATTGATACTCAGATTGACTTAGAACAAATTAACCGCCAATTTTATCAGCAAATTGACTTACTCCATCCCTGTGGTATCGGTAACCCTGATCCTGTTTTCTGGACACCTAATGTGCGGGTGGTTGAGCAAAGAATAGTAGGCAACGGACACCTTAAGCTTACTATTAGTCAGGACAACCAGTCAGTTAGAATCCAAGGAATTGCTTGGCGTTGGGGTGAATACTTTCCCCTGCCAAAACTAGTGGATATTGCCTACAAACTGCGAGAAAATACTTTCAATGGCAGCACTAATATTGAGTTGGAAATCATTGGTATTCGCTTACCTGAGTCCCCACCCTCTGCCAATAGTTCACAGAAGACAAGCGAGTTTTATTATAATCAACGCCGCTACACCTGTAGCTTAGTAGATTCTTTAAATGAATTAAGAATTAGGAATCCTCAAGGAAAAGTTCTAGCTATTCAGAAAGGACAAAGAACTGGTCTTTTAGGGGTTAAACGGGAAGATGCCAAAAAAGTTGATGTAACCAAACCCCCTTATTACCAGTTAATTAAAGCGGCAACCAAAGCTTTGCAACTAAAATAAAAATTTGGTTGTTGGTTGTTAGTTGTTGGCAAGGACACACAAACAACAAACAACAAAAAACCAACAACCAAGTCGTTAAAGGTCACCTTTAAGGGCAGCCAACGTAAAAATAACTACTGGACCAGCAATCACAACCAGCGCTAGCATGGTTAGCTGAGCAATTAACTCCCAATTAATGCTACCAAAGAAGCCCAAATCTATACCTAAAAAGCCTAACAAGGGCATATTTATATTATCCTCCCGAATAAACCCAACAAATTTAATAGTAGAACTGAAATTCTATCCATCAGATTTTACTTGGTCATTGCCGTCATTTTTTAAGTAAGTTTACAAAAATCCACAAAACGCAATAAAAAGCATTGGTCATTGGTTATTGGTCAAAGCTTACAAAGCAGGACTTACGCAGCTACACCACATATAGAGTTAAAGGTGCGTTACGCTACGCTAACACACCCTACCAATAGAGGCTTTGCGTAAGTCCTGAAAGGACAATTAGCCATTAGCGATTAGCCATTAGCCACTACTCCAGCAGCTTCTTGTTTCTGAGCAGAACCTTGAGTTCCCAGTTGAATCAGCTCAATCTTATAGCCATTGGGGTCTTCAACAAAGGCAATTACTGTCGAACCATGCTTCATCGGTCCTGGCTCCCTTACAACCTTCCCGCCAAGCTGCCTGATTTGCTCACAGGTGTTGTAAATATCTTCAACACCAAGGGCAATGTGACCATAAGCATCTCCCAAGTTATATTGTTCCACACCCCAGTTGTAGGTTAGTTCCAGGACTGTGTGCTCCGACTCATCTCCATAACCAACAAAAGCCAAGGTAAACTTGCCACCGGGATAGTCCTTTTGCCGCAGCAGTTTCATCCCCAAAACATCGCAGTAAAACTTGAGGGATTCTTCGAGATTGCCGACTCGCAGCATCGTATGTAACATACGCATGAGTTGCTCTTGACTCCTTAGTGTGTTTCTCCTTATCTGTTAATCATTGTAAAGAGAGACACCAGTTAGTAACATCTTGAACAGAAATTCCTGCCAGTTACCAATAGATAGTGAGATTGGGGATCCATACTACTCAGATAAGCGCTATTATCTCTCCCCCAGCTCCCTCTACTCCCTCTGCTCCCCCAGCTCGTCTAAAACCGATAACTTTTTAGCAACCGAGAGTATTGGATTGGGGATCGATAAACATTCTTAAGGATAATTCTGAGTCCTTGGTAAAGGACTTATTCTAAACCCGGAAATGATCTGCTTGCAGGGTGTCTGGAACGAAGTAAAATTTCTCCCCTTCATCTTCACATCGGCGCTAACTAAAGGAGGATAAATGTTAGACAAGTCAGTAACCGCAATAGAGGCGATTGATGCCAGAGAGATTTTAGATTCTCGTGGACGTCCCACAGTTGAAGCTGAAGTTCGTCTTGAGACTGGTGCTGTGGGAATCGCTCAAGTGCCTAGTGGAGCCTCGACAGGTACTTTTGAAGCTCACGAACTGCGGGATGATGACCCCCAACGCTACGGTGGAAAAGGGGTATTGGTGGCTGTACGGAACATTAAGGAGAAAATTACTCCTGAACTATTGGAAATGGACGCTCTGGATCAAGCATCTGTTGACCTAAAAATGATAGATCGGGATGGCTCGCCGAATAAAAAGAATTTGGGAGCAAATGCGATCCTTGCTGTCTCCCTTGCAACTGCTAAAGCTGCTGCTGATGAGTTGGCTCTACCTCTCTATCGTTATTTGGGAGGGCCTCTTGCTAATTTATTGCCAGTACCGTTAATGAATGTGATTAACGGTGGTGCTCATGCCGATAATAATGTGGATTTTCAGGAGTTCATGATTGTTCCGGTGGGTGCAGATTCCTTCCGGGAGGCGCTGAGGTGGGGTGCAGAGGTATTTGCAGCTCTAGCTAAGGTTCTCAAAGAGAAAAATTTGCTGACGGGTGTGGGGGATGAAGGTGGCTTTGCTCCTAACTTGGAGTCCAATCAAGCAGCTTTAGAATTACTGATTGCGGCGATTGAAAAAGCTGGATATCAGCCAGGGGAACAAGTTGCTTTAGCAATGGATGTAGCGGCTAGTGAGTTCTATAAGGAAGGGCAATATATCTATGATGGAGCATCTCACTCCCCAGAAGAGTTTGTTGATTATCTAGCGAGTTTAGTAGAGCAATATCCGATTGTTTCCATTGAAGATGGATTGCATGAAGAAGATTGGGATAGTTGGAAGCTACTCAGTGAGAAAATTGGCGATCGCATTCAGTTAGTTGGAGATGATTTGTTTGTCACTAATCCTACCAGGTTGCAAAAAGGTATTGACATGGGTGCTGGTAATTCGATTTTGATTAAGCTCAATCAAATCGGTTCTTTGACTGAAACCCTCGAAACTATTGATTTAGCAACCCGTAATGGCTTTCGTTCAGTCATCAGCCACCGTTCTGGAGAAACGGAGGATACTACCATTGCTGATTTAGCAGTAGCAACTCGTGCAGGACAAATTAAAACCGGTTCTCTGTGTCGTAGTGAACGGGTAGCTAAGTACAACCGATTGTTGCGAATTGAGGATGAATTAGGCGATCGCGCCGTTTATGCTGCGAAAGTAGGTATGGGACCACGAATGACTAAATAGGGTTTGTCTCATCGAGTCTATTGATTCTGGTTTTGAAGTAATGAGCTTTAGAAGGCAGGAGGCAGGGGGCTCAGAGGCAGGAGGAACAAGAGTTTTTCTTACCTAAAAAGAAGTCAGAAACTCGTTATATCAAGGGATTCAGCCCCAGATGTATGATGCTTGAGTTTCTGAAGAGCCATCCCACTAGCAGCACACCGCCCCCTACGAAGATCAGAAACAAGCCAAATCCTCATCCCTCCTGCCTCCTGCCTTGTTTCTTGAAAGCACTTTGCGCACCCAATTGAATGGGAGAGACAATTCTCTTCCATTAGCAATTAGCAATTAGCCATTAGCAATTAGCAATTAACCATTAGCCATTAACCATTAGCAATTAGCAATTAGCAATTAGCAATTAGCCATTAGCAATTAGCCATTAGCTAGGACTTATTCTTCTTCCTTTGTCCTTTCCCCTTTCCCTCTTCCCCTGCTTGACTTTTTCTGAAATGACGTGTTAGTTTCACTTATCGTAAATTTCAGAATTTTAAAATTATGGTTTTCAAAAAGATAGCCAACCAAGCACAAGAAACAGCGGCTGGAGTTTCTGCTGCTGCTGAAGAAAAAATTGATGCCATTATAGATGAGTTCAACAAGTTTATGCCTTTTGCGGAAGAACTAGGACTGAGCATGGCTAGTTTCAATATCGAGGCAGGATTATTACCACAAATCAAAACCACTCTAATTGGTTCGATTGATAATATTAATAACGAAGCTGTCGAACGAATTATCGCCCAAAATGACAATAATAAACTATTGATAGCAGTGCTCAAAGCTATATTAATGGCGAAAAGTGTTCATGAGCGACTCGAAGGAGCTTATATATCAGTTTTGAAGGATTTGGTTATTGATATTAAGCTCGGTGTACCTCCTAGTATATCTTGCCGTTTTCAATAGAGTGGTAGCAAAACTCTTCATTGTTATATACAGCATTTCTCAGTCTAGTGCAGCGCGGCAAAAGTAACTGACCAGTTTGAGATCGTTAGAATCCTTACTCTATAAGCATTCTAAATTCTAAATTCTAAATTCTAAATTCTGCGCAGCGGCACTAGTGAGGTAAAGATCCGATTCCCTATTCCCCATTCCCCATTCCCAAAAACCAGGCTCTTTGTACCTCATATAAATGAAAAACGCTGTATCCATTGCTGCCTATAAAGCTATATATTCTTTGAGTTATCCTCAGGTCCTAAGATATTTAAGCCTAACCTTTCCTCAGAGGCTAAGATTTCATAAACCTGGAGATAGCTTTTCTATAGTCTTTAGGTAAATCTTTAATCCAGCGATTTTTCTTCTTCTTGGATTTTGAGTCACGATCCTTGGATTTTTTGGCTTTATCATACCTTTTAGCGATTCGCAAAATATTCTCTTCTAAAGCCTTCAAAGCTGCTGCTTCCTTTTTCCGTTTCTTTTTCTTCTTTCTTCTACTATCCTTACCGTGGAGCACATCAGGTTTACCACAAAAGGAGTCTTCGCTGCGCAAGATTGTGGTGCTCTTGACATTATCCTCCATACCACTTGTAGTAGCATCCTTTACATCAGGTTCACCACCAATCGAATCATCCTTAGGTAAAACTGTAGCACTCTCTACATCATCATCATCAATAATACCCATAGTTATTTCTCCTCCTCTTTCTATTTGTGGTGTCTATTTTTTGTCATCGTTTCATAATATCATCTGAGTTTGATACCAAGAAAAGGCGTCAAATAAATCAGGAGTTAAGATAAGCTGTTGTGCATTTATTTTTTAATCAAGAGACACCATAAGAATGTATTTAAAATGTGTTTTATTAAGGCAAAATATCACATGTGACTAGTATCTATCTTGTTTATTTAATTTCATTAATATGCAATTTAAATGCGCAGTAGTTGAAGGTCATCCGTCAAAAAATTGGCTGTCGATGGTTTTTTAAATCCAATTAAAAATAGAGACGCGACATTTCGCGTCTCTACATATATATGGATGTGATACTATATCCACCAGGTTAAAACTTGGTGGGTTCACAACTAGGCTGATAGGCTAAAACTTCATTAGCTTGGACATGGCCTTGCTATAGTTTTTAGGTAAATCTTTAATCCAGCCGTTTTTCTTCTTCTTATTGGATTTTGAGTGGCGATCCCTGTATTCTTTAGTCGCTTTGTCATACTTGTCAGCAGCTTTAAACACAGCTTTTTCAATAGGCTTTAAGCCTGCGGCTTGCTTTTTCCGTTTCTTTTTCTTCTTTCTGCCACTACTTGAACCGACGAGCACATCAGGTTCGCCACCAAACGATTCCTCACTCCGTAATACTGTGGCGCTCTTAACTTCTGCGTTACCACTAGCCATAGGTGTTTTTTCTCCTGTTTGTAGTGTCTATTTTTTGACCTTACATTTTGATCATATCATAACAGCATCTTTTCCAGGGCATTTACTAGTCAAAATCTCTTTACATTTACCTAACTCAGCCTCACTCCCCTTTTTTGTGTGCTCTCTGTTACTTTTTTATATTGCGGGTTATAGAAGTTTAAAATGGCTAAATTCTAGGTCTGTTCTTAGTTTTGCCTTCTTGTCCCTTGAACGGTTACAAAAGAATGGACTAACTTTGGTCACTAAAACAGGCAAATATCTAGACTTATGAGGTAAACTTTAGCCAAGACCAAACATGGAGATATAAGCTAATGGCAACGGTACAAAAAGCAAACACTATCGTACTTGACGTGGGGAGTTCTAGTAAAGATGACCTCGATGATCTACGATATGGCGAAGGTAAGCTATTCAAGAAAATAGCTAGAGTTGTTGAAGATCTCAAAGATGCAGGTGAAGTTGCTGAAGACGCTCAGCCTGTAATTATAGTTGTTAAGAAGAAAAGCTCTAAGGACTGGTAACATTCCTTCTCATTCTAACGAAGGAATGAGAAACAGATAAGTCAACTTTAGCAAGATTAAGATGGAGAAGTAAGCTAATGGCAGTTCTTCTTTCCAACGATACCAAATTTGTCCAAATCCAAGGGTACTTTCGCAAAGGTACGAAT
>JAAHGL010000201.1 GCA_010692635.1 Symploca sp. SIO2C1 | reverse complement strand
TACTTTTCTGCCGCTTTACCAGATGAGAAGTAGAGTAATTAATGACATTCCTGTATGGTTCTGGCATTCCTACACCCCAAGAAGGTAGGTGTCCTAGCGGAGTACTCTTATTGATTGAGAGAGAACCTTTGCAGTTTTCTGGAAAAGGATAAAGTGCAATTCCTATTCCAGATACTGCACAGATCATCGTCTTGTTATTCCAACCCACACGTTGATAAAACTCATTTATTTGTTTAACCTCTGATGGTATGGTTATTTGCGAGTTTGTTACCTGTGTATTGGGTTTCTGACTTTCAGGATTATCTTCTGTCACTGAATTTGGCTTTTCGGGTTCAGTACGAAGACTTTCAAAAATTTCTCTCTGTACACTGAAGCCAAAACGATTATCGCTGTGTTGAACCCAGAGATTATTGATCATTTTTAAATCAGCACAAGGAAAGCGTCTTAAATCCCGCCCCGACAGAAAACCTTGTTTATGACGATGAGCAACTTCCAGCATAATTCGCATCGTTTCTAGATCCGCTGCTTTCCACTGTTGGGTTTCAAGAAAATGCTGAAGCTGACTGTAATCTGCTAATAATTTTATATAACCTAAGCGGTAGGGTACATCTCTCAAGATTGATTCGGCAATAACAATTGCGATACCTCCAAGGATGATTAATCCCAATAATTTTCTTTTAGATTGAACGACTCTACGAAACATTATCAATGCCACGACGATAGGTACATTCTTTCGGGGGATGAGTTAACTTAATTCTTAATTCTTCACCGCCTGAGGATTAAGGTAAATCCAGTTATCAATATCCCTGAGTACCTGATGGGGGATCTCCCAAGGGAACAAGTGAGCTGTATTAGGGTAGCAATGCCACTGACTATCCTGAAGATGTTGAGCTGTTTCTTGACTAGATTCCGGTGTGATGTGTCGATCAACTGCTCCTGCTAAAACTAAACTGGGACATTGAATTTTCTCTAAGTCTCCCAAGCGATTATACCCAGCTTTGAGAGCTTTGTTGAGTGACCTGGTAGCAGCAACAGAAGTTTGCAGATAAGCTGATATGGCTTCCGATGCCAGATACTGGTAGGTAGTAGGGGTATGTTGTTGAATTAGGTGGCGAAAAAGCGATCGCTTACCAAAGGTCTCAATATTCCACTGTAAACCTGGCTGTAGATAATTGAAAATCGAGGCAATTCCAGTATAGAGGTTATCTTGCCAACTGATGGGAGGATGGTTGCTTCTAGGGCGAGCTGCTGTGGCAACTAAAATTAAACCTGAGACTCGCTCCGGTAACTTCAAGGCTAACTCCATCGCCAGAATTCCACCTAATGACCAGCCTAGCACCAGACAGCGGTTAATCCCGAAGCGATCGAGGAGAGCTTCTAAGTGAATTAGATGATCACTCATGGGAAAATCTCCCCTAAACCTACTTTTCCCGTATCCCCTTAAATCCGGAGCAATAGTCCAGAATCTTTGAGCTAGGTGCTGGGTAAATACAGACATACTACTGCCTAATCCCGGATGGCCATGAAGGCAAAGAATAGGAAATCCTGCGCCCTTAACGTCAACGTGCAGTTGTACATTTGTTTGAGAAGTTTTCCTCATTATCTTCCTAAGCTAAGATGCATTGAAACCACTTAGGCGATTTTTGGAAATGATTTTACCCCCAAAGTGGTGCGTTACGCTACGCTAACACACCCTACTGGCGTGACCCAGCTAAAACTGTGCAATAGATTTTGGTTTCTAGCTCCTTCTTACTTGTTACTTGTTACTTGTTACTTTTTACTTCACAACCGGTTTCTAATGAACCATTTTAGCTGGGTCACGGCACTACAACAAGTATATTTTTTCCTGTAAATCACCCGAACATAAATTCTAAATTCTAAATTCTAAATTCTAAATTCTCTTTCGAGGAATCACATTTCTCATTCCACCTTTAGCACCGACGGCATCACCTTGGTAACGAGGGATGATATGAATATTAGTGTGCATCATCTTTTGACCTGCATCTCTATTGATGTTGATTCCTACATTAAATCCATCAGGGTGAAATTCTTGGCTTAAAATTTCTTGCACTTTGTTAGCCATAAACCAGCAAGCAGATTGTTCCTTAAATGGTAATTCAAAATAATTAGCAACATGACGTTTGGGTACAACCAGCACATGACCTCGACTCAGGGGATAACCGTCAAACATCGCATAAGCTGTCGCTGACTCAGTTAGTAAGGTTATTTTTTTGTGAGGATTGCAAAATATACACTTATTAACTGAGTTTCTTTGATGATTATAATGAATATATTCGTAAATTTCGCAATAATCATCTAAATAAATTGATTTAAAGGGAAGCTTAACCATACATTGATATGTAGGCTTCTTGTGAATGTAGTGCTCTCGAAATCCTTCTCTCTTTAGATCTCTTCTAACTGCATAATATGCTTTTCCTCCTGGCTTCAGTAAATGAGATACTTCCATAAGTACATTGGTTTGCTCTTCAGCAAATAAAACATTTAAAACATAAAAGCAAATTATAGTATCGAATTTATCACTAGGGTATTGGGGTGAATAGTGAGGGTCATAGCCAATGATATTAAAACCTTTTTTGTTCAATAATTTAACATCATTCCCTAAACCACAACCAAAATCTAATATTTTCCCTGTAAGCAGTTTTTTTTCTAATAAAATTTTAGCAGGAAAAGACAGATAGATTCTTTCCATTGCCGTGAGGTGACTGAATTTATTTTTTTTGCTTTTATCTGGAAACATCAATCTTTCAAGAAACAAGGCAGGAGGCAGAGGGCTCCAAGGCAGAAGGAAAGAGAGTTTAAATTCTTGTTTGTTTTTTTTACAAACAACAAACAACAAACAACAAATAACAAATAACACGAAATCTCCCGTGCTTTAGCCGGGGGATGAGTTAAATAGTTTGCAAATTGTTAAGCTGAGCAGCCCAACCTTACAACTCATAGTCATAACGAGTATGATTTATGTAAGAGATAAGGCTTGCTATAAAGGAAGGTTTGCAATGTCTACCAATACCAAGAACTATGTTAGAGTCGCTAAACTGCCAGAAGTTCAAGCTGCGGGCTATTTAGTTGTTCATTCTCAAGGACAAACGATCGCTTTATTTAGTCAAGGTGACCAGATCTATGCCGTAGATAACCGCTGCCCTCATATGGGTTTTCCTTTAGATAGAGGTACTGTCAAAGACTGTATTTTAACCTGCCACTGGCATCATGCCCGGTTCGACCTCAACAGCGGTGGTACTTTTGATGGCTGGGCTGATGATGTGCGATCGTTCCCAGTGCAGCTACAAGAAGACGAAGTCTGGGTAGATCTAACACCCCCGATAGATCCACTGGTCTATCAACGCCAGCGCCTCCAAGATGGATTAGAACAGAGTATTTCTTTAGTAATTGCCAAGTCAGTTATTAACTTACTGGATGGCAAAGTTGAAGCTACAGAGCCATTCCGCATCGGGCTTGATTTTGGGGCACGTTACCGCCAAGATGGTTGGGGCGCAGGTCTAACCATCCACACCTGTATGATGAACTTGTTGCCATATCTGGATGCTGTTGACCAACCCCGGGCCCTATACCAAGGTCTATCTGCTGTTGCTCGTGAGTGTGCTGGTGCGCCGCCAAGGTTTACTATTCAGCCTTTGCCCAATTCTACCCCTGACTTAGAGACTCTCAAGGGATGGTTTTGTCAGTTCATCGAAGTACGGGATGCAGAAGGGGCAGAGCGATGTTTAGTATCCGCTGTCCAAGCTGGTGCTAACCCTACTCAAATCGCCGAGATGCTATTTGCTGCTGCCACTGACCACCGCTATATTGATATTGGTCATCCTCTCGACTTTACCAATAAGGCACTGGAAGCTCTAGATACAACTGATTGGCAGGATGCCCCACTAGTACTCACCAGTTTAGTCAAAGGTTATGCCACTGCTGACCGGATGGAGGAATCTAATGCTTGGCGCTACCCGATTGATTTAGTGGCAATTCTTGAAAGTGCTTTCGAGTCTCTGCCAGGAGCAATTGAAGCGGGTAGAGAGAAACGAGGTACTTGGTCGGGTCGTGAGCAGTTAGTACCAATACTATTAGGTGAAGATGTCCAAGCGATCGCAGATTCACTTTTGACAGCATTGAGTTCGGGATGTACTGAAGTAGAATTAGCTGGTACGGTAGCCTATGCAGCAGCCTTACGCCTCGCCCACTTCCAAACTAACAACGACTTCCGGGATTGGGATACAGCCCATCATAGTTTCACTTTTGCCAATGCAGTGCATCAGGGATTGCGGCGAGTCAACTCAACGGAACTATTGCGAGGGGTCTTCGATGCAGCGATGACTGTCTATCTCAACCGCTTTTTGAATGTACCACCGGCAAGGTTACCAGAACCCAGTCAAACAGTTCTTGAGCCAGAGCAATTACTAAAAGAACTCCCTAAACTGTTGGATAGACAGCAACAAGTGAATGAAGCAGGCAAATTAGTGGGACGCTATCTATATAGTGGTGGAAATCCTAACCGCTTGCTGGCAATGCTGGGTAAGTTACTATTACGGGAAGACCGGAATTTCCACACAATCCAAGCCGTGGAAGCTGCTTTTCGTCAGTATACACTGTTGCGGGAAACTAAGGTGGGAGTCCACGTATTAGTTGCTGCTGCTAGGTATTTAGCTGCTCACGCACCAACCATGCGCTCTCAGGAACAAACCTACGAAATGGCCCATCGACTGCACAAAGGTGATCACATATTTGAGGAGAATTAAAAGCACCTTACAGGCGGCGCTGCTCAATCTGGGTTTGACGTTATATCAAGTTCGGTTGAATACTGACACTTTGGTTGCAACTTGGCTGAAGGCTCCAGGGCAGAGGGCAGAAGGGAAGAAAGAAGGTTGCAAGGAACAAAGGAATGATAACTGTTTATCCGAACTTGATATTATAAGGAATTTTGAGGTTAACCTTGACTTCCTGAGTCTATCTGCTGATTATACCTTCAATGATTTGAGGAACTATAGCACTTATAGATAATTTCATCCGATGTGCGATCGCACTGGTTGGTTGCTTTTGCTTTTATTTTTTGGTAGTATTATTTGATAATGGGATAGGTGTGGCCATATAGAGTAAATTAACCACAGAGGCACAGAGGAACACAGAGAGAATGTGGAACAGGCTTCGGTGCCTGTAAAAACTGATAATTATGTAGTTGTGTAATCTGTAGTGCGATCGCCAACAGCTCAAGGGAAGAATGATAGGTGCGATCGCAATATTTATTAGGGACACTTGATCAGCAAATGAAGGGTGGGCTATGTGAAGAATGTTAAACCGCACCCGAGATGAAGTAAAAGAATGCCCACCTCTGTCTTCAACCCCAATGGAGAGAGGTGGGCAAAAAGGGCATAGTGATTAGGCTGAAGGTCGAACAGCTTCAATTTGCCCACCCTACGAGAAATGCGATCGCACTGACCCGAAACACGACTTTTCCGACCGAAAGATCCGACATTTCCGATTGCTGGGGCAGTAGAGCGCCGACGATGATGGAGAGAGCAAAAGACAGGGTTTAACCGGCCTTGGTGCTATAGCGATACTTAGGAGAAAAAAGGCGTGGAAAAAATACCATTAGAGGAAAAAGAAAGCTCGACGGGAAAAGGAACGGGTGATGGAGGGATCGAAATTTACCGTGGAGTGAACAGCCTCAGGGAGATGTGTTACATACTAGAACGTGGAACTGTGGGCGGATTTAAGGAGCAGACATTGTTGATGAAAATGGAGGAATTTGAGGAGGTAAGAAAGAGATACGTAGGTGGCGCAGTTGGCGGAGCATTGGGGAAGGGTAAGAGATGGGAGCGTTTCGAGAGTAGGAAGAAATTTTTTGAAGAAGGTGATGGGGTGGAGCTAGTGGAATATACTCTTGATAAAAACACGGCGTGGAAATATGCACGGCCGATGATGGTAACGCTGCGGTTCAAATCTATGGAGGTGCTAGAGAAAACAGCGCTAAAAGTAACGAGAGGAGGTGAGAAGGGCGTATGGTTTGTGCGAGGGCAATCGTGCGCCAGCACAGTAATGGATAAGAAGGTGAAGGTGGAAGTAAAAGGACTTGAAGACGATGAGGAGTTAGAAGATTGGATGAAGGGTATTTATTTGTTTAACGGGTGTGATTGTGAAGAAAAGAAGAGCAAATTACGAGCCGAGTGGCTCGCAATGTGTGAGGGTTGTGAGAAAATTAAGGCAGAGTTATCCAAAGTCACAGGGTTAATTCAATTGCTGAATGCTTAGCTAATGTGAGAACCACTGTTCTGATGGTTGGTCAAGGTATGATCGGCTAGCCCAAGCCATACAGCTACAATGCTCGGTCGCCTCACCAGCCAGAACAGAACTTGAAATAACAAAGCTTTGCCATAAGCCGAAATCCCACCTTTCACCCATCGACACCAGCGTTGAAAATATGCCTCAATGCGCTCATCGGGCGCACCTAGCTCGTAAAGCCGACGCATATTTTCAACCATTCTTTCCACAGTTTTCCGAGCGATTCCCAAACCCGCTGGGAAAACCAGTAGCCTAAAAAGTCAAAGCCCCTGGCAACTCGCCCGATGACAGTTTTATCCGGATGTTTAACCACCCGTAACTCGTTCATCACCTGGTTAGTTGCCTTGATGGCTTTTCTCAACTTCCACCGCGTCGGAGCCAGAATCACCGTCAAGAATTTAGAATTTAGAATTTAGAATTTAGAATTAATTGTACGGCAATCCAACCAACAGGTGGGCGATCGCACAGGATTTGGTGGTAGGATATTTGATAATGGGATAGGTGTGCGCCTGTAAGGTCGGAGTTGATAGTTATCGCAAAATCCGATAGCGACAACAATGATGACATTGGGAATCCTTCCTTGATAATTGGAAAACAGATTAATCAGTGTACTTCGCAGCTGACGACTGAGGTTAGTCCCATTCCAAACAAAAGATTGTTGATTACGCAGATAGCATGAAGCGATCGCGTTATCCGATAATGATGATAACAAAACACAAGATTCGAGTAGGGGCGGGTTCACCAACCATTGAGGCAAGTGACAAATCAATCTTGTAAACCCGCCCCGGTGTACCAAGAAAGCACGGTTGCCAGGTGCCGGGGCGAGATTAGTGAAAATCATCGTTGAATAGCTTGGGATTTTGGTGAACCCGCCCCTACGTGGTTGGATATTATATTGCCTGTTGCCTATTGCCTGGTTTCAGTGCAAAGCGATCGCGTTATCCGATAATGATGATCAAAAAACACAAGATTCGAGTAGGGGCGGGTTCACCAACCATTGAGGCAAGTGACAAATCAATCTTGTAAACCCGCCCCGGTGTACCCAGAAAGCACAGTTGCCAGGTGCCGGGGCGGGTTTAGTTAAATTATCGTTGAATAGCTTGGGATTTTGGTGAACCCGCCCCTACGTGGTTGGATATTATATTGCCTGTTGCCTATTGCCTGGTTTCAGTGCAAAGCGATCGCGTTATCCGATAATGATGATCAAAAAACACAAGATTCGAGTAGGGGCGGGTTCACCAACCATTGAGGCAAGTGACAAATCAATCTTGTAAACCCGCCCCGGTGTACCCAGAAAGCACGGTTGCCAGGTGCCGGGGCGGGTTTAGTTAAATCATCGTTGAATAGCTTGGGATTTTGGTGAACCCGCCCCTACATGGTTGGATATTATATTGCCTGTTGCCTATTGCCTGGTTTCAGTCCAGAAAGTCACACTTATGTAGAGGAAGAAGAGGATGCCACAGACGAATGACGCAGTAAAAATAATAGATAAGATGACTCGTAGTGACCCATTAGTGGAAGCAATGGTGGCTCAAGCGTCTATCAATGCTCTTGTAGCACAGCTAATTTACAAAGCTAGGACTTCCTCAGGTTTAACCCAGAAACAGCTTGCTGAACTTGTTGGTACGAAACAGCCCGTAATCGCACGACTTGAAGATGCTGATTACGAGGGACATTCCCTTTCGATGTTAGAAAAAATCGCTCGTGCTCTCAATCATCGCGTAGTTATCGATCTGATTCCCACTGAACATGAGCTGCATCCTGTAAGTAAATATTAGCGCTTGAGGTAATTATCCATTATCAATTGTTCATTATCAATTGTTCATTATCAATTGTTGAAGAAATGTCCCCCACAAAAACCCCAATCGAGCAGATTGATTTTCCTGGCCTTGCGGTAGAAAACCTGCCGACAATGTACGATCTTCCGAGTGAATCTCTGGAGGAACCTGGATTGCCTGACCAATATCATGGGTGGCAGGGGGAGTTATGCAGTGCAACTTTCTGTCCTCCAACCCATCCCCCCGATCGCATTATGGTGGCGAGTGACTTAAATTTGTACTACGACCCCTATCATCCGAGGTGGTACAAACGACCGGATTGGTATGGGGTGGTGGGAGTACCAAGATTTTATCAAGAGCGAGAACTGCGGTTGAGCTATGTCATCTGGCAGGAGAAGGTCATACCAATGGTTGCGATCGAATTGCTCTCTCCTGGAACCAGTGGTGAAGATTTGGGGGAAACTCCACCGGGAGGCTCCCCCCCAAGCAAATGGGAAGTTTACGAGCAAATATTAGGTATTCCTTACTACATAGTCTTCAATCGCTATACCAACCAATTGCGAGTGTTTTGGTTAAAGGGAAATCGGTATCAAGAACAAAAGTTGAAGGAACCGAGAATCTGGTTGCCAAGATTGGAGTTGGGGATAGGACTGTGGAAAGGAAAATATCGGGAAATGAGGCGACAGTGGTTGCGTTGGTATGACGCCCAAGGGAATTGGATTCCCACACCAACCGAAGCTGCCCAGCAACAAGCTGAAGCTGCCCAGCAACAAGCTGAAGCTGCCCAGCAACAAGCTGAAACTGCCCAGCAACAAGCTGAAGCTGCTCAACAACAAGCTGAAGCTGCCCAGCTACGAGCTGAAACTGCTGAGCATGCGCAGAAGGAAGCAATTTCTAAGCTTTTGGGCATGGGGTTGAGTGCCCAGCAGGTTGCCGAGGCTTTGGGAGTGCCCATTGAAGAGGTTAACAGTTAGGTTTTAGGTTTTAGGTTTTAGGTTCGGATAAACAGTTATAATTCCGTTATTTTTTCTAAATTCTAAATTCTAAATTCTAATCGCAACCAATCAAATTCTGTTTCCAAAGTTGACCAATTAATCACTTCCCCTTGAGCCTTTTCATCATCTATCCTATACTAAAACTAGCACGCAATATAAAAAAGGCAGAAAAATGAACAACCAAACCCACGTCGGCAGCACAGAAGCATCCTTTATGCTTGGTCTCTCAGAAGCCAGAGTCCGCCGCCTTCTGGGTCAAGGGCGAATCAAAGGAGCCACCAAGCAAGGTCGGGTCTGGATGATTCCTCTATATAAAGGAATGCCGGTAGTCATAGCCGGACGCCGAGGTCCGAAAGGCACTTGGTACAAGCGCCCTAGACAAGTGGAAACCTGCGTCGTTATCAACCGGAAAACTATTGCCAGCAATGCCAAGAATAATCAAAACGAGCCGCCGATTGTGGTCAAACAAGGCAAACATAGCCATCAATGCCATCAATTAGATATCAAAGGCCCCTGCCGCCTGGTCTATACGCCCTACAGTCCAGGACCCTGCAATGCTCGCTTGTGGATTGAAGCCGCTGCTCATGTGCCGATGGTTAGAAGAAGTTTTTAGAATTTAGAATTTAGAATTTAGAATTTAGAATTTTCATTTCTAGTTTCTCAAGATATCCCCAGGAGCGCTTCGCACCCCCAATTTTTCTGATGAACAATAACCAACTAAAGCTTAAGGAGGTGAGCCTGGTAACCTCCATCAGAGGTAAAATTACAGGTGCGCCAATACTAACCGATATTTCCTTCGAGGTGTTCCCAGGCGATCGCATTTGTCTGATTGGTCCGTCTGGTGCAGGGAAAACTTCTCTATTGCGGTTGTTGAATCGACTGAGTGAGCCAACCAAGGGAGAAGTTTATCTAGAAAATCAGGATATTAGAGCAATTCCCGTCCTAGAATTACGGCGACAGGTTATGCTGGTTCCCCAAGAACCAAAGTTATTGGGAATGACTGTTCGAGAAGCACTGGCTTATCCATTATTGTTACAGCATCTACCAAAGCCAACAATCACTGAACGAATCAAAACCTATCGAGAGCAGCTCCATATCCCAGCAGAGTGGTTAGAGCGAACTGAGTTACAACTGTCTTTAGGACAACGACAATTAGTCGCGATCGCACGAGCCTTAATTGCCCAGCCTAAAATTTTACTACTGGATGAACCAACTTCTGCTCTCGATGCTGGTATTGCCTCTCACCTGCTTTGCCTCTTAACTGAGCTGGCTCTTAAAGATAAGATGACCATAATGATGGTAAATCATCAGCTAGATATAGCTCAAATATTCTGTACCAGAGTCTTGTATCTCCAAAACAGCCAGCTACTGCAAGATACCCCAGCTAACCAAATTGATTGGAAACAGTTGCGAGAACAATTAGTGCAAGCTGAGACTCAAGCAGCTAAAGAGTGGCTTTAAGCGATCGAAAAGTGTCATCACTGCCTTGAATATCAAGTTCATTATCAGCTAAAAGGCATTTTAAATAGTTTTTAGCAAGACACCAGGCAACAGGCAAAAGGCAACAGGAGAGCAGGATATCTTGTTTTTATTGAATTTAATTAATATATAGTTTAAATGCACAACAGTTTAGGACAATGATGTTGTTTTAGCTTGCGTATTTTTTTGTTTCTCTATATGTTGAAACGGTATAGACGAGCCGTTTCTGACTTTTTTTGCCTAAATTATTAACAGGAAACTTACCAGCGGCAGCAATACTGAATCAATAACAAAAGTAATAATTTGTGGGTAATAAGTTAATAATTTTTGGGTAATAAATTAATAAGTTTTTGAGCGCTGTTCTAGAAATGTTTACCTTTAGTATGCTTATGACAAGACGTCATATGACGTCTTGTCGTTTTTCATCACTATCTCAGTTCAGTAATGACAGATAACAAGGACTTCACAAAATTTTCCCGCAGAGGTTTCCTAGTTGGTACAGGCGGTCTCGTCTTGGCCTCGGCATTGCCTACAAAATTTGCTTCTGCCCAAACAGCGCCTACCTATACCCGCTACAACGTATCATCTGACGAAGGATTAGCAATGCTGGATAGCTATAAAATAGCAATCACAGAAATGTTGAATCGGCCGCCTTGTGATCCTCACAACTGGTATCGCAACGCCTTGGTTCATACCCTTGATTGCCCCCACGGCAACTGGTGGTTCTTGCCCTGGCACCGAGGCTATATGGGTTGGTTTGAAAAAACCTGCCGCCAACTCAGTTGCAACTCTAATTTTGCTTTTCCCTATTGGGATTGGACAGAAGAACCCTATCTTCCAGATGTCTTTTTTGATGGGGTACTAGATCCCTCTAACGAAGCCTTTATTCAAAGCTACGATGTTTTTATGAGGGACTTTAAAAATCCCATGAGTCAGTTTTGGGATTCTCTATCTCAAGAGCAATTAGATCAACTGCGTTACCGTGAATACAATTCTTTTGATGATTTTTGGGCATATGTAGAAAGAATATTCCCTCCTCCTGGCTATTTTCGTGGGTTAACCCGGGGAAATTCTGGTTTCGACGAGGAAACGCAGACGGCAGTGTCAGAGGATACGATCCTGGAAGCCCTTTCTGATAAGTATTTTGCGGGATTCAACAACACATCCGATGATGATGAACTTAAGTATAAGTTCGTAGGATTCGGTAGTGGTCCAGCGGATCATCATGGCATGATGGTTAGCCAGGGAATTATTGAGGCTCAACCCCATAACCTCGTCCACAACATTGTTGGTGGTATTTTCGAGGATAATACTGCTGGTTTCATGACCGAATTTCTATCACCCGTAGATCCAATTTTCTTCATGCATCATAGCAATATGGATCGGCTATGGGATGTCTGGACTCGTAAACAAGAAAGTTTTGGTTTGCCAACTCTGCCCATAGGATCTAGGCTAGACAAATGGCGGGAAGAACCTTTCCTGTTTTTCATTGATGACAATGGTAATCCACTGCTGAACGGTAAGGCACAAGATTATGAAGTCATTGGCGACTTCGATTATGGCTATACGCCAGGTTCTGGTGAGTCAATAATTCCAAAAAGAAAAAGCAAGGGTAAGGTCAGTCGCAGTGTAAAAGTCTTTCGTAGTGCAGTCACTGCTGCTTCTGCCTTGAACTTCACGCAGTTATCTACTCGTAATATCAATCTTCCTTATACGGACTTTCGAGCCGCTGTCGCTGAGGCAGCTACATCCCATGTCGCCGCTGAAATTACAATTCAGCCTCCAGCTAATGTGCGTGGTGTGAGCTTTAATGTCCTAGTCAATCCCCCGAAAGGAGCACGAAATATCGGCTTCGATAGCCCTCACTTTGCCGGGGCGTTCCAGTTCTTCGGCACTCACCGCCACAGTGGTCCTATAACCTTCACTATACCACTAACCAAAGCCTTGAAGGCTTTGGCTAAGAACAATAAACTAGGTATAGATATGTGTGAGCCTTTAGAAATTGCTGTTGTTCCTAATACTAAAGGGATTACAATCAATTCTTTAGAGGCAGCACTTGAGTCGGTGACGATCAAAATCTTCTAGGAGACTACTGCTATGGAAATGATGCTGAAGTGCTTGACTTTCCTAGTTTGCGCGAGTCTATGTCTGCTTCTTACCGTAGGTATTCCCTATTCCCACGCTGCTGATGTAGCAGGAGAGATTACCTTGGCGTTACCTCGCACTCCTGCTCATGATGAGGCGGTGAGAGTGGTGATCTCTGCGGGAATTCTACCTCGCGGTGCCAGTATTGTGGTGCGGACGCTCGATGGTAAGATTGCAGGATCGGTGTCTCCTTTTGGGATAAGACCAGGTCAACCTGCGGGGCGTTACACGATTCCGCTGCCGAAGACGGCTTTGAAGGAGGGAAAGGTGTCTTTGGTGTTGGAACTTCACCGGCAATATGCAGAGGAGGTTCGTGCTCCCAGTACTGAGGAGTTCTTGGGAGCTGAGCTAGTTTATACTCCTATTACCGAAAGCGGCGGGAAGCCTATTCCTTAAGGGATGGGAGAGATAGCTACCCGCCGCTTGGTTGTTAGTTTTTTGTTTTTTGACAAATAACTAACAACTAACAACTAACAACAAATAAGTAGGGCTTGCTGAATAAGTAACAAGTAACAAGTAAAAAGTAACAAGTAAGAAGGAATGAAGCATTTATCCTCGTGGGTGAGCACTTCCATTCCCCAAGGTTACTCAGGGATTTCCCATCAAAGTGCA
>JAAHGL010000200.1 GCA_010692635.1 Symploca sp. SIO2C1 | reverse complement strand
TAGTAATGAGTAATAAGTAATGAGTAATGAGTAATGAGTAATGAGTAATAAGTAATGAGTATTACCTTCTTATACTTGCTTATATATAACTGTTCTCAATTCTCAATTCTCAATTCTCAATTCCCAATTCCCAATTCTCAATTCCCAATTCTCAATTCCCAATTCCCAATTCCCAATTCCCAATTCCCAATTCCCAATTCCCAATTCCCAATTCCCAAATTTTTTTGCAGTTACCTAGACTAAGATGCATTGTGAGTCAATTAGACATTATTATCCCTGTGTACAATGAAGGGGGAAATATCATCAACGTGATTGAACCTCTGCGTTGTTTTGTTAAAACTCCCTTCCGCATCCTGATTTGTTATGACCACGAGGAAGACAATACTTTGATAGCCTTAAAGGAGTATAAAAATGCTCCTTTGGTCAATATTTTGTTAGTCAAAAATCAGGGAAGTGGCGTCTTCGGAGCAGTAGTATCAGGGATTGAGAAAACTACAGCACCAGCGGTGATTGTCATGCCAGCAGACGATACTTACAATGCTGGCATTATTGACCAAATGTTCCAGAAATTTAAAGAAGGGTGTGACATTGTTGCCGCCAGCCGATTTATAGCAGGTGGTTGTATGGAAGGATGCCCTTGGTTAAAAGCTACCTTAGTTAGAACAGCAGCCTTCACCCTCTATTACATCGCTCGCTTACCAACTCGTGATCCTACTAGTGGCTTTAGGCTATTTTCTCGCAAAGTACTAGAACAGATCAAGATAGAATCTTCTGAAGGTTGGGCTTTTAGTTTGGAACTGTTGGTTAAATGTCATCGACGGGGGTGGAAAATAGGTGAGGTTCCTGCCTTGTGGTTTGAGAGAACCAAAGGTAAAAGTCGTTTTCAGGTATTCAAGTGGTTGCCTTTGTATTTGCGTTGGTATTTTTATGCACTTGCTACCACTTTTATCAATGGATAATGGATAATTGATAATTAACAATGGATAATTGATAATTAACAATGGATAATTGATACAGCGGTTCCCGCTGCAATGAGGTACACCTGAATCAGTTGTCAAAATTGGATAGATTTCTTCCTCGTCGTTTTTACTGTACCTCGTAACAGCGGGAACCGCTGTAATGGATAATGGATAATTGATAATTGATACAGTATTTCTCAGTCTAGTGAGGTACAGATCCTATTCCCTATTCCCCATTCCCCATTCCCAAAAACCAGGATCTTTGTACCTCATCTAAATGAAAAACGCTCTAATTGATAATTGATACCGCTGGCGAATGAGGGGTGATACCCCCCATTCAACCCAACTAACCAATATAAGGAAATGTCAGCATTTTTCTCCAAGAAACCGGGTTTCTGAACCGACGCTCTAGGAAGTGACGAAGATATCGTTAACGTTATTGGCAAAGGTACTAGCAGACTGCCAACTAACAGTAGCTAACAGGTTACCACCTTGATATATTTCCGCTCCATTGGCACCATCGGCGAAATTCAGAGCATTGATATTATTAACGACAAAAGTAGTCTGACCTAATTGGAAGTTCCTGATGATATCGTATCCACTATCGTTAGAATCAAGAACAACAGTTTCACTACCCGCGAGCCAGATTTCATCGATGCCATTACCACCATCAACGTTATCATTGCCGCCGTTAGTGTAAATTAAATCATTACCATCGCCACCGAGGATTTCGTCAGCTTGAGCACCACCGTAAATCGTGTCAGCACCAGTACCACCAATGAGAGTATCCTCACCACCGTTACCGTAGATAATATCGTTACCCGAACCGCCATCAATATCATCGCTTTGAGAACCACCAGCAATGGTATCGTTACCGCCACCACCTAGAAGAATATCATGACCACCATTGCCGTTGATTTGGTCATTGCCAGCAAAACCTTGAATCCTTTCGTCTTCATGGGTACCATTTAGTTGGTTATTACCAGAAGTACCTAAAATTTCGTCAAATACTCTCAGGTTGTCTATTAATAGTTGGGAATCAACTATAGTATCTGTTACATCTACTACTCCCATTGCTATTTCGTAAGTACCACCAGTTGTAAACTGGTATTCAAAGGTTTCATAAACTCCTGTGTCACTATTTACATCAGCTAGTTCAGACAAGAGAACAGATGAGCCACCTGAGGAAATTGAAACGAAACTAAAATCTGTAAAGGGAACATAGTCATTGCTTTGAAAATTCCAATCAAAGGTTATAACTTGCCCAGCTTCTACTGTTATCGGAACTAATTTGATTGCTGAGCCTACTGTAGCATTCCCGTTACCAAGATTATCGAGGGAACCAGAGTTCAATCCGATAAATTGCTCAAGGGCATTGTCAGTTACAGAACCGAAGCTATTAGTAATTCTGGCTTGGAAGTCTCCTTGGGTGGGAGCGCTTAATGAGGTTGTTCCTTGGACGCTGGTATTGCCTATAGTAGTCCAATTGCTGAAGTTGCCGCTTTCAAAACCGTAAATTGTCATGAGATGATCTCCTGAAATTAATTCAGTATGACTGTATTGGTCTGAGTTTTTGAGTAGCTACACAACAAACAGTGTTTTATCTATTTTTGTGGCTACTTTTTTTCGGTAATAATTAACCTTATTCGCTAATTGAATTAAATTCATTAAAGATCCGGATAGTTTACCAATTCTTCAAGATCTTCAGCTAATCTTTACACAATTTTCATTGAATGAGTGTTTATAGGGGTTGACAAAACTAATATTTAGATAAATTAATTTAGTCTTGAAAATTGCTTTTTTCTGCAATCACTCATTGCACTTTTGTGCCAATATACTAACATATTTATTGTGATTATTTAATATTTTGTGCATTTAAATTGCATTTTCATCCAATTAAATAATCAAGATATATTCTATTCGTTTATTGCTTTTTGGTTATTGTTTATTACTTTAGTTAAACAGATTTTAAATGCGTTTTATGGCATAGCTTCCACACTTATACAGCAAGCCCGATATAGGGCTTGCTGCAAGAGTCTGAAAGCGCTGTCTGGTATAGCTTTCAAGCTTTTATTTCCCTTGAAAAGTGCAAGAAAATTGAGCTCATCAATGCAATTTCCTTGCATCTTCTTAACCCATAATCCCCTTTAAAGACTATTCTAAACTCCTAAACTCCTATTCTCCTGACTCCTGACTCCTGACTCCTGACTCCTGACTACTTATTCAGCAAACCCTATATAGAGTCAAAGGTGCGTTACGCTACGATGCTGGTAGCGTAACATTGCTTAATACGCTGGGGACTTCTCCTTTTCGCGATCGCATCTCAAAAAAGAGTAAAGTTTTGTAAAGCTAGTTATGGCAGATGCATCCCCCGGAAGACAGCACGGGGGATGAGTTAACCCAAAACTGTTCGGTTGAAGTTTATCAGTTTAGAAAGCTCGAAGAGTTAGGGGAGAGCGATTAGAGTGTATTAGATGTAGGTTGGATTGAGGAACGAAACCCAACGCCAGTAACACTTAATTCTTAATTCTTAATTCTGCATTCTACTTACCCAGTTTCCTAACTTCGGGATCTCCATCACCCAATGGCTCCGCCGGTGGCGCTAGTTCTGCTTCTGGCGCTATTTCTTCTATTTTAGTTGTTGCCTTTTTCTCTGACTCTGAAGCATTAGAGTCAGCTGACTTATCCTGATTTTCTAAGAGTTCTGGTAATGGTGGTTTAGGAGGAATGGCTTGAAGAGATTCTGAGGTATCGGCTTCGGAGGATTCAGTAACAATTGGTTCTGTCGTTTCTGAGATTGCAACATCAGAGGATTCAGCAACAATTGGTTCCGCGGTTTCTAAGGTATCCACTTCAGAGGATTCAGTAGCAACTGGTTCTGCCGTTTCTGAGATTGCAACATCAGAGGATTCAGCCGCAATTGGTTCCACCGTTTCTGAGATTTCAGTATCCTCTACTATTGCAGTAGTCTCTGGTACTTCTGTAATTTCTTCTGTAAATGTATCTTCAATAGTTGACTCTGACTCTAGCTCCGCCTCCATACTAATTTCAGCAGTCTCTCTAACAGCCTTATCTACTGGTATCTTAGGGATTGTAGTCGCTGGTTTGTTTTTCCTAAAGAAACCTGTAACAAAACCAGTAACTTGTTGAGCAAGCCCTGTTTTTTTCTTTGATGAGAGATTTTGTTCTGGTTCCTTTTGGTAAGTCGTTGGTGCAGTAGGAGGTTCAGGAACCTTCATCACTACCTCAGGGGATGATTCTAAGGTAGTCTCTTCTTCCTCTGCGGGAACCTCTGGCTTCTGAATTACTTCTGCTACTACCTCAGGGGATGATGCTACGGTAGTCTCTTCTTCCTCTTGAGGAACATCTAACTCCGGCTCTGCTTCTGCTAGTACCTCAGGAGATGGTTCTATGGTAGTCTCTTCTTCCTCTTGAGGAACATCTAACTCCGGCTCTGTTTCTGCTAGTACCTCAGGAGATGATTCTACGGTAGTTTCCTCTTCCTCTTCTTGTACTGGTTCTTTCTCAGCAGTGGTTGTATTTTGACTCGTTCCTATTGATGTCTCAGGAGTGGGAATTGTTATTTTTTTCTTACCCAAGAGATTGCCCAAAAAATTAGTAACTGGTTGGAGTGCTCCTGGGAAGTTGGATGTAAGTTGTTCTTGACTAGGGATAGGGGTTTGTTGCTCTGGGGAAGTCAGCACCCGCCGCAAAGTCAAAGTTTGCCAACCTAAACCGCACAACAGCGATACACTAGCAATCTGGCTCAGTAGAACCCAACCGGTAATGCGCCCAGCACACACCCACAAGACTAGGGCGTAAAATAGTCCACCTCCACTCAAGTAAAAGTCACTTTTGCGATGAACTTCTGGAAAAAAGAAGGCTGCCATGTAAAAGCCAAAACTACCAAAACCAATCACTAACGCCAGGACGTATGCCAACATTTTGTGGGTACTCCTTAATCTATCCAATACATTAAAAGAAGGCAGGAGGCAGAACCCACCCCTAACCCCTCCAAGGAGGGGAACTCCGAGGCAGGAGGGAAGAAAGCTTGGACAGTAAGCTTTGTCACCTTTTTTAACTGGTGAGTTATCTACGCCGTGCTGCACTAGTGCATCCCAACAAAAATAATACCAAAGGAAAAGGAGTTAATGATGAAATGGCAATAAGTTTGCGCAAACAAATATTTAAAAGACTTACCATGCAAAATCGAGTTAAACAAATGGGGACAAATTGTTATGAGTCGAGCTAAAGCCAAACATTCCATATTTTAAGGATTAATTTCTGATTTCTTGAATTCGCTGATTGAACAAGGAATAGCTTTCCCAGAATGTGCTATTGATACGCAAGATAATGTTAAAGTAGCCGATGTGGTTTGGGTTTCAGATCAAAGGTTAGACATTATTGAAGATGAAGATGTAGCTTCAATTGCTCCTGAGATTCGTGTGGAGATCAGAGCTGCTAGTAACACGCTCAAAGAAATGGAAGAAAAAAGAAATTTATATCTTGCAGCAAAAGCCCAAGAAGTTTGGCTATGTGATCAAGCAGGCAAGATTAGATTTTATAATCGACAAGGTCAATGAGAGACATCTTTGTTAGTTCCAGATTTTCCTAAGCAAATTGGACGCAACAAACAGTAACATAAGACGACAATTAGCTTTGCTACTCCAGCTTCTTGTACTTGTTGTAATGCAGGGACAATATGTAGAATAGTGAACAATACTAAAATCTGGTGCTGGAGGGGGAAAAACATTGGATGAGCTAAGAACTGCTTTAGATTTAGCTACAGAAGAGGAATTACAACAGCTAACGGTAATTCTGTTCCGCCGCAAGTTTAACCCGTTAGATTACCTACACAGCAATGACTTGATCGAAATACAAAGCCAAAACCGTGAGGCTTGGTTGGATGCTCTAGAGGAGAGATTTCGCTTTTTGGCAGCAGATGGGATAACAGTACTCAAGGGTAGAAGTAAGAAAGTTACCTACCGAGAAGCATTAATTAGAGTTTGTCGTTACTTGAAAATACCCTACTCTCAAGAGCTGACAACTACCGATATAGAGGCAGAGATATTCCTCTATTTGATAGGTAAAGCCTGGAAAAAATTACCCACCTCAGAACAGCACTCCTTAACCTTACAGGTGCAGCGATCGCTTGCTAAGTCAAAATTCTCTGAACCATTACCTGTACAGCTCCAGCATAACCCAGTGGAAATGCTACTCAAAGGTGGTAGTGCCTTAGCCGTTAGTTCGATTCTCAAACCAATACTCCTACAAAAAATAGCCCATCAGTTTGCTGTTCATTTTGCTAAGTATCAAGTTGCCAAACAAACTATTGTGCGAGGCGGTGCCGCTGCCGCTGCACAGTTTCAGAACTACTTGGCACTACAAACCGCAAGACAGGGAATGGCGCTGAGCACTGCTCGTTATGCTGCTACCCGCACCGTGTTTGCCTGTGTTGGCTCAATACTCTGGGGTTATTTCTTGGTTGATTTAGGCTGGCGAGCGATCGCAACTAATTATGGTCGTATTATCCCCACAATTTTTGCCCTAGCACAAATTCGTCTTACTCGTTCTGATTGCTGGGAACCAGCTTGAGTAATGAGTAATGAGTAATGAGTAATGAGTAATGAGTGAAGAAACTTTTGTAAAATCCTCTTTCCTTCTACCTCGGGTGAACGAAATTTTGCGTGGGATTTCCACTCTCCGCGTCTCCGTGTCTCCGCGTCTCCGTGTCTGCTGACTCATTTCCCCACGCCTTTTTTCGCTCACCCTTCTACCTCCTACCTCCTCCGGAGCCTCCTGCCTCATGTTTCTTGAGAGCCACTGTAAATTTCACCTCACTCCCCCCAAACCCCCACCATTAGTTAAATTTTTAAATTGTTAATTGTCGATTCTGATAGTAGGCATCCTAAACCCCGCTTACAGAAGGCTTGGGAATTGCTTCAGATGGGATTTCTTATCTTGCCCTTGTTTCCCATTTTGGGAGTAGTAGGGGCAGTTTTAGCATTAGTGGATGTTTGGCGCAAAGAGTACCGCACAATTAGGCATCGTCCTCTCAATTGGGGATTTGCCATCCTCAGCTTGTGGTTAATTATTACTTCTTGCTTTGCCTTGAATCCAACTGAAGCTTTCCTCGGTTTGGCAAATTTGC
This sequence comes from Symploca sp. SIO2C1, assembly GCA_010692635.1. Classification (GTDB taxonomy): domain Bacteria; phylum Cyanobacteriota; class Cyanobacteriia; order Cyanobacteriales; family Coleofasciculaceae; genus Caldora. The sequence continues at coordinate 6,203 of JAAHGL010000200.1, read as the reverse complement.
TCCCTTTCTTCCTGGTGTTTGCTACATGTAACGTCTTAATTCAAACGCCAGCACAACTACGACGTTTAGCTTGGGTTCTGGTTATCCCTTCAGTAATAATAGTAATTCTTGGCTTAGGGCAAATGTTTCTGGGTTGGGCTCATCCAGAGCAGTTGCCAGCTTTATTTGGTTGGGTACTGGAAGCCAATGGCAATCCTCCTGGTCGTATGGCTTCAGTATTTATCTATGCTAATATCCTGGCAGCTTATCTTCAGATGGTGTTGATTCTGAGCCTAGGATTATGGATTGAGAGGTTTCAAGCTTGGCGAGTTGGTTGGAGTAAGTCCTCTGATTGGGTGCTATGGTTTTTGACAGTATTAGTTATTGGTAATGCGATCGCTCTTTTACTAACTAGTTCTCGCAATGCTTGGGGAATAACTGTTGTAGCTTGTCTGGCTTTTGCCCTTTACTTGGGTTGGCATTGGCTGGTAGTTAGTGTAGCTACAGCAGCAGGTGCTATTCTCTGGGCATCTTTTGGTTCTGAATTTCTCGGGCGTCAATGGTTCCGTCAGATTGTGCCAGCTTACTTTTGGGCACGACTTTCAGATCAACTGCATCCGGATCGACCTGTAGCCCTGCTCCGAACTACCCAATGGCAGTTTACCTTATCAATGACTCAAGAGCGTCCCTGGTTTGGTTGGGGATTACGCAATTTTACACCCTTGTACGAGGCAAAAATGGGTATTTGGCTCGGTCATCCCCACAATTTACTATTGATGTTGACTGCTGAAACTGGTATCCCAGCAATGCTGCTATTGTGTTGTTTAGTTGGCTGGATCATGGTTCAGGGAGTACAGTTGTTGAGAGTTTGGTCTACTTCCGGTAGTCATCAAGAGCCTCAAGACAAGTTGATACTCTTCACCTATCTACTAGCTTTTGGCTGCTGTACCCTCTTCAACTTAGTAGATGTCACCCTATTTGATTTGCGAGTTAATTCCTTAAGTTGGCTACTGTTGTCGGCAATTTGTGGAGTGGTTTATCAATGGACAATTGATAATTGATAATTGATAATTGATAAATTTCGCAATCACACTGGAACATTAGCATTGAGACTGCGTTCTGCCTTCTGCCTCTTGCCTTCAAGGGACAAATTCTGTAATTCACTTAGATGAAAACTGCTGTATCAAGATACTTGACTGTACTTCAAGTTAGTTTTATCTGCTTTTATTCTGTCAACTGGCTCAGTGTAGAATATCTTGATAACTGAACCTTCTGCAACAAATATGAGGCTGGGATTTAGGCGCTCAAATGCGAAAACAACTTGGTCTCGATAACCTTGATTATTTTCACATACCCATACTGCCATTAGCTGTTTTCCAACGAAAGACTGACACCAATAGGGAGCAGTTCCCACAGGAGTAGCTGTAGTAGTTTCATTTATTATCTCTATCTCATCAGTATCAACAATTGGTAGCAGTGTAACTGTCTGATTGTTAAAAAATAGTTTAACTTGATCAAGACAGAGTTCCTTGCCACCAAATTCTTGATATTCAACAATTGATACTGCTATTAAAGTCTGTCCTATAGGAAATTCATTTTTCACCATATTTTTGATATTTTTTCTTTGCTTGTTTGAGAATTTTAATAGCAGTTTCTGCCTCTTGATCTCCCGCTGCTGCCAGTTTCCTCAAACCACCTTGTGTAAGTTGAACTCCCTCCTGCTCATCCATTGATTTGAATTTAACTTATATCCTAAATATAATATTGTACTGGGCGTATGCAATACGGCCCTACAGTTTCCACCAAAGGATTTTGCCAAGGCTTTGAGATAAGCAGGGAAGCAGTCGGACTATCATTAGTTAGTAGTAGGTTAAAACAAGAACTACTAATTTGCCGTGGTAACTTCTGCTCAGACACTGCCTCTAGTTCAAAACCCGGAACGCTTAGAAAGCTTTCTCAAAGAGATTCCCACGGAACCGGGAGTTTATCTCATGCGAGACAAAAGCGATCGCATTCTCTATATTGGTAAGTCTAAAAAATTGCGATCGCGGGTGCGCTCCTATTTCCGTGAGTCCCAGCAGTTAAGTGAACGCATTACTCGGATGGTGCGGCAGGTGGTGGAGATTGAGTTTATTGTCACCGATACAGAAGCAGAAGCTTTAGCACTAGAAGCGAATCTTGTCAAACAACATCAACCTTACTTCAATGTACTGCTCAAAGATGATAAGAAATATCCCTATGTTCTCATTACTTGGTCAGAAGCATATCCCCGGATTTTAATCACTCGTAAGCGGCAGTTAGGAAAGGCGAAAGACAAATACTACGGGCCTTTTGTGGATACAGGAGCTCTGCGTAGCACCTTGAATCTAGTCAAGCGCCTGTTCCCCGTGCGGCAACGTCCTCGACCTCTATTTAAGGATCGTCCCTGTCTCAATTATGACTTAGGTCGTTGTCCCGGGGTTTGCCAGCAGCTGATTACCCCGGAAGAGTACCGCCAGACTTTCCAAAAAATTGCTATGGTTTTCCAGGGGCGTACTAAGGAATTAATTGATCTGCTCACAGCCAATATGGAGCAGGCAGCCGAGGAGCTAAACTTTGAAGTAGCTGCTCGCATTCGAGATCAGATTGCTGGACTTCAGTTCCTGAATGCTGACCAAAAAGTATCATTACCCGATGATACTGTCTCACGGGACGCGATCGCTCTGGCTGCTGATGACCAACATGCCTGTATCCAATTATTTCAGATTCGTGCCGGTCGCCTCGTAGGACGTTTGGGATTTTTCGCTGAGATACCCCTTGCTTCATCCCCTACCCCAACTACCCCCCTTAGTCCCCCCTTAGTAAGGGGGGAAACTCCGGTTAGGGCGTCTTTTAAAACTCAAAAACCTGATGTAGGGGCGAAGCATTTGGGCGATAATTCATCGGTGAAATCCGAGGTATACAATCCAAATGCTTCGCCCTCCGACAGCTTGAAAACACTTTCAAACAAACTTGTATCTACCCAGCAGCCTTCCTTAAATAGGGACATCCAAGGAATAGCAGGAGCAATTTTACAGCGGGTACTAGAAGAGCATTACCAGACAGCTGAGGCAGTGGAAATTCCGGCGGAGATTTTGGTGCAGTACCCGTTGCCAGATGAAGAGATATTGGCAGCATATCTGAGCGGACGCAAAAATCGCAAAGTTAACATCATCACACCTATACGGCAAGCCAAAGCCGAACTGATTGAGATGGTGGAGCGCAATGCTAACTATGAATTGGAGCGCACTCAGCGATTGGCAAACCGCAATAGCCAAGCAATGCAGGACTTAGCTAACATTCTCGACTTACCTGATTTACCGCGCCGTATTGAAGGTTACGATATCTCCCATATCCAAGGAGCCAATGCCGTTGGTTCTCAGGTAGTATTTATTGATGGCACACCAGCAAAGCAACACTATCGCCACTACAAGATTAAGAATCCCAATGTAACCATCGGTCACTCCGATGACTTTGCCAGTCTCGCTGAAGTAATCCGCCGCCGGTTCCGGAAGTATGAGAAAGGGACACGCGGAGCTAGGGGAGATGGGGAGATAGGGAGACGCGGAGACGCGGAGACGCGGAGACACGGAGATGGAGAGAGCAATTCCCAATTCCCAATTCCCAATTCCCAATTCCCAATTCCCAATCCCACCGATTGGCCAGATTTAGTAATGATTGATGGTGGCAAGGGACAATTGTCAGCAGTTGTCGCGGTTTTGCAGGAGCTGAACTTACTTGAAGATGTGCGCGTGGTGAGTTTAGCCAAGCAGCGAGAGGAAATATTTTTACCAGGTGAGTCTTCACCGTTGGCAACAAACCCGGAGCAACCAGGGGTACAACTGCTAAGGCGTTTGCGAGATGAGGCTCATCGGTTTGCTGTGAGTTTTCACCGACAACAACGGAGTAATAAACTACGTCGCTCTAGGTTAGATGAAATTCCAGGGTTAGGCTTTCACCGACAAAAAGAGCTACTAGCGCATTTTCGCTCCATTGACTATATTCGTGCAGCTTCCCCAAAACAACTAACTGAGGTTTCTGGAATTGGTCCGAGTTTAGCTCAACAAATCTACAATTATTTTCATCCTTCAGAGGAAGCTGAATCTGACGGGGAAGTTTGAAAACTCCAGTATTCTGAGAAACTCGGTATTTATTCAGAGATTAGCTATTAGCCAGTAGCCATTAGCCATTAGCCATTAGCCATTAGCCATTAGCTATTAGCCATTAGCCATTAGCTTTGAGCATGTTTCTCAATAGTCTATAAATTCTCCAAAATCAGCTATTATGGCAAGCATTTGGAGGTACATCTGTTGTGAAAACTTACCCTTACTCAATTAAGCAATGCTGTGGGTTCTTCGTCAGCCTGGGAATAGCTTTCCTCAGTACAACAAATCGAGTTCAGGCTCAAGATTTTGAAAATGTGCAGATACAGACAATCCCAGTTGCTGAAGGTATTTATATGTTAACGGGGGAAGGGGGAAACATTGGTGTTTCTGCAGGTGAAGATGGGGTATTTCTCATAGATGATCAATTTGCGCCCCTAACTGAGAAAATTCGTACCGCTGTTAGTGCCATCAGTAACCAACCTATTCGTTTTCTCCTCAATACCCATTGGCATCCTGATCATACTGGTGGAAATGAAAATTTGGGACGTGCAGGAGTTGTCATCGTTGCCCATGATAATGTGCGCAAACGGATGAGTGTGGCTCAATTACTCGAAACTTTCAACATGGAGATTCCCGCATCTCCACCAGCAGCACTTCCTGTAATTACTTTTAATGACAGGGCAACATTTCACCTCAATGGTGGGGAAATTCAGGCGTTTCATCTTGAAACTGCCCATACTGATGGGGATTCTATTATCTACTTTGAGGATGTAGACGTCATTCATACAGGAGACATCTACTTCAACGGTATTTATCCGTTCATAGATGTTTCTAGTGGGGGTTCTATTGAGGGGATGATTGCAGCAGTAAACAGAGTCCTGGGAATGACAGATGCACAAACTAAAATTATTCCTGGTCATGGTCCCCTGTCAAATCGTGCTGAATTGGTAGCCTACCAGGCTATGTTAGTACTAGTTCGCGATCGAGTAAAAATTGCGATCGCAAATGGAATCTCTATGGAGGACTTCATTGCCTCAAAACCAACAGCTGACATAGATTCAAGTTGGGGTAAAGGATTCCTATCTCCGGAGCAATTTCTTCAAATTGTCTACACAGACTTATCGCGGTAACCACAAACAATCTCAAAATATATACATATCAGGACTTACGCAGCGACACCACATATAGAATCAAAGGTGCGTTACGCTAAGCGATGCTGGTGGCGAAATTAACAATTGGAAACATTTGCAACAATACAAAGGTTATTGAAGCCCCCCAGCCCCCAATTCTGGGGGAGCCCGGACTCAAAGTCCCCCAGAATTGGGGGATTTAGGGGGCATTTAGCAGCTGGGATGTATTGCGAAATATTTCGCCACCAGCGTCCGCTACGCTAACACACCCTACAAATGGAGGCTTTGTGTAAGTCCTGAGAGCCTATTCCCTATTCCCTATTCCCCATTCCCAAAAACCAGGATCTTTGTACCTCATCTCAATGAGAAACGCTATAGCATTATATTTCCCGAATCACTGGCTTACCATCCTTGACTTCACCAACCAGAACTACATCAGCAACACCAACAAATAACCCATTCTCTAACACACCAGGAATATTATTCAGGTTCTTTTCTAACTCAGCAGGGTTATCGATAGAATCAAATTTGACATCAATTACCATATTGCCTTGATCTGTAATTACTGGTCCGGCTTTTTTGACACCCATGCGGAGTTCTGGTTTGCCCCCTAGTTTGGTAATCGCAGCCATTACTGGTGTCAGAGCCATCGGTATTACTTCTACTGGTAGCAGGAAAGTAGAACCAAGTTGGTCAACTAATTTACCACTATCCACTACTACAATAAATTGTGCTGCTAGGGAATCAACTACTTTTTCCCTGGTGTGAGCAGCACCGCCACCTTTAATTAAATTAAGCTTGGGATCAACTTCATCAGCACCATCAATAGCAATATCAATACGGTCAACTGCATCTAAGCTGGTTAAAGGAATACTGTATTTTTTAGCTAATACTTCTGACTGAAAGGAGGTAGGAATGCCCTGGATATCTTTAATTTCACCAGACTTGAGCCGCTCAACCTTGGAGACCA
>JAAHGL010000020.1 GCA_010692635.1 Symploca sp. SIO2C1 | reverse complement strand
TCTCAGTTATGGAGACTCCTCTCCCAAGGATTTGGGGAAAAAGTCACTAAAACTAATATTCGCTCTGTACTAGAAAGACGAATTGCTTCCCAAAGCAAACCGACAATGGAAAAGGCGATGGCTACTAGGATTTTTCTTCTTGGCTATCACAACCAAGAGCCAGCCATCAGTTTAGCTCAAGAGTTGCAAAAAGCCTTAACTAGTGAGGGTTATGACATCTTTATGGGGGCTAGGGAAAGAATATTTCAGGGTAAACAATGGCCACAGCAAATTGAAGAAGAATATCGGCGCTGTGATTACTTACTACTGTTATTATTGCAGGAATCCCTTGTGAGTGAATTGACTACCCAGGCGATTCAACAGGCAATCTCAGTCAGGAAAACCCGCCGCGATCGCAAACCCGTTATTTGGGGTGTTAGGATTAACCTACCTTGGAATACACCAGTCAGCTATCAACTACAAGGATATCTCAACCAGATTCAGCAATGGGAGTGGCATAGTTCCTCTGATACCCCTGTTCTAGTTCAAGAAATTTTGCATAAGTTAGTAGAACAACTAGAGGAACCAAGAACATCTTTAGCCGATGAACTAGCTACTCAGAGGCTACGAGTTAGTCAGGATAGAGTGCAAACAACTACCGAGTATCGGTTAGATGATAAACCTTTGCCATCAGTGGAGCCGGAATTACCAGATGGCAGCGTACCGTTAAATTCCCCTTTTTATGTAGAGCGAGTCCCCCACGAATCTAGATGTTATGAGGAACTGCTCAAACCAGGAGCCTTGCTTCGGATTAAAGCTCCTAGACAGATGGGTAAAACGTCTTTGATGAATCGGATTCTTGTCTATGCAGCTCAACAAGACTACAAAACAGCGCTTTTGGACTTCCAACAAGCAGAAGAAATCGTTCTGAGCGATTTGTATAAATTGTTGCGCTGGTTTTGTGCTAACCTGACTCGACAACTAAAGCTAGAACCGAGGCTTAATGAATATTGGGATGATGATCTTGGCAGCAAGATGAGCTGCACCCTTTATATTCAAGAATATCTACTAGAGCAGATAAAAAATCCCATTGTCTTAGCTCTAGATGAAGTAAGTATTCTTTTCGATAAACCTAAAGTGGCTCAAGAATTTCTGAGTCTGTTACGAGCTTGGCACGAGAAAGCAAAGGTTGTATCGATCTGGCAACAGCTGCGATTGGTGATGGTGCAATCGACGGAAGTTTATGTTCCTCTAAATATTAATCAATCTCCTTTCAATGTTGGGCTAGGAATTGAGTTAGAACCATTGACTTCACAACAGTTACAAGATTTAGTTAACCGTCATGGACTGATGTTAAATTGCGATCAACTAACTCAGTTAATACAACTGGTAGCAGGTCATCCTTACTTGATCAGACTAACTTTATACCACCTAGCACGAAAGGAACTGACCTTAGAAGAATTAGTGAGAACAGCTGCGACGGATACGGGAATTTACAGCGATCATTTGCACCGACACCTCTGGAACCTACAACAGCATCCAGAGTTAGCAACTGCTTGTCAGCAAATATTAAGTAACACAGAGCCGGTCGCATTAGAACAGTTACAGGGGTTCAAGTTGCATAGTATGGGACTAATCAAACTGCAAGGAAATCGAGTGATCCTTAGTTGCGATTTGTATCGGCGGTATTTTAAAGATAAATTTCTAGATAGTTAATCTCTTGTTAAATTGTTCAATGATGATTTTCAATCTAACAATGCTCAATTTTTAATCTTCCTTTACTCAATAAGTATTTTATTAAAAATAAGGTAAAGCATCCTAGCGATATGAATATTTTTATATTACAATAGGAGGTATTAACTCATGCCAATTTTCTAGCAACTGATTATGAGTGCTCTATCCCTTTCATTAGTTATAGCACTACTGAGAGAGATCAAAATATTCTTGGCTGTTCACCGTTCCCTATTCCCTATGCCCTCATGAACTGGTATAATTATCGTTTCCCTTTAGCCCTGTTTGCTCTCACTCTATCTTTAAAACTAATAATTGCTCCGAGGATAGTAGCACAAACTAACCAATTGGAAAACAACAGCCCCAATGTTATAATTACACCTCCGGGAGATAATACTCCAGTTAATACAGTAGGAGCAGGTAGTCGCAACGCAGGCTCTTGTCCACAAGATAAAATTACAGAAGAATCAGTTGGCTTCCAAGTTTTGATGCCACCCTATAGTGAAACTAGTGAGGAGCGTCCAAATTTCTCGCTTCAAGTTCCCAATACTGTTGCCAAGAAGATCTTTCTGAGTTTGAGAGATGCAACCGAAGACTACTACTACCAAACCACAATCTCGCTTCCTAGTGATCCTGGTAGGTTTAATTTCTCATTACCAGCCGATGCACCGGTAATAGAAACGAATAAAGAATATACCTGGTTTTTGAGTTTAATTTGTAACCAAGATGTTGAGCCTAATGACCCTACACTAGGAGGAGTAATTAAGCGAGTAGAACCTGATCCAGCTTCGGAGTTGAACCAAAATTAAGCAATATACAAGGTCAAATCCTCATCCCTCATCCCTTCTGCCTCCTGCCTTGTTTCTTCAAAGCTTTATGGTACTCCAATATATTTATGTAACTGCACAGAGAGCCTATATTTGGGAAACTTCCTAAGTAGCTCTAAAACCAAGGGAACTGTATGAGTCCTTTGAGTCCATTCTGGCTGAAGAAATACTGGTATCTCTTCCTTGTTAAGCATGTGTTCACCATAAAAGTCAAGCTCTGACCCAGTTGCTATCACAATTTTAATCTCATTGGCTCGCTCCCACATCTGTGACTTCACTGGATAGCGAGGACTGATATGTTCTTTTGGACTGAGAGTCACCCAAGCCGACTGGGGAACTTCCCTCCAAAAAGCCCCGGAAGTTTCTATAGACACTTTTCTGTCAGTAGCTCCAATTGCTGCCACTAACTCAGGTAGTTCTGGATGAATAAAAGGTTCACCCCCTGTAATCACGACATAAGCAGAACGTAGTTGTGCTATCAGTTCTTCAAAACTTCTAGTCACACGAGGCAAATTAACTCCACCATCTGAGTATCCTGTGTCACACCAAGGGCATCTCACCGGACACCCTGCTAACCGAATAAAGTCCGCTGGTGTCCCAGCCCAGTAACCTTCTCCCTGGATTGTTTCCTGGAAGGTTTCATGTATGGGAATATTGGTCATCAAAAAAATGGGTTTAAAACCCCGTCCTAGAAGGACGGCTTAACAATTTGCTAAAATATATGTGTACTGAAAGCGAAAATCAAGCAATCAGTAACCGCACCTTGAAAACTGGATATAGGAGGTTCTGTGCAGAAAAGCTTGTACAGGTAAAATATCTAAGCAACAAGTACCAGTCTTTTCGCGACACCGTACCGCAGGGCTTGCGGAATCGGGCTTCTGAAATGGGGCAAAAGTCTGTGGACTCTGTATAAGACAGTACATGGTTTTTTGACTATGGTATGCGACGGTGAATGAAGCAGAAACCTAAATCGTGAGGTTTAGGAATCACCGCGCTTTGAGGACGGTGAGGATGTCAAGGTTAAGGTATAACCTATACTAGATCTAGATCTAGATCAGGTAAAAGTCTTTTTATTGAACTTACTTGGATAAGAGTTACTTTCACAGAATACAATTAACTAGCTATCTACCCAAGCATAGGAGTAAACGGAATGACACAAGTAACTGTTGGCGAAAATGAAGAGATTGAATCAGCCTTGCGTCGGTTTAGGCGTGAGGTTTCCAAAGCAGGAATTTTTGCTGATATGAAGCGGCTTCGTCACTTTGAAACTCCCCACGAAAAAAAGAAGCGAAAAGCGATCGCAAGAAGACGGAAGAAGCGTTATTAATAGCAAGCTTGACGGGCGTCAGAAGTTTATTTCTCGTTTCCTCAGATGGGTAAATCCCTCAAAGAGGTTGCGAGCTGAACTTCTTATAGAGCATCGATTGGTAAAACTGGGTTTCTCGGGAAAAAATGAAAAAATGCTTATATTTCGTTGTTGTTCTCATGAGAAACCCGGTTTCTGAGGTGAGAGCTTTTTTGAGTAATGAGTAATGAGTAATGAGTAATGAGTGAAGACACTTTTGTCAAATCCTCTTTCCTTCTACCTCCCTCACCTCCTGCCTCCTGCCTACTGCCTCCTTAATATATAAGACGCTATCAAGTAATTAATGCCTTAGCATTCTGTTGAAACATATCTTGCAATACTGCCTTAACAGCTGGAACTGAAACAGCGTTTCCCATTTGCTTGTATGTTGCACTATCCTTTGGATGTAGAACAAAATTATCAGGAAAACCTTGTAATCTTGCCGCTTCTCTTGGGGTAAGATCGGAGAGCAACAGGCTGGACTAAACCCTTGTAATTCAACAGAATTTCTGCTTGATCTTGTACTTCTGGCAACTTTGCTGATAAAAGTACGTCTTGGTACTGAGTATTCAGCCATTGGTTGATTTCATAGTCTTTGAGAGATGTGGCAACACTGAGTCGGTCGAAAATAGATTGCTTGAGAGCATCTCTGGCTAAAACGTAAGCCATAATTGCCACAAGACTAACGGTTACTAATGATAGTAAGGAAAAGGAAGTAACAAGCTTTAAGAGTAAGCTTTTCTTGATAGATTGCATTTATTTGAGGTCAAGTACTTCTTTGATACTAGAAAAAGACAGATTGAATTGAACCACGAAGGCACAAAGGACACAAAGGAAGAAAATAGGTGACTTTGTGCCGGGAAGTAAGTTCAATTTTAGGTACTTTGGTTGAGGGAAATCAGCTTAAGACCAATCAGCAAAGATTTCCTCGATTTGCTCAATGGCTTGATTAGTTGCTTCCTTGATGGATAAGTCATCTACCGCAATTTTTCTCATAATTGTCCCCCAAACATTCTGAGCAGCTACTTCACCATAAGCTGGGTTAAATACTTGATAGGCTGGACGTGTTTTTTCTAATTGCTGTACCGCTACTGAAATATGTGGATCTTCGGGATTGCTCCAGAAAGGCTTTTCAAACAGTTCTGGCATGACTGGTAAGTACCTTCCTTGCGCACCTTCAGTGTATGCCTCCAAGTTTTCTGGTTGGGCTAAATATGAGAGAAAATTCTTAGCAATTTCCTTATTATCAGATGCTTCAAAGATAACTGCTTGCTTGATCTCCACTACGAATCTCATCGGGTCACCATTCGGCTTATTTGGCCATTTGACTGTAGAAAGTTGATTGTAGTAAACATCCTTATCTTGCCGTTGGGAACCAGGGGCAGACAGAGTATGATTGACAGTCATCAGACTAGTGCGACTGAGTAAGGAAACATTATTACCAGTATTATCCCAATCCACTGCTTCAGGAGGTACTGTGCCATTTTTATAAAAGCTAGCGTAGTTTTCTATGGCTTTAGCAATACCTTGGCGGACTTCAGGATCATCGACATTTAACTTACCATCTTTGTCTAATAATTCGACATTATATGCTTCGAGAAATTGTTCAAAATTATTGTAGGTATCTAAACTAAGAGACATTGGCATACCGACACTATATATATCAGATGTACCACTCTTAGGCAGCTTATCTTGAGCTTCCTCCCAAAACTGCCAAAATTCCTCCCAATCTTTGGGAATTGACCCTTTTTCTTGACCTATTTTTGTCAGTAAATCTTGCCAGTAGTGTATGTGAATTGCCGATTGCATAATCGGTACAGCATAGTAGCTGCGCTTGTTAGCAGCTTGGTTTTGGTAATTGACCCCACTAAGAACACTTTTGCTATACAAGTCTTCTAGAGGCTCTATTACCTCTGAAACATCTGCCAGTTGATTATTCCAGGCTAGACGGGGAATAATAGTTAAGTCCGCAACACCGGCGTAGAAAATATCAGGAGTATTGTTAGATGCGATCGCACTTTCAATTTCTTTAAGAATATCTTTCTGTGGTATCACATTTAATTTAACTTTAATCCCACTCTCTTTTTCCCAATCAGCTATTATTTTATCTAGTGCATCTGTCTCTTCTGGATAAAAACCTTGTTGCCACCAGATATTTAGTTCATCACTATTCTTCTTCTTCGAGGTTGATTCTTGTTTGGATGATTGAGGATTGTTGGCACATTGAGTTAATCCCAAACCAAGTAAAAATAAAGAAGATAGTCGAGCAAATTCACGTCGTTGCATAATTTTAAAAATGGTTATAGACACAGATTTACCATCAAACAATGATGTTTCAACTGGCAATCTGAATTGACTCCAAACAAGATGGAGCAAGAATTTATGCCGCTTGATTAAATTCTTGCTATACATCAGGCAGTCAGCCTAACAATATAGCGAAACTGAGCTATTACACTTTTATCAATGGATAATTGATAATTGATAATTGATAATTGGTTAATTTGGTCTTTGACCTCTTCATTGATGAAGAAAATAAAAAGAAAATATTTTCCTGATTGTCAATCTTCTTCTTTCAAGGAGAGGTAATTATCCATTATCCATTGTTCATTATCAATTGTTGAATGACATAAGTGCTACTGAATATGGTAAAAATTCCGGCTTTTGCCTTAATCTTTCCAATTGTTCCTGAGTTTGACGCACCAAATATTTTTGCTCTTCTGTGATTTGGAACCCCAAGCAAATCGAGCTTTTGATCTGCTTGTCACCCTGTCAGTTACAAGTCACTGCCTAGAGCCTGACGTAGAATTATCTGCTATGGAGTTAGATTCTAGAGGTTTCATTCTAGTACGAAGAAAGTAGTAATAGCTATAGCTGGAAATACCAACAACTTGCTCTCAAAACTTGTGAACCCTGACTTAATCAATAATTACGGCAGCGAGATTGACTATTACGGCTAGCTTGGTGTTGAATTTCCTTGCTCGTCACTAGTTTCCTTGACACTACCTAGAGTTACTTTTGGCTTCCGACCTTACTAGAGAAAGAGTAAATAACCATTGGAATCAATCAATGGCAGATTGAAATCACTCTTTTGGAGTAAGTAATAGCTTTTGATTATTGCTAACAAACTCCGTGACTAAAAATTATAGCATTTTTTTCTACAATAGCAATCTTATCTTAGATTATTGATTAAGTAATCATAAAATTTTATTACAGGCAGGGGAGCCAAGATGGGATATATTTTTTGGGGAAGTCCCTTATCCCTCTCAAGCTCCCTTGCCTAACGGAGGGATAGGATATTTTTTATTTGGAAGTCCCTTATCCCCCTCAAGGGGTGAGCGAAAAAAAGGGTGGGGAGATAGGGAGATAGGGAGATGGGGAAATGAGGAAACCAAGGAGAAATAATGATTTGAAAGGATACTTCGCTAGAAATTCCTTCCCTAATTTTGCTCACCCCCCTCAAGCTTCCTCCGTTTGTTCAATTGGTGAAAACTCTTTGGTTTTTGCCGAGTATTCCCAAGCAATTCCCTGTGGATCTCTACTTTGACTCCATTGAGGAAAATCTGGATCAGATTTGTGTTTACCAACTGTGCTCGAATGAACATCGAGACGCTTAGCAAGTTCTCCTTGGATAAGGGATTGAGAAGTTGGTTGTTCCTGTGATGCTGAAGATTCTAGAGGAGTTGGCGGTTCATCGGTGGGAGATTCGCCAACTTCAGGGGTTGGTTCCTCTGGTTTTAGTGCCTCAATCCGCTTGACAACCTCACCGGTAACAAATTCATTCTCTAGATCCACCAGAGGCTCACTTTCGTCAAAGATACTACCAAGAGCGTTAGCAGTTAGAAAGTAATACACAGTGCCTTGATCTTCATAGACTTGACGCTGAGCACCAAATTCTTCTGCCCTTTTATCTAAATATTGCTTTGCTGCAGCTCCGGATATACTAGCCTTAATCGACAAGTCTAGGGGTGTCAGACAGCCCTGATTGTCTTTTATGAGCCGATTGAAGAAAGGGTTAACTTGCTTACTCCACTGCTGCCATTGATATTGCTGCCAAACTTGAAAACTGATAGTGATAACTAATAGTGCTACCACCAATGGCCAAGCCTTCAAAAATAGGACAGCTAATAACGCAATGGGGACTATGAGAATAAGAAGGGCACGAGAACTGCTATCAATTACGTTTCCGGACATATCCCTGCTTGCTAATTTAACGCCGTGTGTACTTTTTCGATCAGGAAACCCTACCTGTAGCTATCAGAGAGTCAAACCATAGTTCTCAAAGCTGAGGTGGGGTCAATGTACAATGAAGAGTTTATCATTGCTGTATTCCACGGCGTCGATGACTTTCTTCAAACAAATCACTCTAGGTCGTCAGATGAGGCAAAGTACAAACAAATACGGGAGGCTCTCAGTTGGGTGTAGATCAAAAGTTACAGGATATGGACTTTTCTGGTTTTTTCCATGATATCGAAGACCTTCGTTGTCGAACCTATCCACAGATAGGAGAACGAGACTTTGCCCACCTCAAAAAAGTCGAGTGGTACGGGAGACTCGCATCGGTTTTCGGATATCTTACATGCTGGATAGTTATTAATCCCTTTTCAGCCTTTGGTATTAGTCTTGGCCAGTTTACTCGATGGATTGTTGCACACCATGTTATCCATGGGGGCTATGACAAAGTACCGAACATTCCTCAGCGGTATACAAGTAAGTATTTTGCTCGGGGGTGGAGGCGTTTTATCGATTGGTTTGATTGGATTTTGCCAGAAGCATGGAGTTATGAACATAACACCCTCCATCACTACCATACTGGTGAGGCAAAAGATCCCGATGTTGCTGAACGTCATACTCAGCACTTACAGCAACTTGCTATTCCTCGATTAGTTAAATATTTACTGCTTTTTCTGGTCGCAACCTCATGGAAGATAACGTATTATGCTCCGAATACGATGAGTGTGCTCGATCCTGACAGCGGGAAACGTTTGCGCAGCCAACATGTTCTCTACCTTACCTTCGGTAATATCTTGGATCTGTCTCGTACACAGGTACGAAAATTGTGGATGCTATGCTATCTGCCATACGGCATTGTTCATTTTATCGTCATTCCGCTGCTCTTTTTCCCTCTTGGGAAGGCAGCAGTCATGACTGTTTTTGCTAACAAGGTGTTAGCAGAATGTTTAACGAATCTTCACTCTTTTATCACTATTGTGCCAAACCATACGGCTGATGATATCTATCGGTTTGATTATCACTATGATAACCGTGAAGAGTTCTACCTTCATCAGGTACTAGGTTCGACGAACTATCAGTGTGGCTCAGAGCTTGTTGACTATCTCAGCCTATGGCTCAACTACCAAATCGAACATCATATCTTCCCGGATCTGCCTATGTTGAAATATCAACAGATTCAGCCAGAAGTTAAGTCTATCTGCGATCGCAACAACATTCCCTATGTTCAGGAAAATATCTTTCGTCGTTTAAAAAGGATGGCTGATGTCTGTGTGGGTAAGACTAAGATGAGGGAGCTAAAATGGTTTCCTAGTGAGCAATCGTCAAGCATTGCTCACAACCAAAAATTAGTCTAAATCGTACTTGACGGGGTAGGATTACGAAGGTGACATGTTCCGAAAAACATGTCACCCCTTTAGTTTTGAAGAGTTTGCGTAGAAGTCACGAAAAATGGAGCCTACGGGAGTCGAACCCGTGTCCGCCTTGGGTATTAACCTATCGCTCATTCACAGGCTTAGCCCTTCTAGTCCTCAGGGCGGGAACCATCCTTTATCCCGGATGATAGGATGCTTTGGTGGGTTCTTAGCTAGTAAGTCTACCAAAGACGACTTACTAGAGCATCCGTTGGGGTTAGGTCTATAGTCCTTAACGGAGTCAAACTATAGACGCTCGGACCTATATGAGGTTCTTAGGCAACTACAGGAGCTGCTTTACGAGCGAAAGGAACGATTTTGTTCGCAGTTACTTTTTTGTTTGAGCCCGGTATTTACGAGAGAAGACTCACTCTCGACCTGTATCACTCAACAGCTTTCGCCAACACGTCGAAACCAATTAAGGCCCCGTGTCATGCTAATTCTCATTATAGTTGATAGTTTCGAGAGTTGTCCCAATGTTACAAATATCCAAGAACCTTGAGCGGCATGGATTTAGAGAAATTGTGCCCTTGACTTGAACTAGTGAAAGAAGGCAGGAGGCAGGAGGCAGAAGGCAGGAGGGAAGAAAGCTGGTAGGGTCAGCTAGCTTTTTAAGCTTTTGTCAATGATGGGTTATTTCCGCCACCCTGTACTAGGTCAGGTTTTCCCTAAGTTGAATTTTAAATTGCTTTGCGATCGCCCAAACATGGAAAATTGCCCAGAAATTGATACCCAGGCAAATACTTCCTAGACACAACAAGATAAAAGTGGGAGCCATGACTACCCCAATCATTAACCACGTAAACACATGAAATATGATCAACACCGCAGGGATACAAGCAACTAAGACAGCAGTTAGCACCTGAGATTTAGGGCGGCGTAGCCACGTCAAAATCAGTGTTTGTAAGGTGAGGAGCAAGTTAGCGGGAACTAAAAATGCACAAATGGCAACACAGTTGGTGCGGGAAAATTCAAATATGGTATTAAGGTCAATCATTTTATGATTTATATGAGTACTCCCTTCAAATACTCCCATATTTATTACGTATGTCACTTAACCCAGCGATCGCATTTTTAACTACTCCATCGGCAACACCGCCTACATCTGAGTCTGTGGTTGAGGCATTGCTAATGGCAGAAAAAAAGGCTAAACAGACTAAAGTGCGTTCTGCCTATGAGCATTTGTTAGGCACTTGGCGATTAGGATTTATTACAGGAACCAAGCGATCGCGTCAGAAGGCAGGAGTTATTCTAGGAAGTGGACGATTTTTACCAAAGTGGGTCAATATTAGTTTGTCTTACTCCCAGTCTGAGGCTGAGGAAGAGCGAGGAACCGTTGAAAATGCTGTTAAACTGGGCTTCTTGCAACTAATTCTCACTGGTCCGACTCAATTTCGACCAACGAATAACATCCTAGCTTTTGATTTTACTCGAATGCAGGTGTTATTGTCGGGACTGAAGTTATATGATGGTTATCTTCCTGGTGCTAAAGAGCGGGAAGCTAACTTTTACCAGCAAAGTTTAAAAGAACAAGCATTTTTTACTTACTTTTTAATAGAAGAAGGTTACATCGCGGCTAGGGGTAGAGGAGGTGGGTTGGCACTTTGGACTAGGTAGGGTTTGCTGAATAAGTAAAAAGTAACAAGTAAAAAGTAACAAGTAAAAAGTAACAAGTAAAAAGTAACAAGTAAAAAGTAACAAGTAAAAAGTAACAAGTAAGAAGGAATTAAGCATTTATCCTCGTTTTGAGCACTTGTATTCCCCAAGGTTATACTGAGATCTTGCACCAAGTCGAAAATTGACCCGTCAAGGTAGGGAGCAGGGAGTAGGGAGCAGGGAGCAGTGATAAGATTGGACGGTTTCAGTACCGAAATTGATTATTCTCACTTACCTTGTTAAGTATTTATGTACTGGTGCAAGATGTGAGTTATACCAAATCCGCCTTTCAAACACCCGGTTTCGCTTAAACCTTCTTTTCCTTCTGCCCTCTGCCTTGGAGCCCTCTGCCTTATCATCAAAATAACTGTGGTATCTAAACCGGATTTGGTATTACCCAGGGATTTCCCATGAAAGTGCAAGGTTTCTTGAGCCCATCGATACAATTTCCTTGCACTTATTCGGCAAAAAATAATTCTTAATTCTTAATTCTTAATTCTTTAGTCATCTTCTCGCCGCAGCAACCAGCGCCAAATTTTGATGGCAAACTCCTCCAATCTCAACATGGTAGAGTCTAGCCACTCTAGAATTTTTTCTAGGGGATGCTTGACATATCCAGTAGAAGATGAATCTGTATCAATCCAGTCTTGTGCTGGTTCTAGATTATTGTCTATTGTTGATTGTTGCTTACTTTCTTGAACTCCAGAACTGATTTTTACTAAGCTATCTTCTCGTCTCTCACTGTTGACTTTAGCTTCTTGTCCTTGGCTTTGAGTACCAAGGAGGGAGCGATTTTCGTCAAGAAGCTCCGTTTCTTGAGAGTTACTATCCCTTAGTTTGCTCTCAACTAGTTGAGATAGAGCAGCTGCATCCACTTCCACTATGAGTTGCTGGGGATAACCTTCCTCTTCCTGCTCAGAATCAGCCTGCGGCGTACTGGGTTTAGAAAGTTTTCCAGGGGAAGGATTGCGGCTAATGTAACCCTTAACAGAGTCCACCACAGAATTTCCTGGTTTCAAAGGCATCTTACTGCCGAAAGCTTCTGGTAGCTCAGCTGTAGATATGGTACTCTCTCCTGAAGAAAAAGGACTGGGATTGGTGGGAGGTACGTCTTGTTTACCAAATAAATCTTCTAAAGTCAGCCAGGGATCTGGTTCAATAGCATCTGGTAATATCGGATTTGGAGAGTCTCCAACTGGAGGTAAGGATGTAGCAGCATCTCTTGAAGGATTAGTAGCAGTTGGCAGTTGCTGTATATTTATTGTCCAAGGTAAATGGGAACCGCTTTGACCAAAAAAGTATTCCACCGCTGCGTAAATTAACGCTTGAATCCGAGTTTTTAGAGTTTCATCCTTCTCAAGAGCTTCTTTCAACGGGAGTAAGGAGCTAGGATCATTCCCAGGTAGCTGATTAGTTCCTCCTGGAGAGTTAATGGAACTTGACAGTTCCTGTGGAATTCTCGTCTCGGATAAATTTGAGCCATCTGTGCCAAAAAAGTATTCCACAGCAGCATAAATTAAGGCTCGAACCCGAGTTTTTAGAGTTTGAGGTTCTTCAAGAGATTCTGCAACTGGAGGTAAGGAATTAGCAGTATTGCCTGGTAATTTATCGGTTGCCTCTGGAGGATGAACGGGAGTTGACAATTGCTGTGGAGTTGTCTTTTGGGAGAAATTCGAGCCGTCTGTACCAAAAAAGTATTCTACAGCAGCATAAATTAGAGCCCGAATCCGAGCTTTTAGAGTCTGAGGCTCTTCAGGAGATGCAGTTGAATCCTTTTGTGCCGTCAATTGGTTTTGTAGCTTTTGGAACAGTTGGTGAGTCCGTTCCCGGAGTACGATCACTACTTCTGTCCCAGGCAGTAACTGGTGTGATTCTAGTTCAGCAGCAGTGCGGTCAAGGAATGCTAGCGCTTCTGGTGGTACGAGGCGTAAAATGATGACCTGTTCATTCGCTCCTGGGAGCTGAGAGCTTTGTTGGGACTGCTCTTGAGAAGGTTGAGTTTTCTCAGGTAGAATGCTAAGACTACAAGCAAGCTTTGATTCCCCAAAAAGATTTGCTGCGATCGCAACGGGACTAGTTTGTATCCACGCCATCAACTGCCAGAAAAGTTTCACTGGTGGCAACAAACGAGGTTGAACAAGGCTAATGAAGGGACGAGGAGCTAGTTGAATATCTGAAGATAGTTCTAGACGCTGCTGACGTAGTAAGCCAGCTACCTCCCAGCTGATTTTAGCGTAGAGTTTTTGCTGCTGCTCAAGGGTCAAAACTTCCAAAATTTGATTTTGAGTCGCAACCAGTACTAAATTACGGTTAGATAACAGAGTTGCGACTCCTTGGATTGTTGTTTGGGAATTGGGAATTGGGAATTGGGAATCGGGAATTGGGAATTGGGAATTGGGAATTGGGAATTGGGAATTGGGAATTGGGAATTGGGAATTGGGAATTATTTCTTTGTCTACCTGTTTCCCTTTCTCCCTCTCTTCCCCAGCTTCCCCAGCTCCCCATCTCCCCAACTCCCCAATCTCCTCTAGCACTCGCTGAATCGGAGCATCAGCTTCCGGAAGCATTTCCTGAGGCTCAGCTTGAGATATAGTAAATGACTTGAATCGAGCCTTTGCTTGGGATGAGAGTTGGCGTACTACTGATAGGCTAGCTTGAGTCAGCAGGTACAAAGGATAAAGCAGGATTTGCACTCCCCAAACCGCTGTAACTTTCACATTCCTTAACGCGATATTCATTTGAGCCGTCAATCGAAGAGATTGCCGGTTCAGAAAATTAAATAATCTACTGCGATAGGGACTGTTGGCAGAAGAAGGCATAGTTTTTATGGGGAGACAGGAGTTACAAGAAGGCACCAAGGCACTAAGTACCGCTGCGCGGAATTAAGAATTAAGAATTAAGAATTAAGAATGCTTATAGAGTAAGGATTCTATCCATCTCAAACTGGTGGGTTATTTCCGCCGCGCTGCACTAAGGCAGTCCCAATGAAAAAATTTTTACCACCAGGTTATCAAAGTAGGAGCATTCCTGTTGCCTGTTGCCAGATGAGCTGTTGCCTACTTACGAGTCATAAGACAGGAAGCGGTAAAGTTTATAGTATCTGCTTTTTTGTCTATTGTTAACTGGTGGGTTATTTCTACTTCGACTTTGGACTGATTTTAAGATCTAAAGGAAACTCTATGAACAAGCCTGATGATGAATTTACTTTACAATTGCGTCCTCGTCTTCAGGAGAAAGTCTCTCTGGATATTCCGGCGGATACGTTGGTATCTCTCAAAAAACTGGCTGCTAGTCTAGATATGTCTTGTGAAGCATTAATAAAACTGTATATTGGACAAGGGCTAAGACAAGATTTGGCTAAATCATTTTCAAACTGCGTGCTGGAGGCAACGGCACAGGTTTTAGCTAAGCATATCCCTTCTGAAGCAGATGTATTGGATATCCGAAATAAATTCGCACTGAAACGAGTCGTTAGAGCCGACCCTGCCGATTGTATGATATCCCTAAATGTCTAAATCTCGTTCATCCTCTCAGCTTGAAAATTAAATAGTTCTAACAATCCAATTGTTCCGACAAAAAATGTATAAATACCGTAAATGATTGGTACTTTATTTTGAGAAGGTGCATAGTAGACAGCTATAATACCCTCTATTAAATGAGCGCTAATGGCGAAGCGCTCAAGCCAAAAAATGAACTTGGTAATACTTGGTGTCTGACTGTGGGTTACTACTGCATAAGTAGTTGCTAGCTCTAGCCCGATACCACTGGCAATGAGGATGAGGGAGATAATTTTGATTATGAATGCCAAATACCTAGTTTGAAATGCTAACTTCATTTAAGTAATTAAAGTCAATAATAATTCTAATTTAAGCCAAAAATGTTGTGTATTGGTGGAGGAGAATTAGAAGAATATTGAAAGAACCACAAAGGCACAGAGGACACAAAGGAAGAAAGGAAGGAGTTCCTAGTGCGGTACTCGAAACAATTGAAGTTTGAGGTTTCGCACTGGGAACTAGTTTAAACGATAAGTGGATTTATTTTATCTAGAACTTAGGTATTGACATAAGTCTTTAGATATGCATCTATCTCTATTGAACGTATCGTTAATTTATGTCTGATTATTTACCACTCTCTAACTCAATTAAAAGATTACGTGCCTTAACTCAAATTAATGTCCAGCATAACTGGCGATACTGTCTTGAAGACCTACCCGTAGCTGTTGCCACTGAGTTTGAACAGTGGAAAAATTGGCAAACTGCTGAATTAAACGAAAAAGAATACATTGTTTGGTCGGCAGGAGGAAAGGTAATTTGGTTGGCTCAACAGTTGGTTATTCCTCATGATTTACAGGGTTATCCTTTACTAGGATTAAGTTTACGACTAGTGCTGACTTGGTGGGCTCAATTAGCCCAAATTTTTGTCAATGGCAAACTGTTACAGGAGGGAGATTTATTTGATTCTTCTGCGAGGATACTTCTTAGTCCAGCTGTAGTGACTGAGGAAAAATTTAATGTAGCCTTGCGGTTGGTGAGTCCGGGTCATGATATTGGTGGGTTAATGGGTTCTTGCTGCTGGTACGAATCAACTAACTCTATTGATCCAGGATTTGTAGCCGATGAATTAGCAGTTTTACAGAAGTATGTAGCAGCCTTTGAACCAGAAAAATTAGCTACCCTTACTGCAACAGTTACTGAGATTGATTGGCATGTTGTATCTCAGCAAGCAGCATTTACTTCTTCTCTTGCTAGCTGCCGCCAACATCTCCAATCGCTGATTAGGGAAAATACCCTTCTTTCACCAAAACAACGCTGTATCCACTTACTAGGACATGCTCACCTGGATTTGGCTTGGTTATGGTCAGTGAGTGAAACCTGGGAAGTAGCAGTACGCACTTTTGAGTCAGTATTAAACTTACAACAAGAGTTTCCTAATTTAATATTTTGTCATTCCACACCAGCCATTTATGACTGGATAGAACAACATCGTCCTGATTTATTTACCCAGATCCAACAAAAAATAGCAGCGGGTAGTTGGGAAGTGGTAGGAGGGATGTGGGTAGAACCAGAATTGAACCTGGTTGATGGTGAATCAATTGTTCGCCAAATTCTCTACGCTCAGCGCTATATCCAGGAGAAATTTGGTAAGTTGACGAGAGTAGCTTGGGTTCCTGATAGTTTTGGTTTCCCTTGGCAGCTGCCGCAAATTTTGCAACAGGGAGGCATTAACTACTTTGTTACCCAAAAGCTCCACTGGAATGATACCAATAAGTTTCCCTACGGTGCTTTCTGGTGGCAGTCGCCTGATGGTAGCCAAATCTTCAGTTTGATGTCTCCCCCCAACCTTACTGGCGTCATGGACACTAATCCCATTACCATGACTTCCTATGCCGTTGACTGGGAAACCGAGACTAATCTACAAGACATTTTCTGGCTTCCCGGTGTAGGAGATCATGGGGGTGGTCCCACTCGCGATATGTTAGAGGTAGCTCAACGTTGGCAGCAATCTCCATTCTTCCCCCAGTTGGAATTTACTACCGCCCAGAGTTATTTGGAGCATATTAGTAATCAGCTGGCAGGGGAGCTGGGGAGTTGGGGAGTTGGGGAGCTGGGGAGTTGGGGAGCTGAGGTAGCTGAGGGAGCTGAGGGAGCTGAGGGAGCTGGGGAAGAGAGGGAGAAAGGCAGACAAGTAGACAAGGAAATAATTCCCAATTCCCAATTCCCAATTCCCAATTCCCAATTCCCAAACAAAAATCCCATCTGGAATGACGAACTATACCTAGAGTTCCATCGGGGCTGTTACACTACTCATGCTGACCAAAAGTTCTGGAATCGTCGTTGTGAAGGATTACTCTATCAAGCAGAACTGTTTGCCTCTGTGGCAACTATCACCACTGGCATAAGCTACCCCCAGCAACAGCTGGAAGATAGCTGGAAAAAGGTGCTCTTTAACCAATTTCACGATATTTTACCAGGAACATCAATTCCAGAGGTTTTTGTAGATGCCAACGAGGCTTGGCAAGAAGTGGAGAAAGTTGGCTGGGGAATATTGGAAGAGTCTTTAAATGCGATCGCATCCCGAATCATTTTACCGTCACCATCTCAATCAGACGCGCAACCGATTATTGTCTTCAACCCTCTAAACTGGCAACGCTCCGAATTAGTTACCGTTCCTTTACCTAAATCAGGTGAGGAGTTTTGGTTAATTTATGACTTTTCTGGAGAAAAGATACCATCCCAGCAAACTGACGAATCGAAGCTACTATTTTTAGCAAAGGATATTCCTTCTGTAGGTTACCGTGTCTTTTGGCTCTGTCAGGAGGATGGGGAGATGGGGAGATGGGGAGATGGGGAGACACGGAGACACGGAGACACGGAGACGCGGAGACGCGGAGACACGGAGATAGGGATACAAAAGGGACAAGGAGACAAGAGAGATATTTATACTAACCCATCCCCAATTCCCAATTCCCAATTCCCAATTCCCAATTCCCGAACAACAAACAACAAACAACAAACAACAAAAGACTTTATACTAGAAAACCAATTCCTGAGGGTTGTGGTTGATCCCAAAACAGGAGACTTAAGCAGCGTCTTCGATAAAATCCAGCAGCGAGAAGTGCTTAGTGGTTCTGGCAATCAGCTACAGGCTTTTCAAGACAAGGGTCAATATTGGGATGCTTGGAATATTGATCCTAATTATGAGCAATATCCTTTACCGCCAACTAAACTACAAACTATCCAGTGGATAGAGCAAGGAGTACTGCGTAGTCGTGTGCGGGTTGTGCGTCAGTTGGGAAAATCTCAGTTTTGCCAAGACTACATCCTTGCTGCTGAATCACCTCTGCTCAAAATTGAGACAACTGTAGATTGGCAGGAATCTCATGTTTTAGTCAAAGCAGCTTTCCCCCTAAATCTGAAAGCCAACTATGCTAGTTATGAGATTGCCTGTGGTGCAATTCAACGTTCCACCCAACCCAATAAGCAGGGGGAGCAGGGGGAGCTGGGGAGCAGGGGGAGCAGACGGAGAGATAATAATGTGGAGCGGAGTGCTATTGCCAACCAACCTCAAACTAGTTTTGAGCAAGCAAAATGGGAAGTAAGTGCTCTACGCTGGGCCGATCTTGGTGATGAGACATACGGTGTTAGTTTGCTCAACGATGCCAAATATGGCTATGATGCTCAGTCTTCTCAATTACGCCTCACATTGCTCAGGAGTCCCAGTTGGCCGGATCCAGAAGCAGATAGAGGTATCCACCATTTTACCTATGCTCTGTATCCCCATAGTGGCAGCTGGCAATCAGCTGGTACAGTAAGGCGAGGTTATGAGTTGAACTTACCACTTCAATTGGTGATGTCTCCTCCTCTAAATTCAGATAGTCATAGGTCTTTACCGCCTCTTGGTCGATTATTGGATTTATCAGCCGAGAATCTGATTTTGACAACTTTCAAGCGATCGGAAGATGATTCCAAGCAATGGATTTTGCGCTGTTATGAAAGTCACGGCAATTCAGCTGATTTTTCATTGGAGAGTGATTTAGGACTGAGTATAGCCCATCCAGTTGACTTGCTGGAAGCACCGATACATCTGCCTAAAACGTCTCACAATGGTCAATTTTTCAAGATTGCGCCTTGGAAAATCGCCAGTTTCGCTGTGGTATTAGGCGGGAATTGAGAATTGCTAATTGCTAATTGGGGATTTCTCAGTTGCCTCTCCCATCTCCCTCAGCTCCCCCAACTTCCCCAGCTCCGATGTTTGACGATGACGGGTTGAATATGCTTTAGTCTTCGTGCTCTTCAAACTGATCTGTCAATTCCGCAGAAGGTGGACCAAAAGCAGTGTAGATGGAAAAACCAGTGATTGCGAGTACAACAACAGCGATACAAATGATAAGAACTATTGCAGGTTCCATGTTGAGAACATTATGAGTTATCTTGTCCTATAATATTACGCAACGTTACAAAATATCTATCAACATTAATCATTAGGTGACCCATGGCAATCCAAACACGGTTAGGAAACGTTCTCAAACCGCTGAACTCTGAGTATGGCAAAGTGGCTCCAGGCTGGGGAACTACAGTACTCATGGGAGTCTTCATGCTGTTATTTTTCCTCTTTTTAGTGATTATTTTGCAAATTTACAACTCCTCGCTGATACTTAATGGCGTTAATGTCGATTGGAGAAGCCTGGGCGGTTAGTCAGGTGTCCTGGACAATAGCTCAATGCTTAACTTCCCGGTCAATCCGGGTTTTTTTTTTTATCATCAGTTACAGTCCAGTTGGATACCTCAAAATTCTAGGAGTTAATAAAAGTGAACGTTTTTGGTATTGGCTTGCCGGAAATGGCATTAATTTTGGTCATTGCCCTATTAGTCTTTGGACCAAAGAA
Source organism: Symploca sp. SIO2C1 (assembly GCA_010692635.1). Taxonomy (GTDB): domain Bacteria; phylum Cyanobacteriota; class Cyanobacteriia; order Cyanobacteriales; family Coleofasciculaceae; genus Caldora. The sequence continues at coordinate 54,308 of JAAHGL010000020.1, read as the reverse complement.
GTTACCAGAAATTGGTCGAAGTCTCGGTAAGGCAATTAGAGGCTTTCAAGAAGCCTCTAGGGATTTTGAAAATGAGTTTAAGCGTGAAGCACAACAACTAGAGGAAGCGGTAAAGACACCAACTCTAGCTGAATCCCAGGAAGTTGACACAACTGAAGTTACCACAGCTGAGTCGAATAATCACAATGCGACTTCTGCTCAAGAAAGTTAACAGCAATATTGCAACTTTCTTGGAACCCGCACAAGACAGGCTCCAAGAAAGTTGCAGATTGATTCAAAGATTTGTTGCTATAGAGTTGAGGTTTGGGACACCAGTCTTCTTCAGTTTTGCCCAAGAGTCTCTTGCACAATGGAAAAAATCTGGGAGCTAATTGAGGAGTAATTCACTCATTACTCTCGAGAAACAGGCTCAAAGCTAATGGCTAATGGCTAATAGCTAATGGAAGATAATTGTTTCTCCCATTCAATTGGGGGCGCGAAGCGCTCCTTGGGGCTCTTCAGAAACTAAAAATGAAAAGGAATGGCTGAATTCCTTGATATGACTAGTTTATGTCTTCTTTTTGGGGAGCAAGTCCCTCTAACGCTCATTACTCATTACTCATTACTCATTACTTCAAAACCCGAATCAATAGACTCGATGAGGCAAGCTCTAGTTAGTCGGGTAGTAGGAGCACCCTGTTCAATCTGCTGCCGCAGCATACAGAGAATTTGACAGAAAAAGCGAAGTACTTTGTCTACTCTAGTAATTGCTAATTGACACCAAGCGAGTACTCGAAGTGAGTTACTTACTCATTTTGGCTGTCCATTCTTGCTATCACTAGAAGACTCAAACTTGTAACCAACGCCGCGAACCGTATGAATTAATGACGGCTCACTAGAATTAATTTCAATTTTCTTGCGAATTTGACCGATATGGACATCAACTACCCGTTGATCTCCGACATAGTCATATTCCCAGACTTCTTGGATTAACTCTGCTCGACGCAGTACCCTACCAGGATGAGAGGCTAGGTAATGCAGTAGATCAAATTCCAGAGCTGTTAAAGGCACACTCTCATCGTGGAGGGTTACCTCCCGTCGCTCTGGATCTATGACTAGATTATCAAAGACGAGGCGCTTTGGTTCCGTCGGATTGACAAGACGCCGTCGCTTCAAAATTGCCCCGACTCGATTTTCTAGTTCTTGTAAATCGAATGGTTTGGTAAGGTAGTCGTCACCACCCTGCTCAAACCCTCTAACTTTATCGATTGGGTCCCCTCGACTAGTGAGAAAGAGCACGAAGACATCAGTACGGCTCTGCATTTCCCGACACAGGTTGTAGCCAATCGCATCAGGTAGGTTCACATCCAGAATGACTAGATCTGGATTGAATTGCTCAAAAATTGCTAAAGCTGTCTTGCCATCATGAGCAGACTCCATTTCATAGTTCTTCTGGCTTAAAAAGCGCAGAATTAAATTGCGGATTGCGGGGTCATCATCCACAACAAGAATCTTGGCGGAGGCTATGGTCATAACTTTCAACGGAGAACTTGATTTGTGATCAAGATGCAGTATTTTTTGCACCATTGGTGTATTAAGCCTTTTAGACAATTATCGTAGTAGAATTGGGGGATGCCAATAGCTGTTGACATCATACCCAAGTCAGATAGTTGAGCAATTTACCCCAAACCTACCTGTCTCAGGTAGTTAAGTACTTAAGACAAGTGCATCTTAACTATGGTAAGCGCAGCTCACCTTACTTAGGTATATATATTGACCTACCAAGTAAATCGATAGTGTTCCGGAGCCTCTTCTAGATTGTTCGTAAAACACCAGATATTTCTGCACAAGTGTTGGTTTACTAGGGTTTGTTCTTTGGTTTCATGGCTATTCAGACCCCTGGTATTTAGGAAGCAGGCTAAACTAGCTTGTAGAGGCTTTGGCATAATACTTGCTCAAGACTTTAGTTCTATCAGTAATAGGAGTTTCCGTTTAGCCTTACTGATGTCTAACATAGTAACAAATGTAGAGTCGCTGCCATCAGGCGTGACAAGAAGGGATGTCTCGGAGGTTTTGAATGAGTGATCAAAATCCCTACGAAAAACTTGGGGTCACTGAAGATGCGTCTTTTGAGGAAATCCAGGACGCGAAAGGACGCCTAATGCAACAGCATCAGGACAACCAGAAGCTGGTGGAGACTGTAGAGGCTGCCTACGATGCGATTATTATGGATCGTCTCAGAATGCGCCAAGAAGGCAAAATTAAAGTTCCGGAGCGCATTCGTTTTCCAGAAAAATTGTCTCAAGCACCCCCTAGCTTTCCCCAAACTCCAATCAATCGCTCTCCTGCTTGGCTCGAGAGATTTTTAGATAACCCGTCAACTGGAGATATTCTGTGGCCTGCTGTTACTTTTTCGAGCCTGAGCCTCTTAAGTTTTCTTAACAATCAAGATTCAATTCTGCCATTGGCTTTGGCATTGGGTTTTGGCTGCAATATTTACTTTCTCAATCGCAAAGAACAAAAATTTGGTCGCTCTATACTATTAACCCTGGCAGGTTTACTGATAGGTGTAGGACTAGGTAGTTTACTGGGGACAAATCTCGGTGGTCTAGATCCATTGAAATTTGCCACAGTAGCGACATTTGTTATTTTCTGGTTGATTAGTAGCTTTTTACGTTAAGTAGTAGAGACGTGCTAACAGCTTGAGCCTTTGATGAGCATGTCTCTATTACCTTCAGGCGAAACAATTGAATGAACCACAAAGACACGAAGGACACAAAGGAAGAAAAGAAGAAGAGAGTAAATCTTAAATCTTAACAATCCAAGATTTTTTCTTTGAGTATCTCAAATTCTACTGGTTTGTGCAGATAGTCGTCTGCCCCATATTCCATTGCTAATCGGTAATTTTCTTCATCCCCATAAGCGGTAATCATAAATACTTTGATGTGTGGATAGTTGTCTTTGATGATTTTGAGCAGTTCTAGCCCGTTCATCCCTGGCATATTAATATCGGAGAGAATCAGGAGCATTTCATCTGCTCCTTGAGCCTCTAGGTATTCTAGTGCGTCCTTACCTGAAAGAGCAAAATACATTTCAATCTTGCCTTTCCTCAGCTCTTTTCTAAATTTTTGCCTGTACAACCATTGGACATCTTCTTCATCGTCCACCACCATTATTCTCATGGCTTCACTCCTCAATTATCAATTATCCATTATCAATTATCCATTATCAATTCATACTTCTTGAGGTAAAGTGATTATAAACTCGGTATAATTACCTTCTTCAGTTTCTACTTGGAGCTGACCTTGATGCCCTTGTACAATAATATCGTGACTAATAGATAAACCTAATCCTGTTCCTTGACCAGTTGGCTTAGTCGTAAAAAAGGGATTGAAAATCTTGTCGAGGACTTCAGGTGGTATGCCATTGCCGTTATCTCGGATACGGATTTCTAATTGATTACCCAGGTTTTTCGTGCTAACCTGCATTGTCGGTATAAATTCCTGACCTACTGCTTTTTTCTTTTCATAAGCTGCATAGCAAGCATTGTTAGCTACATTAAGAAAGACTCGGCTAATATCTTGTGGGACGATATTGATCTTCTCGAGGGAATCGTCATAGTCAGTTTCTATGGCAATGCTGAACCCGGAGTCTTTGGCTCGCATCCCGTGAAAGGCCAAATTGACATATTCGGCTAGCAGGGAGTTGATGTCAGTTAGGGTTCTCTCTCCGCTTGTTGCTCTCGAATGCATCAGCATTCCCTTGACTATATTGTCAGCTCGTTTGCCATGATGATTAATCTTCTCGACGTTTTGTCCTAGATCTTGTAAAATCTCTTCGATGTATTCGATCGTGTCTGAATCTAATCGGTCTTTTTGGGTTTCGATTTCTTCGAGCAGTTCTTCAGTTAACTCAACAGCAAGCTCAGCAAAGTTATTGACAAAATTGAGGGGATTTTTGATTTCATGAGCCACACCTGCTGTCAAAGCTCCTAAAGAAGCTAATTTCTCTTGGGCGATAATTTGATCTTGGGTTGCTTTAAGTTTTTGTAGGGTAGCCCCAAGGGTTGTATTTTTCTCTTGTAGTTCCTGGGTTCGCTCGTCTACTTTGATTTCTAGGGTATGGCTATAATCTTCTAATTGTTCGTAGAGACGGGCATTTTCAATGGAGATGGCAGCTTGAGAAGATAAGATATTTAATAGCTCGACTCGTTCTGAGGTAAAGGCATCTGTGGTTAAATCATTTTCCAAGTAAACAATTCCTCGAAGTTGACCTTGATTAAGTAAAGGGGTACAAAGAATTGATTTGCTTTGTGTAGTAATAATATAAGGGTCATTAGTAAATTGTCCTTCCTGAGCTGCATCGTTAAGAACAATATTTTCTTTGGTGCGAGCTACATAATTGATAATTGTAGTCGGTAAGATGGGAGTTGAGTTATCAGGGTTTACAGATTCTATGGGAATTGACTGCAAAACAGTCACTTGGTTACTATCTACTGTTCCTTGAGCCTCGATAACCCACTTACCTTGACGGTTGAGAAGCAAAAATCCTGTTTGCGCCCCGGCATTTTCGATCACAATTTTCATTAAATTTTGTAAGAGATTTTCCTGCTTGATTTCGCCAGAAATTGCTTGAGAGGCTTTCAGTACAGTATTTAAGTCAAGAATAGTGCCATCATTACCAGTGGTAGATATGGTTGTACTCAAACCTTTAGATTTGCCTTGATTGGTTACTCCCACAAAATACTGGGGATATTCCTCTTCTAGCTGTTGGACTTTAGCCTTGGCTCCCCAACGAGTGTAACAATGATGGGCATTTCTCAGGTAAAATTGACCAATCTCTTCTCTTCCCAGGGCAAGGTAAAATTCAGAGGCTCGTTCATAAGCTAAGGCTTCTTCATGAAGAAATTCATATTTTTTGGCACCTTGAATCGCTTTTTCGTAAAATTCTTCTGCTTGCCAATGTTGCCCTAAAATTCGTGTTTTTTCCGCTTCTACTAAATCATATTTGTGTTGAAAATTTTCTGGGCAATGACTAGCCCATAACTTTAAAGTTGTCAGATTGTCGTTTATTGATTCAACTAGCTTTATATCTTCAAATTTGGAATTTTTATAATTAGCAATTAAAGTAAGAGTAGCATAAAAAAGATATTGTGATGCAGGTAAGTGAACTTTGCAAGAGTTGATATATTTTTGAGCTTCAATAGAATCAAAATAAGCTTGTTCATAATTTTTAAATAAATAATTTAATAAATTCTTGGAGAAGTAAGCAATAAATAATAACCATTCGTTTTGATTTTCTTGCAAATATTCAAAATACTGTTTTTCCTGTTCTTTGTTGTCACAAATAAAATATCTGTTATCAGTTTTATTTTTTCTTTCGCTAATTAAATAAATAATAATTTTATAACAAATTTCTATATATAGAGAAGAGTATTTTTGTTGCAATAAATCAATTGATTGTTTGTATTGAATATAATCCTTATTAACTTCGTCTAATTTATATCCTCCAAAAAATCTAAACAGACAATAAGTACTAAGATCGGAAGAGCATCGTAAAGGGAAAGAGTATAACCCAGGGATTTCCCATGAAAGTGCAAGGTTTCTGGAGCCCATCGATACAATTTCCTTGCACTTATTTAGCACAAAAATGCTTGAAAGCATTCTCTGGTATAGCTTCCACACTTATGCAGCAAGCCCTCACTAGACTGAGAAATACTGTAAATACTTCTCCCCTTAAGTATTGCTTTAATCCTCCAAAGGTTTCATGGATTTTAGAATAAAGAGCATTAAGCCCAGCTTTATTCTCAATTGGTTGGGATTTTTGAGCATGGCTGAACTTGCGATCGCTTAGCTTCCCATAGTGTCGTACAAAATTATTCTATATCCAAGTTAATCTGTGGAATGTAGGTTTTGAATTAATGGGTAAGAAGAAGATTTAAAATTCCGTTTAGAATCGCTATATTTCTGTTATAGCAACCGCCACAACGGTTAGGACACTAGGTTTAGCTCGAAATAATAAACGACGTTAATCTGATGTCCTAATGGCCCTGGCGGTTGCTATAAATGTAAGTTTTTGGAATTTTTTATTAAAAATTAACATGACTTAAAAAAAATTTATAAATATTTATTTAATATTCATAATTAAACTACTTAAAATACTTACAAATCAACAATTACAGTAGTATGATCGTTACTATAAAATTCAATAAATAAGTTTATTTTTAATAAAAAAGCTTTATTTTTTAAATAAAAATTCTGAAGTGAGCTATAAACCCAGCCAAAATATCAAGTCAAGTTTTTCTGACAAAATTTCATAAAAAAATATTTAATGGAGCATCTATGTGATGAAAGTTAGGCATTTTCTAAATTGGAGTACCTATACTATGAAAGTTAGGCATCTTCTCAAGCTTTATGAACAGGGAGATAGAAATTTTGCTGGAGTTGATCTGTGTGGAGAAGATTTGAGGGGAGTAATTCTTATAGGAGTCAACCTGAAAGGTGCAAATCTAAGGGGAGCAGATCTTTCCAGAGCATTTTTGATCAAATCGGACCTTAGTGGTGCTCAGATGAACTGGGCAAACCTCAATTTTACCAAAATGAGCGAAGCAAAACTGGTAGAAACTGAGCTAACAAAAGCCAATATCAGTGGAGCTTTTTTAGTGAAGTCACAACTTGTAGGAGCTAAGCTTAGCGGTGCAGATTTGAGTGGAGCTAACCTCAGATGTGCCAATTTACAGGGAGCCAATCTCTGCGGAGCGCAGTTAGGAAGAAGCAATATGCGAGATGCTAATCTTAGTGGTGTCAATTTTAAATGGGCTAATTTATCTGAAGCAAGACTAATCGGTGCTCAGCTTGATGGCTCTTCTTTAACTTTCGTAAATTTAAGCAGAGCTTGGCTAAAAGGATTGGATATTGCTGGCTTTGATTTAGAGGGAGTTAACTTCCACAAAGCGAGATTGAGTGACGCTAACTTAGAAGGAGCTAATTTAATAAGTGCTAAATTGACTCAAGCACAATTAGATAGGGCAAATTTGACAAGGGCAAACTTAAGAGCCGCCAATCTAACTGAAGCTTCTTTAGAGGATGCAAATTTAACCCAAGCAATCTTGACAAATGCAGATTTGACTGGTGCACATTTGAAAGGAGCAAAGCTATATGGCGTTAATCTCGAAGATGTGTTGCCAGGGACTACTATGATGCCAGAATTGATTGACTACTCCTTATACCCCGCTGCTATTTAGGGTTTGCTGAATAAGTCAAATAGGAGACTTGAGGAAGTAAAAAGTAACGAGTAACAAGTAAAAAGTAACAAGTTTTGAGTCAATCTCAACGAATGTGCCGTGGAAAGAGAATGGGTGCGATCGCAAATAAGGTAAAAGGGTATTATAAATTCCTCAAGGCTCTACTGTTACAGATGTCCCCATCTTCACTTTCTCAAATAGTTCCACTACATGTTCATTGTGCATCCGGACACAACCGTTGGAAGCTGCTTGACCGATAGAAGATATGGTAGGGGTACCATGAAAACCAATGATACCATTCGGCAGCTTAGCAAAGCCAATCCATCTTAACCCTAAAGCACTATTTGGCCCTGGAGGAAAGACTTCTCCTGTCCAGGGACTTTCCCAAATAGGATCTACAATCATTTGGAACACTTCAAAGGTACCTGTAGGGGTGGGAGTATTGGATTTGCCGATCGCAACTGGATAACTAGCTTGTTCCTTATTACCCTGATATACATAAACTTTGCGTTCGCTCAACTTGAGTACTAAACGAGTATCTTTGGAGATTTCTTCTGGTGAGGGTAGATATATTGAGGGAATTCCCAATGGTGGTAAAGCTGATGATAGTTCTTCAATAGTCAGATCATCTGTATCCAGGGTTGTTTTGTTCTCAGTTGTTCTTGGTGTAGCAGCAGCAGATTCAGTTTCTAGAATAACAGTATCTTCTTGTGAGGTAGCGCTTTGAGGTACTGTTTCTACAATAATGGGATCACCAACATCTTCTTCTGAGGTCGTGATCGGATGTACTGTTTCTAGAATGATTTGGTTACCAGTGTCTTCTTCTGAGGTAGTGATCGGATGTACTGTTTCTAGAATGATTGGATTAATAATGTCCTCTTCTGAAAGATTACTAGGGGATTGCGCTCTCAAGGTTGTTTGGCTGAGAGTTGTTGCTTCTGGTATGGGACTAGAGCTTACTGCTTTGGGTTGCGTACACAAGAAAAGGATAGCTGCACTAGAGCAGAAAACCATTAAGCTTCGAGACAGGCTTTTATTTGTTATCTGTACAGTCATTATTTTACCTCCCTACCAGTTATTAAGATAACTCGTTCCCTGAAGCAGTAAATTTGAGCTATTATCCCAAAAATACTATTAATGAGCGTTTAAAGCTTAAAAATAGCTTAAAAATAGCTTAAAAATTCTCCCAAGTTAATTGAGGGGTAATTCACTCATTACTCATTACTCATTACTCATTACTCATTACTTCAAAACCCGAATCAATGGACTCGATGAGGCAAGCCCTATGTACTAGTGACGTGTTCTTAGTTTAATATTCGAGAAAGAACCGTCCTGATCAGGGACGGCTTAGTTTATTGCAATCAAATTGTTTGGAACTACCACAGTCCACGAATAGGAGCACTACCAATGCAAGCTCCCAGAGTACTATTGCTTGTTGGTAATGCAGCGCCCCGAGGAGCTTTGGTTACTGGTATCCAAGCTTTGTTATTATCCTCAAGGGTAATGGCAACGTAAATAGTGTCCATGTTATTCTCAGAAGGCAAGCGCTTTTCTTCGTAAGGTTCAGATAAGGTAACCTGCTCTCCCAAAGGGAAAAAGCCTGTTGGCTGAGAGTTAGTGGTTAAGTTCTCTGCATTCCCTACACCATAAACAGGAATACCAGATACCCCTTCTTGTACTTTTCTAGAATTGATTACTCGGCGGCACTTGGGATCTTTCGGATCAGCTGCTATTTCCCAAGAACTTCCACTAGGTAAGGAGTTCACTACTCCGGATTGAGTTAAATTGTCAGCTTCTAGCGTTGTTGATGCTGCAATGGCAACAGGTATAACACCCATTGTGACAGAGAGTGAAACTAATAAGGCTACTGGATTTGCGAATTTATCAAGTTTTTTCATACCGTTATACTCCTCATTAAACAAAAACATTTGTGGTAATGTCTTGCATAAATCCTAAAGCAACAGAGCTAAATTATTCCAGCCTAGCAAGTTGATACTCCTGGGACTTCAAGGTGAGGGGATTCTTCCTTAAACTCAGGACTTACGCAGCGACACTACATATAAAGTCAAAGGTGCGTTACGCTACGCTAACACACCCTACAAATGGAGGCTTTGCGTAAGTCCTAAACTTATCAGTCAAAGTTATCGTATCCCGATTCTTATAAAGTTTCCAACCGGTAACTTTGTACTCAACAGAACAGACAAAGCCTTGACAAAGAACTTTTTTTGAGTGGATACTTATTTTATGGGTAGATTACCAATCATCACTAACGAGCAAATCCTGGAAGCAGCCCGCGAGGTGTTCCTCGCCCAAGGGTATACTGCTTCTACTATAGATATTGCTCAGAAGGCTGGTATCTCTGAGGGCTCAATCTTCAAGCGCTTTCCCACCAAGGACAAACTCTTCTTTGCTTCTATGGGTATCCCCGAAAGTCCAGAGTGGCTAGAAGAGCTAGAGACTCTTCCTGGTAAAGGTAACTTGAAAGAAAACTTGATAAATCTCTCACTGCAAATTATTGAGTTTTTTCGGGAAGTAGTGCCTAGGCTAGTAATGACTTGCTCACAAGGTACTCATCATCAAAAAATGCAGAATTTTAAGGAATCGCCACTAGTTCTGTATTTGAGGGCGTTGATAAATTTTTTTGTTCAGGAACTTCAACTAGGGCGCATTCGGTCATGTGATCCAGAGATACCGGCTCGTATGCTGTTTGGCTCTTTAATGAACTACGTTTTTTTTGAACAGGTAGGTGCTCAGATGGCTATACCAATTGCGGCTCCAACCTATGTTCGCGGTTTGATTGAGATTCTTTGGCAGGGGATAGCTTTGCCTTAGAGTGCAACAAGTAAGGAAGCAAGCTTCCTGTTTAGATCTTGACAATTTAATAAGTGAATACTCACTTAGATAGAAGTCAGATATACAGTTTACGGCAAAAATTCTTAATATAATACTAAATAAAAGCAATATTTCTTAACAAAATCGCCCATATCTACCAGTAATAGGGAGACAGCTGTGAGCAAACCAGAGCTAGAAGCAAAAAAATCTCAGTTGAATGAATCTGCGATCGCGGATTCAGAGCTACGACAGCAGGATTCTACCTCGTTCCCAATGATTAAGGAGGAGGAAACCCTAAACTCTGAAAGTGAAGTGGTAGATGAAATTGCGTCTTCTAGTGAAGAAGTATATGAACTAGATGAGATATCTTCTTCCCCAGCTAAGTCTAACTGGCTATCAGGTGGGCAAGGCTTGTTTATGGGAATCGGTCTCGGTATCGTATTAACTATTGTCGGAACCAACTTCCTCGGCTCTAAACAAGCTCAGTCTCCAGCTCCATCTCCCTCTGTTGCTCAATCACAAGCTTCCGCTATTAGTGTCACCGTAACAGAAGTAGAAACTACCAGTATTAATCGCACTATCTCAGAAATTGGTACTGTTCAAGCTGTTGAGGAGATTAAGGTGGGAGCTCAGGAAACTGGTTTAAAGATTGAGCGACTGCTGGTACATAAAGGGGACTTTGTGAAGAAGGGACAGTTAATGGCAACCCTAGATCGCTCCCTCCTGGAAGCTCAATTAACACAAAATAAAGCTACAGTTGCTGAAGCAGAAGCTCGTCTAGCAGAACTCCAGGCTGGAACCCGTCCCGAGGAAATTAGTCAGGCACAAGCCAGGTTAGACCAAACTAAAGCTCGTTTAAAGCAAACGCAAGCAAGTAAGCCGAGAAAAATAGATGAAGCCGCAGCTCAAGTAACTGATGCTCAATCCCGCTTGGAGCTAGCGAAAAGTCGCTATGACACGAATCAATCCCTGGTGAATCAGGGAGCTGTATCCCAAGATCGGTTTAATGAAGCTGCAAGCGAGTATCGCAGTGCTCAGGCAAATCTCTCAGCAGCGCAGCAACGTCTTAATGAAGCCAAAAATACCAATAATCCAGAAGAAGCCCAGTTAGCTGCCTCAGTGAGAGAAGCTGAACAGCAGCTTAAGCAACTGCGTGCGGGTTCTCGTCAAGAAGTCATCGATCAAGCGAAAGCCCGATTAGCTAGTGCAAAAGGACAAGTGCAGTCAGTGGTAGCGCGGTTGAAGAATACCAGAGTGCTGGCTCCAGTTAGCGGGAAAATTTCTGACAAGCTCACTAATGTGGGGGATGTCATCTCAGGTTCCCAGGAACTGTTTATCATCACTGAGCAAGGACGTTTGGAACTCTTACTAGAATTTCCACAAACTCAATTACCACAAATTAGTATTGGACAAAGTGTAAAAGTTACCTCAAAGACTGATAAAAACTTAGTTCTGTACGGGAAAGTGCTTGAAATTGATCCTGTGGTTGATCCAGAATCTCGCATAGCAGAAGTAAAAGTGTCTTTGCCTAGTACTGAGTCTTTAAAACTGGGGATGTTTTTAAAAGGAGAAATAACGACCTCATCAACACCAGGTCTAACGGTATCATCAAGTCAGGTCTTGAGCAATGCAAACTCACAGGATTCAACTGCAGTAGTCTTCATATTGCAGGAAGATAATACCGTTAAAGCTCAGCAAGTGGAAGTTGGAGAAATCTTCTCTGATAAGTCCATAGAAATTAAAAGTGGTTTATCCCCAGGCGATCGCATTGTTGTTGAAGGTGTAGCTTATCTCAAAGATGGCGATCGCGTCGAAGTGATTGAAGATTAGGGAGTGGAGACGCGGAGACACCGAGACACGGAGATAAGAGAACATTCCCAATTCCCAATTCCCAATTCCCAATTCCCAATTCCCAATTCCCAATTCCCAATTCTCAAATAAATGTCTTTCCATATTTCCACCTGGTCGATTAAAAAACCAGTTCCCACGATCCTCATGTTCCTGATTTTGGCGATCGTAGGTCTCATATCCTTTACACAGATGGGAATTAACGATGAGCCGAATGTTGATGTTCCAGTAGTGATAGTTCGAGTTTCCCAGCAAGGAGCAGGACCAGCAGAACTCGAATCCCAAGTAACAAAAAAGATTGAGGACGCTGTTGCTGGTTTGGGAAATATTGAACAACTGACTTCTACTGTTTTCGAGGGACTATCAGTTACCAATATTGAATTTGTTATAGGGACAGATACTGACCGGGCAACTAACGATGTTCGTAATGAAATAGGACAAATTCGCCAGGACTTGCCCGAGGATATTGAGGAACCGATCATCAAGCGCCTAGAGTTTATTGGGGGTTCTGTGATGACCTATGCTGTCTCCTCTGAGAAGCGCTCAGTAGAGGAGTTGAGTGACCTTGTAGACCGAAAAATCAGCCGTGAACTGCTCACAGTAAAAGGAGTCTCCCAAATTGACCGGTTAGGAGGGGTTGATCGAGAAATTCGTGTTGACCTTGACTCTAGTCGGATGCAAGCCTATGGCATTACTGCTACCCAAGTTAACGATCAAATCCGCCAGTTTAATATTAACTTGCCTAGTGGTCGTATTGAAATTGGCGGGAGTGAGCAGAACGTGCGCACCCTAGGTAGTGCCAAAACTGTTGAAGAATTCAAGAAATATCGCATTGTTCTCCCTAACGGTGATACTGTACAACTGCATAACTTAGGAGAAGTTACAGATAGCTTTGCCGACAAACGGCAGTCAGCTTATCTTAATGGAGAACCGGTAGTAGCTTTTTCAGTACTCCGCAGCAGCGGCAGCAACTTAGTTAGTGTAGAAGAAGGTGTCCGCAAGGTAGTTGCCAGTTTAGACCAAACCTTACCTGAAGATATTAAGCTAAGTCTAATTTTTACCCGTGCTGATGAAGTCCGGGACTCCTTTCGAGCGACAATAGAATCATTAATACTGGGTTGCCTACTTACTGTAATCACCGTAGGCATATTTTTGCGTGATTGGCGGGTCACTCTAATCACTGCGATAGCACTGCCTCTGTCAATTATCTCCACCTTTATGGTGATGAAGACTCTTGGGTATACCCTCAATAATATGACTCTTTTGGCTTTAGCTCTAGCAGTAGGAAACCTGGTAGATGACGCCATTTGCATGATCGAGAATATTGACCAGCACTTGCAGATGGGTAAGACACCTTTTCAAGCTGCAATGGATGGAGCGAGGGAAATTGGTTTAGCAGTAGTAGCAACCACTGCCACCATTGTGGCAGTATTCCTTCCCGTAGCGTTTATGGGAGGTATCCCAGGTCAATTTTTCCAACCCTTTGGGGTGACTGTCGCTGTCTCAACCATGTTTTCTACTCTAGTAGCAGTTACAATGACGCCGCTGCTCAGTGCCTATTTTCTTAAACCAAAATACGATTATAACGGTGCTGCTCAACTTAATGGTGGCAATGGTAAGAGCTCTTCAGAAATAAGGCAGAAGGCAGAGGGCAGAAGGCAGAAGGAAAAAGGTTTTTGGTCTTTCCTTAGAAATATTCGAGGAAAAGTAGGTGGGCATTCAGGCACAATTGTTCAGAGTAACGGCAATGGTCATAAAAATGGTAAAGGTAAAGCTGTTGATGCTTATAGTTTTAAGCCCTACCAAAATACCCGAAAGTTTCAACCCTATCGCTCTGTTCTCAAGTGGGCTCTCAGACATCGAATTACTACTCTACTGATTGCTGTGGCTTTCTTCATCGGTAGCTTACAGCTAATACCCTTTATTCCCCAAGGTTTGTTTACTGGTGGTGACAACGGTTTTAGTGAGGTAAAAATTGACTTGCCCCCCGGTTCCCAGCTCAGGGAAACCGAAGAAGTAATGCAGCAAACCAATCAGGTGTTGCAGGCAAATCCAGCGGTTAAGAGTGTCTTTGCAACTGCGAGTAACGTTAATGCTGGTAATCTCGACATCAACCTCGTACCGAAAGAAGAACGAGAAGTTTCTAAACAGCAATTTGAGCAACAGATGCGGGAGATTTTTCGGAAAATTCCTGGTGCAAGGATTACTTTTGAGAGCTTTGGACCTGGAGGCGGTAGCCGGGATTTGTCTATTGTACTCAAAAGTGAGAATTCTCAAGTACTTAAGCAAACAGCAAATACCTTAGAAGAACAAATGCGGGAAGTTCCCGGTTTGGTAGAAGTTGTCTCCAGTATCAGTCTAGTAAGACCAGAGATCGTAATTGACCCGGATCCAGACCGTGCTGCGGATTTGGGAGTTTCTGTAAGAGACATTGCTCGTACTGCCTCCATAGCTCTGATTGGGGATTTTGAGTTTAATCTGGCTAAGTTTAACCTACCTGACCGACAAATTCCCATTCGCGTTCAAATCGATCCAGAGCAGCGCAGTGAACTCGAAACTCTGAAAAATCTTCGGGTTCGGAGTCAAAATGGCACTCTTGTACCCATTACTGCTGTAGCAGATATCCGCCTGGGTAGTGGTCCAGCACAAATTGACCGTTTTAATCGCAGTCGCCAAGTTTCAGTCGAGGCTAACTTACAGGGTATCTCCTTAGGAGACGCAATGGAAAAAGTCAGAGCCTTGCCTGCAATGAATCCCCTACCGCCGGAAGTCTCAGAGGAACCTTTCGGGGATGCAAAAATTATGCAAGAAGTATTCGGTGGCTTTTTAGGGGCTTTAGGTTTAGCCGTAATGTCGATTTATGCCATCCTTGTCCTACTCTACAACAATTTCCTCTATCCCTTAGGGATTTTGGTAGCTCTCCCCTTATCCGTCGGTGGAGCATTATTGGGATTGTTGATCGCTCAGAAGGAGTTGGGGTTATTTGCCCTGATTGGCATTGTACTACTGATGGGCTTGGTAACCAAAAACGCCATCCTACTGATAGACTTTACTTTAGCAGCTATCAAGCAAGGGAAATCCCCATTCAAGGCGGTTGTTGAAGCTGGTGTCTCTCGCCTACGCCCAATTCTGATGACCTCAATCTCCACAGTTGCAGGAATGACGCCAATTGCTTTGGAATTCGGGGCCTCTGGTGAGGTGCGCTCACCCATGGCAATTGCCGTAATTGGAGGTTTTAGCACTTCCACCCTGTTAACTTTGGTGGTGGTGCCAGTGTTATTTACTTATGTCGATGGCTTCTTACGTTGGCTTGGTAATCTGTTTGGTGGAGGGAAAAAACGTCACCAGCGGTTTTTGGTGGATGAGCAGTTTGGAGAGGAAAGAGAAGTAATACTCTCGAGAAAGAAGGCAGGAGGCAGGAGGCAGGAGGCAGAAGGGAAGAGGGTTTGATTTGTTTCTGACCTTTATTGCGGATGCGATCGGGTGAACGCAAAAAGGTGTGGGAGAGCTTTTTTGAGTAATGAGTAATGAGTAATGAGTAATGAGTGAAGAAACTTTTGTCAAATCCTCTTTCCTTCTACCTCCTACCTCCTACCTCCTCCGGAGCCTCGGAGCCTCGGAGCCTCGGAGCCTCATGTTTCTTGAGAGCCACTGTAAATTTCACCTCACCCTGCTTGCAGCAGCGCTTGCGCTATCGCGTCCGTCAAAAGCTGAGATCTGGCACCAAGTCGAAAATTGACCTGTGAAGTTAAGGAGTAGATGCAATAGTATGCAATTAATTCTTTACAGCAAACCCGGTTGCCATTTGTGCGAGGGACTACAAGAAAAGCTAGAACAGATTCAAGGTTTGGACTTTGAGCTGGAGGTGCGAGATATTACCACTAGGGAAGATTGGTTCGGTGCTTATCAATATGAAGTGCCAGTACTATGCCAAGACAAGGGTGGTAAAGAAGAAATGTTACCTCGCCCTTCTCCTCGCACTAGTGTGCCCCAGTTGGAGCGAATATTACAGAAATATCTACTGGTAGATGAGGCACAATAAGCGAGTGGAAATGATCAAGGATCAGGAGTTGCTCAGATGAAGCTAGGCGAATTATTGGCTAAAATTTCCAACATTGTAGAAATACCTAGCCATCCGGCACTAGATGCTGAGGTAAAGGGACTCTCTACCAATTCCCATGCTTGCCAACCGGGAGATTTATTTATTGGTATGCAGGGAACCAGGGTAGATGGTGGGGAATTCTGGGAAAATGCGATCGCTTCTGGTGCGATCGCTGCTATGATTTCTCCCCAGGCTGTAGCTAAGTGTCCTCCCCAAGGGAAGGCTTGTATTGTTACAGCAGAAGACATGAGTATAGCTTGCGCTCAAGCAGCAACCAGCTTCTACAATTATCCAGCTCAGCAGCTGAAGCTGGTGGGAGTTACTGGTACTAATGGCAAAACTACTACTACACTCTTAATTGAATATCTGCTTTCCTGTGCCAAGTCACCAAAACCAACGGCACTATTTGGTACACTCTATGCTCGCTGGCCAGGTTTTAAGGAAACGGCAGCTTATACCACACCCTTTGCCGTGGAATTACAACAGCAGCTCAGTTCAGCTGTAACAGCAGGATGCCAGCTAGCGGTAATGGAAGTGAGTTCTCATGCCTTGGCGCAACATCGAGTAATGGGTTGTCCTTTTGAAGTTGCGGTATTTACTAATCTTACCCAAGACCATTTAGACTTCCACCGCGATTTAGAGGATTACTTCGCAGCAAAAGCACTAATGTTTAGTCCTGATTATCTCCAAAATAGGGCAGTCATTAATGCAGATGATCCCTATGGCAGAAGGTTAATTGAAAAATTGGATGCAGGGCAAGTCTGGAGCTATAGTGTGGATAATTCAGCGGCTGACTTGTGGACAAGTGATTTAAACTATGAATCGAATGGAGTCAGCGGTAAACTGCATACTATTGCTGGAGAGGCTACCTTCCGTTTACCTTTGGTTGGTCAGTTCAATATTTCCAATATGCTGGCAGGAGTAGGAGCAGCTTTACATCTCGGTTTAGATTTAGATTGCATAGTCGAAGCATTACCGGAATTTCCCGGTGTACCGGGACGGATGGAACGAGTACAAATCCAGCCAGAACAGGATATTAGTGTGATTGTAGATTATGCTCACACACCGGATAGTTTACAGAATTTGCTCAAGGCTGCGCGACCTTTTATTCAGGGTAGGATAATTTGTGTTTTTGGTTGTGGAGGCGATCGCGATCGCACTAAGCGCCCTCAAATGGGTAAAATTGCTGCTGAACTGGCTGATGTGCCGGTGGTAACTTCTGATAACCCTCGTACAGAAGACCCAGAAGGCATCTTGCAGGATATTTTAGAGGGTATTCCTTCTACAGTAGAACCAATGGTAATTAGCGATCGCGCCACTGCCATTCGCCGTGCTATTTTGCAGGCTAAACCGGGAGATGGAGTTTTAATTGCCGGTAAAGGTCATGAAGACTATCAAATTCTAGGCACTGAAAAAATCCACTTTGATGATCGAGAGCAAGCACGAGAGGCTTTAGGTGAGCGATTTTAACCAATTCAGAACTTATACCAATTTTTCGATCATTACCGGTTAGCAGCAGTTATCTTCATACTGCCTTATAGTAAAATTAATCCTCCTCAATGGAGGATTAATTTTATTGTTTGCATCTCCTCCTAAAGAAGGAGGGAATTTAAGCTATTCTGTTCAGCTTTTTACTTAACGGATACTTTAGCACCTGCTTCTTCCAGTTGCTTCTTAGCTTCCTCAGCAGCGTCTTTAGCAACTGCTTCCTTAATTGGTTTGGGTGCTGATTCGACTACCTCTTTAGCTTCCTTGAGACCTAAACCGGTCATCGTCCGTACTACCTTGAGAATGGCAATCTTCTTATCGGCTGGAACTTCTTCAAGAATAACATCAAACTCGGTTTTCTCTTCAACTTCTTCAGCAGGAGCACCACCACCACCAGCAGCAGCACCGCCAGCCATCATCATCATGCCTCCAGCAGGAGCAGCGGCACTAACACCGAAAGCTTCTTCAATTTCCTTAACTAACTCAGAGGCTTCTAGCAAAGTCAGTGATTTTAATTTTTCCAGAATTTCTTCAGTTGCAGCAGACATTGATAAACTCCTTTGTTTGTTTTTGGTTGTTTGTTGTTTGTGGGAGAGCTAGTGCCGCTGCGCGGAATTAAGAATTAAGAATTAAGAATTAAGAATGCTTAGGTCGTAAGGATTCTATCGATCTCAAACTGGTCACTTATTTCCGCCGTGGTGCACTAGTAGCTAATAACTGGTAACTAATGAAAGAAACCCAGTATTGCTAACCACCACCTTCCTCTTTGGCAGCAATTGCTTGTATGCTGCGATTTAGGGATGCTGGTACTTCGTTGATACCACGACCAAGAGAAGATGGTACTTCCTTGATTCCCACAGCAATTTTGGTTGCGATGGAATTAATCGCACCAGCGATTTGCGCGATCAGTTCCTCTTTTGAAGGCAAGTCAGCGATCGCTTTAACTTCCGCTTCATTCAAGGCTCGACCTTGCATCACGCCGCCGCGAAACTCTGTCTTCTTGGTGGCTTTTTTGAAGTCCTGGTAAGCTCTAATTGCTCCACCAATGTCGTCTTTTACTAGTATGAAGGCGGATGAACCGGCAAGGAATTCCGTCATCGGTTGCCAGTTTTCATCCTCTTCAACGGCACGCCGCATTAGCGTGTTTTTCGTCACTTTGCAGATAGTGCCAGTTTCACGCAGACGATTACGTAAGTCGGTAATCTCAGCCACAGACAATCCTTGGTAATCAATGACTACTGCTAGCTGAGATTCACTCAAGAGTTGCTTGAGATCAGCGACAATTTCTTGTTTATTTTCTAGTGTTCTACCCATTCTCTTCTCACCTCCTTCGTTGCTTGTAGATAAACAACTAATCACCAAGATTTAACCCCGGACGCCATGCCGGGGTTATTCTTTGCCTCTAGTATGCTAGACCACTCGACTGGTTAAAGCTGATGGTAAAGCAGATACTTAGGGCATTGACCTCGGCAGGATATTAAGTAATTTGCTCCTGCTGTCTTTGGTACAAACAGATTCAATTTTTCGCTTGGAGATTTAGAATTTGTCTGACTCTTAATTTAGGCAGCATCCTGGGTTCTCATGTCACGCAGGGCATTGATATCAACTCCAATTGCTGGTCCCATTGTGGCAGATACATACATAGTACGCCAATAACGACCTTTGGCACCCGAAGGACGGTTACGGTCGATAGTTTCCTGCAAGGCTTTAAGATTCACTAGCAGGTCTTCAGCGGGAAAAGAAGCCTTACCAAACATAACATGAACGATACCAGTGCGGTCTGCCCGAAACTCTAGTTTACCAGCTTTGACCTCTTCAACTGCTTGTGCCACATTGGGGGTGACTGTTCCACCTTTAGGAGAAGGCATTAGTCCCCTTGGTCCCAAAAGACGACCTAACTTGGCTACCTGTGGCATCATGTCCGGTGTGGCAATCAACCGGTCAAAGTCCATCATGCCTTTTTGAATGTCTTCAATTAAATCTTCAGAACCGACTAAATCAGCACCAGCGTTACTAGCTGCTGTAACTTTCTCACCTTTGGCAATCACAGCAACTCGCACGGTTTGACCTGTTCCCTTGGGTAAAGCTACGGTTGTCCGTAGTTGCTGATCGGTATACTTTGGATCAATTCCCAAACGGATGTGCACTTCCGCTGATTCTGGAAACTTGGCTGTAGCGGTTTCCTTTAAGATTTTGAGCGCTTCTAAGGGTTCGTAAAGCCGATCTTTTTCAACTTTTTTTTGCAGTTCCTCTAGTCGGCGCGATATCTTTTTTTGCATCTATATCTCCTGGGGTAAGTGACGAAGCGCTAACTTCTCCCCCTCTAATGTTGACAAAACTGAGCAAGTTTATTTTTCATCGAGTATTGGTCATCCTTGACAAATAACCAATAATCAATCACAAATAACAAGCTTCTAATCCGCGATCGCTACACCCATGTTTTTGGCAGTGCCTTCCACAATCTTCATCGCTGCTTCAATATCATTAGCATTGAGGTCTGGCATTTTTGTCTGGGCAATTTCTTGGAGCTGTGTACGAGTAATTGACCCAACTTTCTGTTTATTGGGTTCACTTGCTCCTTTTTCAATCCCAGCTGCCTTTTTAATGAGCACCGATGCTGGCGGAGTTTTGAGAATAAAAGTAAAGCTGCGATCCTCAAAAACCGAGATCTCTACAGGTATCACCATGCCAGCTTGGTCGGAGGTTCTAGCGTTGTATTCTTTACAGAACGCCATAATATTAACCCCATGTTGACCCAGTGCTGGTCCTACTGGTGGAGCTGGATTAGCTTTTCCTGCCGGAAGAGCCAATTTAATTATTGCAACAACTTTTTTTGCCATTTCTAGCTTGTTTTTTCCACCTGATTAAATTCCAATTCCACTGGCGTATCCCGCCCAAAGATTGAGAGTAATGCCTTCAGCTTACTCCTTTCGGGGCTAACTTCAATCACCTCGCCTTCAAATTCTTTAAACGGACCAGACAACACCACAATTTTGTCTCCAGTTGCCATATCGACTTTGACAACTGGTTCTTGTTCCTCTGCCTGTTTGAAGATCCGTTCAACTTCTCCTGGACTCAGAGGCACTGGTTTAACATGACCACGCCCCCTGCCATAGCGACGTTTTTGTTCTGCCCCAACGAAGTTAATCACATTTGGTGTATTTTTGACAACCTGCCAAGCATGATCATCCATCACCATTTGGACTAACACATAGCCTGGGAAAACTTTCTCTTCCAAATGCTGCCGAGAACCATCCTTACGGATTTTTACCGTTGGTGTCTGCGGAATCTGTACTTTTAAAATCTGGTCAGCTACATCTAGAGTTTGAATACGCTGTTCCAGATTGGTTTTAACCCGCTTTTCACAGCCAGATGCCACCTGAACTGCATACCAACGTGGTTTTAGGGATACTTCTGACGTTTGATCGGAATCAAACGAATCGTCTTCTGTTGCAAAACTCATCAAAATATCCGTCCTGATAACCACAAAAATAATTGATCCACAAAATAAATAGTGGTAGCAGAAAGGATAACCATCAGCAGCACAGCTACAGATTCGCTAATTAACTGCTGCCGACTAGGCCAAACTACTTTAGTAAGTTCCTCCTTCGTACCCTGAAGAAACTCCATAGCATTAAACCCAGATGTAGTTTCTTTAATGTCTGGTTCAGTTTTAGCTTTCTTTGCCACAATTTGTTGTCTCCCCCATCAATGCAGCGGTGAGATATCTTCTGGTAATAGACTTAGCAATCACTCACACCATAAGTCTACCCGAAAGTCTTTTAATTTGATGTGCTTCATTAAGCAACATTTATGACTTTGGGCAGACGCAAAATTTTTTATTTTTACATTTTAGAAATTACTCTCATTAGCTAGTTGAGAGCGCGCCCTGGAGGACTTGAACCCCCGACATCAGGTTTTGGAGACCTGCGTTCTACCAACTGAACTAAGAGCGCACACAAAAGGATTAGACCTTTAACTCTCACTTATTTAAGTGTAACCCAATCAGGACCTCAACACCAAGTAGACTTTTGTTTTACTTATTGATTGCGGTCGAAACGTTGTTTTACACGAGTAGCCTTACCAACGCGATCCCTTAAATAATACAGCTTTGCTCGTCGCACTTTACCTCGACGCATCACTTTAATCTTGTCAATTCGGGGAGAATGTAGGAGGAAGACTCGCTCTACACCAACCCCTTGGAAGATACGTCTGACAGTAATTGTTTCATTAATTCCGCCATTACGCATGGCAATTACCGTGCCTTCGTAAGGTTGTATCCTTTCCTTTTCACCTTCTCGAATGCGCACTCCAACCCTTACGGTATCTCCTACGTAGATCTTTGGTAGGTCTGATTTGAGCTGTTCAGCTTCAATTGAGCGAATAATCTCTTGAGCTTTCATCGTTTTCTTACAAAAATCACAGCATTTGATTATACCTAAAACTAGGTCTTAGGTGATAGGTGGTAGGTGGTAGGTCTGACGGGGTAACAAGCAGTTCAAAAGCGTGAGCCATTTTGGGTTGGTATTCTTCCCTACACCCCACACCCTGCCTACTTTGTAAGTAGCCACTCATCCCGTAAGGAGGGACAGGCGAGATGCCTATCCCACAGTCATGCCAAAAGAGACTACAGCTTACTACTGAGCAGCAACTTCTGAGTTGCGAGTCTTCCAAGCTAATTCCAAAACCTTAGTCCAGCGCTTTTTCACCTGTTTAGGTGTGCACTCTAATGTTTTGGCAATCTTTTGCTCACTTTGGTGTGTTTGCTTGAGGGACAACAGTAATAGTTGTTGGTTATTCAGTTGTTGAACAAACTCCTCCCATTGCTGGGATGACATTCCTAATTTTTGATCAACGTCTGCCCCTAGCCATTGGTGTACCAGTTTCCAGTGAGAAGAACGAGCAAATTTTTCCACATGGTACTTAAAACGCTGTTGCAAGTAGTCCCGTTGGCGGGGTGTCAAACCGAGGATATCGTCGATATCCGGAACAGCAAGGTCTTGGAGCTTTAATACCAGGTAATTCGCGCAGTCTGAGTGACCTTGCTCTTCCAAGTATTCCAATAGCTCCTTAACTACCCGAGTTCGCAATACTGCCTCACTAGGGTCATTAGTTTGAGCGATAAGGTG
The DNA here is from genome assembly GCA_010692635.1 of Symploca sp. SIO2C1. Lineage (GTDB taxonomy): Bacteria > Cyanobacteriota > Cyanobacteriia > Cyanobacteriales > Coleofasciculaceae > Caldora. The sequence continues at coordinate 31,687 of JAAHGL010000020.1, read as the reverse complement.
AGATCGCAGCTGTTGTATTACGGCAGAGAGAGATTGTTCCTGCTCAGCTTCCCCCTTAGGAAACTCCACTGCTCGTTCAATATCTAAGGGAGTATCACTGGGTTGGCGTTTAGCAAAAGTCTGTGCTCTTAGCACAATTAACTGTTGGCTACCGCGACTGCGCAAGGTTATACGCCGCTTAGCATATTGCTCAGTAAATCCCATGTACTCAGCTAATTCAAGTTGCCTACGAGGGGTGTAATTGTCAGCCAGTTTATTTTCCCGCCGAAAGGCTTTGAGAGACTCTACATAAAAATCTTGTAAAAAGTCCTCAATTAAGTTGTAACGAGCCGAAAACTTTAACTGGGATTGAGATGGTGCAACATGGCGATAAATCATAACGCTAAGGTTGCTATGGAGTTCCACACGACCACGTTTTGAACCCAGTTGATAATAAGACAAATACTTTTTAAGCCGGTGACGAGCCAGAGTTAATTGCCAGGAGTAGATTTGACCTGAGCTTTGGATCCGGTCACTTTTGTGACAAACTCGTCCTACCTCTACTGCTATTCGCTTAGTCACCTGGTGAGCAGTGCTTGGTGTTGAACCAATGCACTCTCGCAATTCCTTCAGTAACAGTCCACTCAAAGCCTCGATATCAGTTTCTGCAGAAATTTCCGGAACATGAAGGTGGTTATGAGAAGTTTGATTGGTAAACTTAGCAATTTTTAGTGTCATGGTAAGAGCCCCATTAGATTACAGTCACGAATTGCTAAGACATCAGTAGGGGTTCTTGGTTGATCAATATCATTTCAATGAGCACTCCCTACTATTGCTGCCTGCAATTGCGGAATGTAGATTGCTACCCTGAGGCCTTGGGTCATTTTGCTATTGCTAACTTCAGTTCATTGTTGACACCCCCTATAGATAGCTGTTGTCTGGTCATAACTAGCCTTGTAAATCATTACTGTATTTTTCCCCTGCTTATCTCTTGTTGACTTCAAGAGAGGTGTGGTTCAGAAGCAAAACTTCTTGGCTCTCTTTTAAGCACCCAAACTCGACTGAGAGGAGAGCTATTCACCCCTCAAGACTAATTGCTCAAGAAAGATTTTTACACCTCGCTCCAGTTTACTCTCTTTATTGGCTAACGGGTAGCGCCCAGGTTTTTGCTGCCTCCCATCCTAAACCTTGTCGTACAATTACAGGTTCTGAGCCAGTGAAGTCGAGAATAGTAGATACTTGAAAGCCAGGCTCCAAGCCATTATCCACAATGATGTCCACTAAACCATCAAGTGCATCGAATAGTTTTGCCTTCTCCAACCCAACTGTTGGAGTTTCACCATCCTCATCTGGTAGATGAGCTGAGGTAGAAATAATAGGGTTACCTAAAGCTTGTAAAAGCGTTTGACAAACTGGATGCTCCGGGACACGGATACCACTGGTTTTCCGTTTCGGACTCATCACAATGCGGGGCACTAACTTGGTTGCTGGTAGCAAGAAAGTATACGGCCCTGGAATCAAACGTTTCATAATGCGGTAAGCCGTATCGTTCACCCTGGCATACTGGGCAATATTAGACAAAGAGGAACATAGAAACGTCAGGGGCTTATCATTGGATAGTTGCTTCAGACGCCTCACTCGTTCCACTGCCGACTTGACGTTCAAGTTACACCCAATGGCATAGACAGTATCAGTGGGATATAACATCACTGCACCATCTTGCAAGTCGTTCTTTATTTTCTCTATTCGACGTATTTGTGGTGTGTCCGGATGGACGGTGTAAATAATAGCCATCGAAACATATTAACTCCTCACTATAATCAACAATCTATGACTAAAAATAATGGGATTCAATACTCTAGAAGGACAGGAAGTGTCAAGAAGCTAGCCTACCTGGATTGTCAAACAGGAATTGCTGGTGATATGTGCCTAGCTGCAGTCGTATCTGGGGGTGTACCTTTGGAGTATTTAATCGGCAAGCTCCAAAAACTGGGTATTGGTCAAGAGTACCGATTAAGGGCTCAAAAAGTCCATTGTAATGATCAGTTGGCAACAAAAATTTATGTAGATTTGTTAAATGAACCGGAGCAGCCTTACCATTGCCATGAAGAACACCACACCTCTTGCCATCGATCCAGTCGGAATTTGCCAGAAATTGAGCGGTTAATTATGACAGCTGGTTTACCGCCACGAGCTTCAGAATGGAGCGTAGCTGTTTTCCGCAAACTGGCAGAGGCGGAAGGGGCAGTACATGGTATTGCACCGGAGAAAGTGCATTTTCATGAAGTCGGTGCCATTGATGCCATTGTAGATATTGTAGGAACCTGTTTGGGGTTAGATTGGTTAGGAATTGACCAACTCTATTGTTCAGCTCTCCCAACTGGAGGTGGTAGAGTAAAAGCAGCTCATGGTTGGCTACCAGTACCAGCACCAGCTGTACTGAAATTGTGGGAATCTCGTCAAGTGCCAGTTTACAGCAATGGGATTGAGCGGGAATTAGTGACACCAACTGGAGCGGCTCTTGCTGTTACTCTTGTTACCAGTTTTGGTTCTCCACCAGCAATGACTATCCAAAAAGTCGGTAATGGTGCTGGTTCAATCCAGTTGCCGATTCCCAATATGTTGCGCTTGTGGATTGGGGAAGGGGAAATTGGGAAGGGGGAATTGGGAATTGAGGGAAAACAAAATCCCTCCTTTGGGATGAGTGCAGCTCATGGTTCCTCTACTAATTTAGAAACCATTTCCGTACTGGAAACCCAAATTGATGATTTGAGTCCTCAAGCAATTGGCTATTTGTATGAGAGATTATTTAAGATTGGTGCTCTAGATGTTTTCACTCAGCCAATTGGAATGAAGAAGTCTCGACCAGGTATTTTGCTCACGGTGATTTGCCATCCTCCAGATATTTCAGCTTGTGAAGCAGTTTTATTTCGTGAAACCACTACTTTAGGTATCCGACGTCTAACTCAGCAGCGGAGGATTTTGCCACGAGCAATTCAGCAGGTGCAGACTGACTATGGTGAGATTCGGGTAAAGGTTGCTTGGAGTGAGGAGGCTGGTGAGAAGATTATCAGTAATGTACAGCCGGAATACGAAGATTGTGCCTCAATTGCACGGCAACACTATCTATCTTGGCGTGAGGTGCATCAGCTGGCACTCGATACCTGGTATCGCCAGTATAGTAGGACTTCCAAATGAAAAAAATATGGTCATCTCTCAAACCCTACTTGCGTTGGGCTATTCTGGGTGGAACACTGTTTTTTTTGCTCAAGGCATTCATTAACCATTGGCGGGAAGTCGCCGCAATTCAGATTGATGCTGCTGGATGGATTAACCTAGCGATCGCTTTGGCAATTACCTTACTTGCTCATATTTGGGCTGGCTTAGTGTGGGGTAAGATTTTACAATCTTTTCAGCAGCCGGTAAAGTTATCCTGGGTACTGTTGGTTTACCTAAAAACTAATATTGCTAAATATTTACCAGGTAATGTTTGGCACTTCTATGGTCGCATTCGAGCAGTTATAGATGTTGGTGGTTCCTTGAGTGCTGCAACTATTAGCGTGTTACTAGAACCAATATTGATGGCAGCTGCTGCTTTACTCATTTCTTTAACTGGTACTCAGCTAAATTTGGTAGAGACTCATGGGAATATCCTAACTTGGGGATTACAAATTTTAAGTTTGGTTGTAGTTTTGCTGTCAGTTCATCCCCGCTTCTTAAACCCAATACTAAGGTTATTGAATCGCTTAAAGGGACAAACTGGTGGTAATCAAGTTTTTCAAATTAAGCATTATCCTTTAGTTCCGTTGTTGGGAGAACTGACTTTTTTAGGACTAAGGGGCACTGGATTCTTGGTTACTTTTGCTGCATTAACTACCGTCAATTATAACCAAATATTACTGTTATTTACTACCTTCAGTTTGGCATGGGTATTAGGTTTAATTATCCCTACTCCTGGAGGTTTAGGGGTTTTTGAGACAACTGCACTCGCTCTACTGCGACAGGATTTTCCCATTGCTGTAATTCTTAGTGTGGTTGCCCTCTTTCGCTTTGTAAGTATTCTGGCAGAAATCCTCGGTGCTGGTGCGAGCTGGTTGAGGCAAGGATAGTAATTAGGGCTTGCTGAATAAGTCGTAACTTTCGGGTTGAGGTAGGTGTTAGGTGTTAGGTTTTAGGTTTTAGGTAAGGTTTTAGGTATTAGGTTTTAGGGAATTTTCCACTTGTGGTGCGAGGTTTTTGAACCGATCAATGCCATTTCCTTGTACTTGCTTTGGATAAAAACGGCTTGAAACCCTTATCCTAACAAGCTCTTGCTTTTATTCAGCAAGCCCTAATTAGATTACCTGGATTAGCTGTATCAGGGGTACCTGTACCTGCAATGGGGGGTCGTGAGGATGTCGCTGACAGTGGAGCAGAAACGTTTGTACCTGGAGCAACAACATTAGGCAAGATACGACCATCAAGCGCTGGTCCACGACTTGAAGAACTGCGGAGACCTTGAATGTTATCGATGTCTCCAGTGCCGGGTCGAAATGTGAGAGAGTTACCCACTGTGATAAGGTTCTTGGCCTCTTTAGGTGTCGTGAGCGTACTTGCGTTAAGCCCTGAGTTTCCTGCCGAGAAGACAATAGTAAGATTCTCTAAACCTGTTGTACTAGGATTTGGATCACGAACAAGTTGATCAAACGTTCGAGCATTTGTTGTATAGCCACCTCCCACTGTGTTGAGATCCCACCAACTATTGTTCATAACCTGAGCATTATTGTTGGTTGAGTCTTGGGTTAAGTTAGCCCAATTTACTGGCGGCCATGGCCCTTCCAAAGCATTTTGCGTAACATAGTTAGCTCCTGGTGCCATCCCCTGCCCCCATAGGAAATCATTTGGAGCAGCCCCTTCAGTTTGACCTGTTGCTGCATTACCCACTGCGATTCCAGCAACGTGGGTACCGTGACCATTTGTATCCGTTATTGTACCGCCGCCAGTGTAGTCTACGAATGCAGTTTGTCTGCCTCTTAAATCAAGATGTCCTGTTGTGTTGTTGTTGGCATTCGTATCTACTCCGGTATCACAGATAGCGACTGTCACTCCAGCCCCACTTAAGTCAACCCCTGTTAACCATCCTTGGTAACCAGTGACAGGTGCTGTGTTTGGAGCAGCAGCACCGTCTAAATTTTCAGCAACAATTTGAGTTTCACGTTCTCCTTCAATGCCTGGTTCAGGAGATGCGTATTCCAACTAGAACAAATTAAGCGAGTGAGAATTGTACGTCGTGCTGATGGGTATTACGTGCAGTTTTCAGTACAATTGGACCCTAGAGACACTGCTCAACCGTTAACTCCTAGCCAAAAAGCAGTGGGTGTAGAAGATCGGGATATTAATGCAGCGCTCAACATTTTGCAAAAGGGACTAAGTACGGTGGGGCACACCGAATCTCTAAAGCTTAGGGAGTCCGATCCTCTGGCTGGGTTGGAGCAATCCTGCTCAGTTAAGGTTTGACTGTGAACTAAGAATCCCCTGCTTTTAACGGAGCGAAGCTCTCGTGGAAGCATGGGGAGTGTCAATTTGTTCTTTCGAGATTAACTCAGTTTTTCAATTTTCAAGACAGTCAGATTCATCTTCAGATGCTGATGTTTCTACAGGTATCATTGACTCCGTTGCTGGTTCAAGCACTGCTAACTGAGCTGGAAGCTCTTGAACAGAATGATCCTGCCATTGATCTAAAACATCTTTAATAAAGGCTTCCTCAATCCAAGTTTTGACAACTACTGTCAGAGGTAACGCCAGTACCAACCCTAAGAAGCCCAAGAAGCTAGCAAAAAAGAGCTGGGCACTCAGAGTCATCGCAGGTAGTAGGGAAAGCTGCTTTTGCATCACCATTGGACCAAACCAATAACTTTCTAGATTTTGGATGAAGAGATAGAGAATGATAATGCCAAGAGCTTTCCAGGGAGAGTCTGCAACTAGCAAGGGAAACACAACACTCAAAACTGGACCAATATTGGGAACTAAGTTGAATACCCCTGCTAAGAGTGCATGAGCAAGTACAAAGGGGATGCGCACCAAAAAAAACAAACCCATGCCACTTAAGGTGGCAATAAATACAGAGTTAAGGAGAATACCTCCCATCCAGTTAAGTAGGGCAACTTCACACTCCGAGAAAATTGTCTGGGCCCTGCGTCGATAGAAGGAAGGGAACAACCGCACTACTAATCCTCGGTAAGCGAGGGGATTTACCAACAACATGATGGTTAAGACAATCACCAGCACAAGTTGCAGTAGAGTTGTCAGAGAATTGGAGAAGAAGGCGAAAAAGTTCCCTAGGAGATTTTGAGCGAAAGGTCCTACTTGCTGAGTTAACTCAGAAATACTAGGTAGATCTAAGTCTTGTTCTAAAAACCAGTCAGGAGGATCTTTGATCTGGATATCGATCCAACGGACGAGTTCTTGAAGCTCGAATTGACCTCTTGCAATTAATTTCTGAAACTGTCCGATAAAAGGTGGCATCACCAGGCCAAAAAACAAAATACCGAACACTAGCAGCAAGCTGAGGACTAAAAGGACAGCCCAAATTCTTTGGATACGTAACTTCAGTACGATCCACCGTACCAAGCCATTAAGAGCGGTTGCCAGGACAACCGCAGTAAAAATCAGTAGCAGTATCTGTCGGAACTGCCACATTATGACTAAGGCGATAATCAAACAGAGGAAGCCAATCCAATCACCTAGTTTCACTGTGCTAACTCCACTATGATTGCTTTGGCGAGTGTGCCTGAGTGCTTCTCCTAATAAAGCGATTTTTAACTCAGGTTAAACTTAGGATTTTTTAATTTTAAAACTACCATGATTTTGCATCGTAAAAGCCATAATTTTTAAACCCTGGACATCAAAGATCCAATATTTTTTAATATCTAAATCTTCATGAAGTAGTCTTTTTGCTCCTTGATCATCTGCAAGAGTTGTCTTAGCTATTATTTCGATGAATAAAGTTGGGGGTGGATGGTTGTCTAATGCAAGTTAATCGAAAGCGGCGGGAAGCCCATTTCTTCAACAGATGGGAGGGATAGCCGCCATTGGTGTCAACTTAAAGTGAAATCCTTGCCCCACCGGTCGTTTAAACGACCGGCTAATAGCTCAAGTCATCTAAAGATGACTCAATCTTCCCAAAAATCTTCAGTCCACGTTTTGTGGACTTTAGCTATTTCTTTAGACGAGGGATGAGTTAACGGTTTTGTTAACTCCTGCTCACGAAGTATTCTCCTTTATGAGTACTTCTGAACTTCTTAATTCCTGAACTCCTTGGTAAGATGTATTGCATGATAACAACATCATGCCAAGTTCCATTCATAAATCCAATTTCTTTTTGAATGCCAACGATTTCAAAGCCAAATTGCTGATGAAATCGAATACTGCCCTGATTGGCGGCTAAAATCTTCGCCACAATATGGTGGTATCCATAGTTGGCAACTTTTTTGATCAGCACCTGCTGCAAAGCTTTGCCATAGCCTTTGCCAATTTTAGAAAATGTGAGATAAATTGAGGTTTCGCAGCAAACCTGATAACCAAGCCGATCGCTATATCGCTTAATGATTCCCCAACCGATCGTCTTTTCGGGGAGCTCTGCCACAAATAACGCTTCTCGGTGATTCATTTTTTGGACGATCGCTTGAATATCTTGTGCTGTGTAGAACTGGGTGTCCATTGTGATGCCACCGTAGGCGATCGCTTCATTATAAATTGAGGCGATCGCACCATAATCTTTTGGTTCTGCCAGACGAATTGTGAGGAAAGACATTTCAGGATTAACAGCAAGCATAGTTCAGATGACTCCTCTCCTTAAACAATTTGTGCGATTGGTTTCACGGAAGGACGTTGGGCATAATCAATCAACCAACTAATGAAGCGATCCATAACAGGTTGTCCTGTCAAACTTTCTAAATGGATAAATCCATTAATATTGCCTGCATTGATTTCACTAATAAGCCTGGTGCCATCGTCATCTAATAAAAAGTCGTAGCCTAGAGTATGTAGTCCCATTGCCTGATAATGACCTGCGGTATGCTCGATAGCCTCAACTTCTTCATCAGTAATATCTGCGAGGGTACATTCTCCATCACAGCTGAAATTATTGATCCAATGGCCGCTTTTTGAGCGCCGCAGATAGCTACCATAAATTTCACCGTCTACTACAACAATGCGTTTATCCCCTGCATTGGTGCGATGGAGATAACGAAAGAACTGTATTGGTTCAACTTGTCCCTCTTGGAGATAGTTCATCACCTCAGAAAACTGTGCAAAGGTTCGCGTCCCTCTCAAAAAGTTATCCACCAGAAAAGCACCGTTTTGATACCAAATCTTGAACACTCCACGTCCACCACAGCTATTTCCCTGTTTCGCAACAATGATTTGAAACTGCTCAAAGAATTCTAAAGCTTCTGTCCATTCAGCCGTGACGATTCCCTCTGGGATATAACCCTTGGCTACCTCTAATAAAAAATCAGGTTTGATTTGTTCTTTTTTACTAGAGGGACGGTTGACAAAGCGGGTAAACTTTTCCCAGGCAGCTAACAGATCTAGATAACCGGAAGAAAAGGGTTTTAGCGTCCGACAAAACACCAGATCAATGTTTGCCAAATCGAGCCAGTTTTCGGCAGCATCACTCAAAGCTATAAATTCCTCGTAGGTTAACTCCCCTGCCGCTGAAGCAACCTGGACTTTGGGCAACTGTTCGGCAAACACCTGGGAAGTTGGCATGTGGTAAAACTCTACTCTGGGGTCGAGTGAAAGCCTTTGGTAGAAGATCGGCACACCCCAAGGCACATTCTTGTATCGAGTAGGATCGCAAATACTTAGAAGTTTCATGGAAAGAGTAAATGAAGAATGAAGAATGCAGAATGCAGAATTTAGAATGCAGAATTTAGAATGTAGAATCACTTACTCATTCTTAATTCTTAATTCACGTATGGATAATCCTGAAAAAAATAATCTTAATTAGCGATAAAACCTTTGAAAATCACTTAAAAATCCATTGCCTAACACCTAACACCTAATACCTAACACCTTTTTTCAAGTTGCTGTTGCGGTACTTTCTCCTTGAACCGCCATTTCTTGGATAACCATGTCTTTTTCTTCAGATTTAGGAGGCATCTGTTTACCCAAGGTGGTAATGAAAATGCCAATCATAATCACGACAAACGCTACAATCTGAATTGGAGAAGGGCGTTCTCCATTGAGGACAAAGGCAAAAATAACACCAAAGATGGGAGTAGCAGAAGTCCATTTACCTACCACCCTCGAATCTAATCGACCCAAGGCGGCATACCAGAGAAACTGACCCAGTACAATCAGGATTAGGGCATAAATGGACATAACGATCCATAACTGTCCGGCAAAGGTTTCTGCAAAATGCTCTGGACCAAATACAATGTTAGCGATCGCAAAGAAAACGATCGAAGAAACAAAATTGCGTGTAAAGACCACTGTTCGCAAGGGCGTATCTTGGGTCAGCATAAATTTGCCGATAATCGATGTAATGGCATACACAAAACTAGATGCCAAAATGAACAAGTCACCACGATTAAGTTCAAAGTTAGTGCTGATTAACAGAATTGCTAAAATTCCCACACCGATCACAGAGAAGCCCAGCCACTCGGACTTCAGAATCCTCTTACCAAAGATTACTGCTCCAGCTAAAGCATAGAGGATCGGTCCAAGACGTGCGAGTAGCACAGCGTTGGTAACCATCGTGTAATTTAGACCAATGAAAATCAAGGCTGACAACAGCGATGCCAGGCAACCATTGATAAACAAACCAATCAGAATTCGCGGTTTTGTCTGACGCAAGTCTTGCATAATCGATGACACCCCAAACCAAAACAAAACCACTAAAGCAGCACAGAGGTTGCCCACAAAGAGGACATTGCAAAAGGATATGGGGGTCTCCATACCACCACTGAGAGCTTGGGCATTGGCAATTAAAAAAGCAATCAGCGAAGGACGTAAAGCTACCAACGCCCGTGATATGACAAGCATCAATTTGGGATTAATTCCCGATCCAAGAGAATTTGCGTTCATGGGACTCTTTAAACACGCTTATAGCTAGAAGGCTCTGCTTGGATGACGAACATATCGTCGTATTGGATCACTTTCCCTGTAATCTGAATCGGGTCAGCAACTAGATTGAGGATGCGATCGTTTACGGCTTGCCCCTGTTCATCTGCCAGCAGAAAATACATCACATCGTTGCGGTTATTCTGTACTCGAAAAACTGCAGGCACCCCTCCACTAATGCACCGGATGGCACAGGCTCGATGAGTTTTACTCTGTCCTGGTTTCATTACACCGGGGTAGCATTTGCTATCAAGAATCTCACCAGTTAGGGAGTAATCTCCTAAAGAAGTTCCAGCATTGGGGCTAAGGTTGACATTATCCGGTGGAGCGATCGCTTCTGCTGAACGAACTGCCATTACGGAAAGATGATTGCGGGATACCACCGTGCCGTTGAGTTTGACCCAGTTACCGATCTGTTCTAACACAGATGCATCTGGAGAAGTTTTACCCCTTCCCGACAATACGTACCGGGAAAAAGGAACACTAGAGCTTACGTCGCCAGGACGCGGCACAATTAGGTGCGGTACAGGTTCACCAACCAGTAAGCCTTCTAGATCAACGGTTCCGTGAATTTTCCCGCTGTTGAACTGCTCATGCACCCTAGGTAAAACTAGAGCAAAGATAATAACCCCCAACAGTAATAATGGAATAAACTGGATTAAAAAGCGCCGATAGCCCGATGGCATAGGAGCATAGTTAATATAAAACTCATCATTTGTTGGACTTGGATCAGATGACATGGTTAGGAATTGGGAATTGGGAATTGGGAATCGGAAATTGGGAATCGGAAATTGGGAATTGCGTCTAGGAAATAACCGCAGGTTGAACCGGTGTACCGGCAGGATTGGGAATTGCTCGGACAAAAATGCGATCGCTCACTACTTTCACATCAAACGTCGGCACCCGTTCGTGGAAAGGGGGTGGAGATGCGCCAGAGTCAGGGAAATACTGATAGCCATGCCAAGGACAGGTGATACAGCCATCAATGATTTTGCCTTCACCTAAAGGTCCATTCTGGTGCTGACAGACATTGGAAACTGCTGAAATTTTGCCGTCGTACTTAAATATTGCTACCCTTTCTCCAGCAATAGCCACCACCTTAGCGCGGCACTCGGGAATCTCTTGTACAGTTCCTACTTCTACAAAGCCGTCAGCAGCAGGGTTGAGGCTTTGCTTATCTTGCTGGAACTCGCGGTAACCTGTGATTAAGTGCAGGCTCAAAAGCCAAACCATCCCAACTAGAACAGCAATGGTTAAAAAGGGATGCTTATTGGTTTGTAATGCCCCTAAGACTACATGGCCCACGAGCAATCCATAAGCGAGATAAACTCCCATGTGAAGGGCTTTCCAAACCGGGGCAGTGAGATTCGCCAACCAAAAGTCGTGACTAGTAGCTGCCATTAAAAAGAGTATGACTAAAGCGATTGCACCCAAAATTTCAAAGGGAAACAGAATAAGGTTACCGTAGTGGCTATTGCTCACAAACAGGCTGACTAGGGGGTCAAGGTTGCCGTAGTCGTGATACCAAGTCAGGGCTCCCACAAAGTTCCAGAAGGGCAGAGACCAATTGGCGATCTTGGGCTCAAACCCCACCACATGAACCAGGGCAAGGAAAAACATGGTGACGCCCATATGTCGTCGATTAAACAGCAGTGGATAAAATTTGGGGCTTAACCGACTCAACGGACCAATGGAGAGAATGACATGGAGCAATAAAAAAGCTGCTGATCCATAGGCCCGAATTCTCACGCCGCGAATATCTAAATCGCTGCTGATAGTTTTGGTGATGGTGATAAAGCCATAGATATATAGGCCAACCGTCGCCAGTAAAATAATGTCGTAAATAATTTTTGGTCGATTCCACTGAATCGCTTTGTAACCAACGCTCATAGAAAATTGGGAATTGGGAATTGGGAATTGGGAATTGGGAATTGGGAATTGGGAATTGGGAATCGAGAATCGAGAATCAATTTTTAGTCTTACCTATTTTGCCTCTCCTAGAATGGCTGTGGTAAATCAGTAGTTAAAATTAGCTCACAACATTCTTAATTCAAGACTACGGAAATAGGTTATACGAAAAATTGAAAGTCCTGACAAGGTTGGCTCCCCTCCCTATACAGGAGATGAGAGGGAAGTCATATAACTAAACGTTGCTTCTGCCAAGATGTCTATGGTGTCAAAAAAGCAGATTGAACCATCCTTCTGCTCTAGGAGAAGTGGTATCTCTGTGCAGCCTAAAATAATTCCAGTGACGCCCTTGCTCTCTAGGTCAGATATGATGTCTAAAAGTACTTCTTTATCTTCCTTCAACCTTTTGCCAGATTCAATATTTACAATTATCCTGTCTACCTCCTTCTGTTGTTCTTTTGTTGGTTTAATCAATTTAACATTGCTGTTAGCTAGATGCGAATCAAATAGTTTACTTTGGATCGAATAGTGGGTTGCAAAAATCGAGATTGCCTTTACTTTTTTTTGCTTAACTATCTTGACAGTTTCCTCTATTGTACTTAGCACTGGAATCCCTACAGAGTCTCTGATAACATCAATAAAGGAATGTACGGAAATGCATGGTATAACTATAAAATCTACATGATATTTCTCCAGCAAGTTTGCATTCTCATACAGTCCATCTGCCACTATTTTTTCATTAAAGTTTTTCCACATCTCACCGTCAGGAATAGGATAACTGTTGATTATAATGTGGGGAAAATCAGAATTGTATTTGGCATTATGCTGGTTCTGGCATCGTTTTATGATATGCAAGTATAACTGTGCTGTTGCCTCAGGCCCCATGCCTCCTAATATTCCCAGTTTCTTATAGTTTTTTTTCATCATAATCACCTTTTCTGAAACCATGACGGGTGACTGTGCTGCTATACTTGCGTGGCTTGAGTACCTTATATCCATGCTCTTCTGAAGATGAAAAAGCATGCACTGACGACATCATCTTATCAAAACGCTGAGTAATATGGGCTATCTCAAACTTGGTGAATATACCAGATTGTAAATGTCTTTGAGCAGCAGTATGCACAATCGCATTAATAAGGTCACCATAAGAGATTCCTGCACACTCAGCTGCTCGGGGTAAGTTGGATTTTGTGGGGTGCAGACCAGCCAAAGAGTTGGCCTCAATGAAATATGGAGTTCTGTTTGCATTATCACGAAAATCCATCCTACAATAATCCTTTAACCCCAACCTAACGAAAGCTGAAATTGATTGAACCACTAAAGACAAATAATGGTCGTCAAATTCTTGCTTTGGCATGAAAAATGGAGTGTCGTATCCCTTAGCTTCCTGATCTCGAACGAGCGGGATACCTTTCAGTTTTGCTAAATCCACAGAAATCACTGGCAATACTAGATTGCCCACTATCCCGACATGATGCTCCTTGCCTGACAAAAAAACCTCAACTATAACGGGCTGATGATATCTTTGAATAAGATCGGCTGCCAGAGCTTGCAATTCTTTCCTGTCGTATACTAAATTAGCCTGGGTTATTCCAATGCTTCCCCCTTCTAGAGTGGGTTTAACTATGACTGGGAATGGAAAATTATTTTCAAGGAGCTGCGAAAGGTCAGACAGTCTCTGAAATCTGGGATTAAGGACACAACTGTCTGTTAAAGCCTCCCGCGATTTAAACTTATCTGCTACTAATGCATGGCTTTCTGCGGAAGAGCCTGTGTATGGAATGCCCAGTCTGTCAAGGATAGCTGGAACAAGGGAATGTCTTGAATCACTGCCATAGATACCCTCAGCTATGTTGAGAACTAAGTCAATTTCTGGTTGATGCTTTTCAATTTTAGTAGATAAATCTGCTGCCTTATCTCCCGAATCTATTAAGATGACTTTGCTCCCAGTTTGCTCCAAGGATGTCACAATTTTTTCGATCGTTTCAAGAGAATAGTATTCTGCTTTAATCTCTGAAAAATTCGGATATTCATATGTCTCTTCGGTTAGTATGTTGGCAGTAATTGCTACTGTAAATTTGTTCAATTCAGCAATCCTCATTATGGGGCACTGCTTCAGTCCAATTAAACTGATAAAACCTTACAGTGTTTTTCATTTAGATGAGGTACAAAGAGCCTGGTTTTTGGGAATGGGGAATAGGTAATAGGCATTGGTGACAAGTTAAGGTAAAAGTGTCGTTGTCAAGGGAGCTGGGGGAGCTGAGGAAGCTGGGGAAGCTGAGGAAGAAGAATATAATTTTTCAACCTCTTGAGTATTTCCATATATAGCAACCGCCACAACGGTTAGGACAGTAGGTTTAGCTCGAAATAATAAACGACGTTAATCTGATGTCCTAATGACCCTGGCGGTTGCTATATAGTGTTTTTTGAGCCCTCAAGCACCATATATGGGAGTTGACAAAATGCACAACCGTTTAACTTGTCACCATTGGGTAATAGGGAATAGGATCTGTACCTCACTAGACTGAGAAATGCTGTATTAAGTAAGACACTACTTGTGGATACTGGTATTAGCAGGTAAGGGACTAGAGCCGATCACCTCATCCTGACCGCGACTGTAAAATAGGAGATGTCCAGACTGCCCCTGCATTGCTGAAGGGACTGAAAAACGTCGGCGACTGCTGCCTGAAAGTTGTCCTAACAACAGCGCTTTTTCATCCACAGTGTTGGGAGCAGAATTCCCTGCTCTCCAATACACCAGAATGTTGGAGAACTGTAACGCTTCAGTGGGTTCAAGCTCTAGAAACATTGCTCCGTCATAAGACTTAGAGGTTTCAGCTAGCACCTTAATGCTATTTACCAAGAGCGTTTCCGAGGCAATAACACCAGCGGCATCTTTCTGAGATGGGAAATTAGCAGCTGCAAACAGTTCATCAGTGGTTTCATCCACAGTTGGGATTGAGGGTCTCCACAGTAGCCCTGCGAAGAAGACTAAGGGCAACACAGCAGATAAAATAACAACTGTGTAAAAATGGGCTTTTCGACGAGATAGTATCATGGCCAGCAGTTCCTATACGTTAGGAGGTTGGATGGCAGCAATCCGATGAGCATTGCGCTCCACAGGTGTACGTTTGCCTCGGAACCATCGAACGGCAAACATCGGCCAAAACACGCAAAGCCCAGGAATGATAATCAGTCGAAACCCGATATTTTTCCATCCCTTAGCATCGGGGTCAAGCCGCCCAATGCCAAACAGATGAAATAGTAAAGAAAACACCAGTCCCGCATAAAAGTAGGCTTGGACTACTTTGAGCAACCATTCAACTACTGCAACACTAATACCATCCATAACGATCGCTCCTTAATAGATAAGTGTCAAGAGCATCAAATTCTGAAGTTGATTTTCCTGGGATTACTTTACAATTTAATTGACCTTGGCAACACCTAAAGGTACATTGAATTTTTCGCACCAGACCCAAATTTCGTTATATTCATCTGGATTGATATCCTCAGAAATGACATATATTTGAGCACCTGTATGTGACTCTAGATGACTAAACTTTGTGGATGGATCATATCCATCTTTCCCAAAACCTAGCTTCGGATCCGGGGCATTATCTAGAGAAAAGTCGGATTCTAAAACAACTACAGTGCCAGAATCTGTCTTTAGTACTGTAACGCCACCTGTAACAATGTGGTCAGTTCGTCCTTCAAAAGTGCCATTAAAAATAATTTCACTCTCGGCATTTGCGGCAGGGGAAAAACCGAAACCACTGAGGGTAAGTGAACCGATTAGAACAGTAGACTTAATTAATGAACGAATCATAGCAACGCTCTCCTGACTGGGTGACTAATTTTGAGATTAAAGCCCTAAGATTAGAAAGAAATGAGGAGAATTATAAAAAACTATGAGTGGGTTTTTCTAATAAAATACATTCATCTATCTCACTGGATTCTGACTAGCGTCCGGTGTCTCTGTTGATCTACCTGGAACTATGTCACAGCCTCCCCGCCAGTCTTCCAATCGGTCCCTTGACACGAAAAAGTCTACCTTAAGACATCTGCGTCGATTGAGTCACCTGCTTGATAATGCTATTCCCATCCCAGGTACCCGTTATCGTATTGGTCTTGATCCAATACTAGGTTTGTTGCCGGGAGGTGGTGATCTTTTGAGTACCATATTCTCAGCATATATCGTGTTCAGAGCTGCCCAAATTGGTCTCCCACGAGCTTCTTTGGGTCAAATGGTATTAAATATCCTGGTTGATACCTTGAGCGGTTCTGTGCCCGTGTTAGGAGATTTGGTTGATGCTACCTGGAAAGCCAATGTCAAAAATATCCGGTTGCTGGAGGAGCATTTGGATGTTACCGAGGCACAATATAAGACAGATTGGTGGTTTCTTGCCTTCTTGTTGGGGGGGTTATTCTTGATTATGGGCGTTGTCGTTACCATCAGTGTCACGATTGTGGGATGGTTGCTGGGATTACTCACTAGGAGCGGCTGAGTGGCGGGAGATGGGGAGATAGGGGAAATAAGGAGATAAGGGAGAAATTCCCGATTCCCGATTCCCAATTAGCAATTAGCAATTAACAATTAGCAATTAGCAATTATCAATTACGGTAAATTTCTTGGAACTCTCTGAGTTGATCGCTATGATTCAATAATGTGCAACCAAAAAAATAGTTTGGTCCAATGAAAACCGCGACGCGCCCAGACAACCTAGAAATTTTGGGAAATCTTTTACAGGAAGACTTGCAGGCAAAACTGTCTGAGTCGATTCCTGTTCGAGTTAAGTGTCTGGTGAAGGAAGGCACTTTAGCGGTTCTGGTGCAACATCGAGGGGAGGAACTGCCAAATCCCCAAGAAATTTTTGAATTTTTAGAGCAAACTATGCTCACTGAGCAGACACTCCTAAAGTTTCTCTTACCTGAGGAGCACCCAGNTATATGGAAATACTCAAGAGGTTAGAAAAATTGTATTCTTCTTCCTCAGCTTCCTCAGCTCCCCCAGCTCCCTCAGCTTCCCCAGCTCCCTTGACAACGACACTTTTACCTTAACTTGTCACCAATGCCTATTCCCTATTCCCTACTCCCTATTCCCTACTCCCTACTCCCTACTCCCTACTCCCTGCTCCCTGCGTCGTAAGACGCTTATTACTCTCCCTGCTCCTCTGCCTTCTTTGATTTATAAGCTGCTAGCTCCTTGGTTATTGGCACTGGGAATTGATGACCCGCTTGATAAGCAGCAAAGTGCTGTTTGAAGTATTTCCAAGATGTCATATTTTCTATGTCTAATTGGGATTTTGGTGCATTCTTATACAAAGGAACACGGTTATTTATTTCATCTTGCAGTAGTTGGGGTAAGTCATTGAAGCTGTTAACCTTGACACCACTAGTACTATAAATGAGTTGACCAGCTTTATTGCCCATTTTCATCCAGGGTACCCAAGAGCCAATTCTATCCCAACTCAAAATCATTTCTGAAATAGAAGTTTGCTCAGGATCAAGCAGATCCTGAGTAGGAACTGTCAGCTTAAATAACTCTGCAGCTTGATAAGTAGGGTTTGGACTATACTCAATAAATCTTTCATCTCCTGCTAGAGGATTGGGGTAGTTGGAAAATAAGTCAAACGAAAAAGTGGTTATCTTACCCTCCACTTTCGCCGGTACAGTCCCTTGAAAACGACCCTGCACGGGATTATTGGCAACATGCATTACTGGGAGTATCTCTCCAGTCCAAGGATTTTCCCATTTGTGGAGAATCTCACCGGTGATGGGATCTAAATAGTAATTTAGTTCCCTTGAGGTAAAATCCCAACTATTCTCTTCGTTAGCAATACATCTGCCAACACTCATCCCCACAATTTTGAACAGACGCTTTTTCGGTTCATCTGGCATAAAAGCATAGATTGAACCACTCCAGGTGATAAAGGTTGGTTGGGCATCTAATGAACTCCGTACCTTTACCCAATACTTGGCATCAAATTCCTCAATTGAAGAAACCATAAGTATATACTCCTAGAAACACTTACATTAACTACACAGCCATGAGCCTAGTTTCCGGAAAAAACTTACTTAATAGTAAGTAGGGAAAAAAAATACGGCAAATTTCATCCCAGTGAGGTAGACAAGGACAGGCAAGATGCCTATCCGACAAAAGGTTTATCTTGAGTTTTGATAACTTGTAATCTCAAATAATAATGTGTATCACGTTACAAAAATAAGATGTTTATCTTTGGTCACTTTGTACTATTACCATATGAGAAGAGACGTGCCATGGCACGTCTCTTCAATTAAAATTATACGGGCTAGGAGGGATTCGAACCCCCGACACCGTGGTCCGTAGCCACGTGCTCTAGTCCACTGAGCTACAAGCCCTAGAACTTCAGTAAGTTACTCAGTTTTACTCACTAAATATAGATAGTAACATATTTAAATTAAATGAAGCAACAAAATACGACATCGCGATCGCTAACCCATCTAGATATTCAAGGGCAAGCCCAGATGGTTGATGTTTCTGGTAAGGCAATCACCAAGCGTCAAGCTGTTGCAGGAGCGCAAGTACGGATGAAGGCTGCTACTTTTGAGGCTATTGAAGCTGGTAATGCTCCAAAGGGTGATGTCTTGGGTACAGCAAGGCTAGCGGGGATTATGGCAGCCAAGCAGACTGCCCAGTTGATTCCCTTGTGTCATCCCCTGCCACTGCAGAAAGTAGAAGTGCAAGTAGAATCAGATCCTGAGCTTCCGGGCTATCAGATTCAAGCTTCTGTTACTACTAAAGCTGAAACCGGTGTCGAAATGGAAGCACTGACAGCAGTTTCGGTTGCAGCTCTTACCCTCTATGACATGGCAAAAGCTCTGGAAAAGTCGATCCAAATAGAATCGATTCGCCTCTTGAGTAAGACAGGTGGTAAGTCAGGAGATTATCAGGATGAGAATTGCTAATTGCTAATTGCTAATCGCTAATTGCTAATTGCTAATTGCTAATTGCTAATCGCTAATTGGGAATTTCTTCCCCAGCTCCCCCAGCTCTCCCAGCTCCCCCAGCTTCCGATCCTCTCAACTCCCACAGGAAGCCAAAACGCGATCGCATTTTGGTTTGCTAACTTCTTTATAAGACTGCTGTCTGGGAAGTTCGATGATAAACTCTGTACCTTGATTTAAGGCAGAAATACAGGTTAACTTGCCTCCATGCTTTTCCTCTACTATCTGACGAGAGATAGCCAACCCTAATCCTGTACCTTTACCTACCGGTTTAGTAGTAAATAAGTAGTCAAATACTTGCTCCCTAACCTCAGGAGACATGCCAGAGCCATTATCTTTGATGCGAATGGTTACCCAGTCATTATCGGTAGAAGCTTCAGTTTGAATGGTAATAGTATAAGGATTTCTCTTGATTTCCTCCCAGGAACACTCCTGATTCAAATCATCAAGGGCATCAATAGCATTGGCAACGATATTTAAAAATACTTGATTGAGTTGTCCAGGGTAACAATCTACCAATGGTAAGGAAGCATATTCTTTAATAATCTCAATACTAGGGCAGTTTTTTCTTGCCTTGAGTCGATATTGCAAAATCAGCAGCGTACTGTCGATTCCTTCATGGATATTAAAAGCTACTGAGTGGGCAGTATCCCCTCGGGAAAAATTCCGCAGCGACTTGCTAAGATTAATAATGCGTTCAGTACCTGTTTTCATTGATGAGATTACTTGAGGCAGGTCTGAAACTAGGTAATCTAATTCAATTTCTTTGAGGGTTGACTCGATTTCCTGTCCAGGATTAGGAAAGTGTTGCTGATAGAGATTCAACAGCCTGAGCATGTCTTGGATGTATTCTGAGGCAAAGTCAATATTGCTAGCAATAAAGCCCACTGGGTTGTTAATTTCGTGGGCAACACTGGCTACTAATTGACCGATAGCAGACATTTTTTCACTCTGAATCAGTTGAGCTTGCATATCTTGCAGCTGGCTCAGAGTTTCTCTCGTTTGCTGGACAAAATTCAGGGTTTTTTTGATCGTAATTTCTAAATCGTCAAAATCTATGGGCTTAGTCAGGAAGTCAAAAGCGCCAAGATTCATCGCCGTTCTGATGTTTTTGAGATCGCTATATGCTGATACCACGACTGCCTTGATATTTTGGTCTATATCTTGCAACTTACTGAGTAAGGTGAGACCATCCATATCTGGCATATTGATATCTGTCACTACCATGTCTATTTTTGTCTCTGATTGGAGTTTTTTTAGAGCATCCTGACCATTGGAAGCAAACAGTAGTTGAAATTCATTGGCGCGGATATTTTTTCGTAATCGTAATTTAATTAAACGCTCTAACTCTAACTCATCATCGACTACTAGTATTTTGGCTGCTGTCATACTTTACTCCTGGGACTATCTCCCTTTGGACATAATAAATTTAGTGGCTTATTTTAGTTACAACACCCCAATTGTAGAACATTATTTTAGTCTTAAATTTAAGAAAATGCAGAATAATTAAGCTTATCAACAAATTCAAGTCTTGATTGTGAAAAATTTATAAAGAAATCATTTTTTAAGATGAAGAATTGATAAAAAATCACGTTAATAACTTTTAACATTGACTCTGAAAAATAGACATGATCAAATATTATCTCTAAAAATTCAACCATGATTTAACAAATTAATCGTGAATTCCGTATATACTCCTGGTTCACTAGCAATTTTGAGAGTGCCTCCATGTTGCTCAACAATGATGTCATGGGTAAGAGATAATCCCAAGCCAGTTCCTTCTCCAGTTGGCTTAGTAGTAAAAAAAGGATGAAAAATTTTCTCCTGCAGTTCTGCCTCTATCCCTAAGCCATTGTCGCGAATACAGATTTCTACTATCTCCCCTAGCTGCCTCGTTGTAACAGAAAGTAAAGGATTAAAAGCTGCGCCTATTGCTTTTTGCTTGGTTTCCAGTGCATAGTAGGCGTTATCCAGTAGATTAATTAAAGCACGACTAAGATCTTGACTCACCAACTCCACGGGTTGAAGTTTCTGATCATAGTCAGTTTCGATGGTAATGTTAAAACTAGGTTCCCGGGCACGCTTACTGTAATACACAAACCCTATCGCTTGAGCTAATAAAGCATTCAAGTTCGTCAGTTCTTTTTTAGTGCTTTTGTGTCGCGCGTGCATGAGCATATTCTGAATAGTATCCTCAATCCTTTGACTGTGCTCTGCAATCGAGTTAACATTTTCTTTGAGGTCAATTAATGTCTCTTGGAAATAATCAACTGCTTCAGTATCCCAAGCTTTTGCTTGATCATCTAGTTCTGCTAGCAACTCCTCGGTTAACTCAACAGAACCAATGGCATAGTTATTGACAAAATTGAGGGGATTGCGTAGCTCATGGGCAATGCCGGCGGTTAAAGAACCAAGAGAAGCTAGTTTCTCTTGCACAATTATCTGCTTTTGAGCTGCTTTTAATTCCTCTGTCCTCTTTTCAACTTTCTCCTCTAGAGTGTAGGAATAGTTTTCTAATTGCTGGTTAGCTGCTTCCAAGTTACTATAGAGTCGGGCATTTTCCAGGGAGATAGCTGCTTGGGAAGTAAGGAGCCTTAGAACTGCTAAGCGATTGCTGGAAAATGCTCCCTTAGCTAAATTATTTTCTAAGTAAAGGATACCAATTAGCTTACCTTGATTAATAATTGGCGTACACAATACACTTTGAGGTTGCCATTGAATAATGTAGGGGTCAGCAGCAAAGGTAGTCTGTGCGGTAGCATCATTAAGGACAACTGTTTCAGATGTGTGCCAAACGTAGTTGATGATGTTAATGGGAAGTTTATTAGTACTAGCAACTGTTGTAGAAGGTAGACAACACTCTTGAGCTTCAATACATTGAGCAGCAATGAGTAAATGCACCTCTTCTTTCCCTGACATTATT
This sequence comes from Symploca sp. SIO2C1, assembly GCA_010692635.1. GTDB lineage: Bacteria > Cyanobacteriota > Cyanobacteriia > Cyanobacteriales > Coleofasciculaceae > Caldora. Next base: position 9,786 of record JAAHGL010000020.1, on the reverse strand, counting down.
GGGGAAGGTAAGATAAGAGCACCTTTTTCAGCTCCTGCATTTTCCATCACTACCTCCATCAACTTTAAGAGCAACTCCTCCAGTTGAATTTCTCCAGAAATAGCTTGAGAAGCTTTCATCACTGTTGCCAAGTCCAAAACGGCTGAACTACTTGAACTGCTAGAGGAGGTAATTTTTTGACGGATAATGGAGTTAAGAGTCTCATTGGTGTAACCGCTCACTTCCTGGTTCAAGAGGGGAGTTACTAATTGGGGATAGTGAGCTTCCAAATCCTCAACTTTAGCTTTTGCTTCCCAGTGAGCATAGCCATAGTAAGCATTAATTAAATAAGCTTGAGCCATTGTTTGTTTACCCCAAGCAAGGTAAAATTTAGCAGCGAGTTCGTTAGCAAGGGCTTCTTCTTGAATGTACCCATGGTCTTTGGCACCAGTAATAGCGAGGTCATAATAGTCCATTGCCTCAATATTTTTACCGAGAACTCGATACCGCTCAGCTTCTACTAACTCAAACTTGTGCAAAAAATTCATTGGACAATGGTTTGCCCATTGCTTCATCTGGTTCTGATTAGCTGCTATTGCCTCTAGAATTTCTGCTTGCTCTGCTTTAGAAGCTTCTGGATAGACTGCAAGTTGGCTCAGAGAATAGTAGAAATAGAATACGGGAACCAGTAGAGAACCAGTAACCCCGTCTAAATACTGTTGAGCCATGTGAGCATTGTCAATGGCTTGGGAGTAATCTCCAAATAGATAACAGAGAATTAGCTTATTGAAGTATAAATAGTAAAGTCCCGTGCGATCGCTGGCTGCTTGATGAAGCGGTAGCATTGCTTCCTCATCGTAGCTATCTCCGATTAAACGGCAAGGGTTTGCCGATAAACCCTGCAAATTCAAAACCGCTTGTCGAAAGAGCTCACTCCAACCCCAGGTTGTTTCTTGGCATAGTTGACGCATCAGCTTACTGTAAGCAGCCATCTCTGGTTCCAGGGTTTGCAGTTCCTTACCTAGACAATAGGAATGGTAGGAGTAAGCAAATGTTGCTAAAACGGTAAATTCTAAATCTCCGGTTTCTAATCCACTAGAGTAAGCTTCTAATAAAGGTTTTAACGTTTTCTTGACTGGTTCGTGCCAATGACTAATAAAGGTATGAACCATTACTAATGTCCTACATTTGATATCTCTGGCATTGAGCTTGTTAAGCAAACTTAGAGCAAGTTTGCCAAATTGAGAACCAGTATCAATGTCTCCTGTAATAGCACAGAGAATTAAACCGTAACTGGCATAGGCAAAAGCAGAAGCACCAGTATTGCCATTTTCCAGGGATAACTTAACCTTTTGGAAAACAATTAGGGGGTACAATGCCGGAACTGCTACATAGACAGCAGAACTTAAAATCGGCATAATTCTCATTGCTGCCAACTTGTAGGGTTGAGTCATTACCGGTAGTTGGAGCAACTCCTCAACAAGGCTTTCACCTTGTAAGTCAGGGAGCGGTAGGGGCGAATGGCCATTCGCCCCTACTTTCATGCATGGTGGTGAAAAATTTTTCCTAGAGACTGCCTTCTGCCCTCTGCCTTCTGCCCTCTGCCTTCTGCCTTCTGCCTTCTGCCTTCTTTTGGTTAACTCCACTTGTAGTTCCTGCAATCCCAGCTCAATATCTTGAGGATGAGGTTCTTGAGGCAAGCTTACTCCCAAGAGTTTCAAAACTGTTAATCCAGTTTCTACTGCTGCTAATTGCTGATGCTGTGCTATACCAGCTTGAAGCTTCACTTCATAGACTTTCACCTTGTCTAAAAGGGTTTTGGCTTGTTGCAGCACCGTATCAATCAATTGCTCCATCTGCTCAAACTCACCACTGAGATAGGCTGCCTCGGCTGCGGATTCATATAAGGTTAATGTCAGTTGATACTGGTTATGCCAACTATCCGCAGCTAGTAATCCTATACCCACAGTTAAATACCCAATCGCAGCAGCAGTAGCAGTAGCAGCTTTAGCTTTATTACCAGCTATCAGGTTCAACTGAGCTAATTGATTCCGCTCCCTAGGTGAAGTGATTAACTCCACTCCCAGATTCAACTGATTGACAATCTCAAAAATCTTGTCTTCAACAAGGCTTTCGCCTTGTAAGGCAGAGGGCAGGAGGCAGGAGGCAGAAGGGAAGAGTTCTTCATCAAAGTTCCTGGTAGAGTCTTTTTCAAGAACCTCTATAGTCAATATTGGTTCAGCTGGCTTAAAATTCCCTTCTGTTAGCGCAAACTCCTGTGCAGGAGTACGTGTGGGAACCTTCTGCCCTCTGCCCTCTGCCTTCTGCCTTCTTTTAAGTTCTGCTGATAGGGTATTGTTCAACAATAGTCGCCCAATTTGGAGATGGGTTGATTGCTTGTGCTGTTGGGGAATCAGGAAATAAGCTGCTTGTTGTACTCGATCGTGTAAAAATCTGTAGGGAATGGGGGATAGGGAATGGGGAATGGGGAATTGGGGAGAGTCTTCCTCGGTTGTTACTGAATCTTTATTAGCTGGAAAAAACTTGTAAACTTCACTCTTTGGTAAAATTAAACCTTCTTCCAAGGCTTTCCACAAATTAGTCGCCGTCTCGGTTAGTGATTTTTCACTAACAATGGCTAAAGTTTCCAGCTCAAACTGATTGCCAATACAAGCAGCTAGCTTCAACACCTCCTGAGTTGCTGCTGGCAGCTTTTGTAACTGTAGAGCCATAAACTCTACGACATCATCGGTGCTAGCCATTGCCTTGACTTGAGCAATATCACACTGCCAGCAGCCTGCCTCCAAATTAAAAGCAATAAGTCCATCTTCATGGAGAGCTTTGAGGAATTGATTGCTAAAGAAGGGATTGCCTTGAGTTTTTTGATATATAAGTTCCGTTAGAGGTAAAGCCAGCTCAAAAGAGCAACTCAAGGTATCGGTAATTAGCTGGTTTAAATCAGTCTTTTGGAGAGGTTTGAGAGTAATAGTATGAATCAAGGCTTGCGCTCTGACTTCTGCCTCCTGCCTCCTGCCTCCTGCCTCCTGCCTCCTGCCTTCTGCCTCCTGCCTTCTGCCTCCTGCCTGCTTGATTTCCTCTAAAGTCAGCATCAACGGATGCGCTTGGGAAACTTCATTATCCCGATAGGCTCCAATGAGTAATAGATAGCGAGTATCTATTTCACTCATTAATAATTGCATTAACTGTAAAGATGCTGAGTCTGCCCATTGTAAATCATCCAGAAAGATGACTAAAGGATGCTCAGCACCAGTAAAAACCCGAATAAATTTTTGGAAGAGTAAGTTGAAGCGATTTTGAGCAGCAGCAGAAGAAAGTTCGGGAACTGGTGGCTGCTTACCAATTAGCAGTTGAACTTCAGGAATGATATCAATAATTACCTGACCATTCTCACCCACTGCCAAGAGAATTTTCGTTTTCCACTGCTGAATTTGAGCATCAGTTTCAGTGAGTAATTGCTCCATCAAATTCCGGCAGGCTTGCACCAAAGCTGACAAGGGGATATTGCGCTGCAATTGGTCAAATTTACCCTGAATAAAGTATCCCCGTTGTTGTACGATGGGTTTGTGAACTTCATTAACGACAGCGGTTTTGCCAATACCAGAAAACCCTGCCACTAAGAGCATTTCGCGACTGCCAGCACTAACTCTACGAAAAGCAGCTAGGAGGGTTGCCACTTCCGTTTCCCTACCATAGAGTTTTTCCGGAATCACAAAGCGATCGCCAATATCCCGGCTACCCAACTCAAAAGTTGGTATCTTCTTTAATGTCTCCCACTGGTGTAAGCATTTTTCTAGGTCATATTTCAATCCCAAAGCACTCTGATAGCGTTCTTCTGCCCTTTTTGCCATCAACTTCATGACAATCTTGTTCACCATCACACCAATGGCAGGATTCAGTTCAACAGGGGGAGTAGGTTTTTTAGCAAGATGACAATGCACTAACTCCATGCGGTCTGTAGACTGGAAAGGAAGCTGTCCAGTCAGTAGTTCGTAAAAGGTAACACCCAACGAGTAGAAATCTGTGCGGTAGTCGATACCCCGATTCATGCGCCCTGTTTGTTCTGGCGAGATGTAACCTAGTGTCCCTTCCAGCACATTAGGGTTGTGAATTTCTTGGTTCTCTCTGGGTAAGAAGGAGGCAAGGCTGAAATCAATTAGTTTTACCTGAAGGGTTGAGGGATTAATCAGGATATTAGAAGGCTTGAGGTCTTTGTGTATAATCCGGTAGGAGTAGAGTCCTTGCAGAATTTCGGTGATCTCAATGGCAATTAACAGGAACTCAGACAGGCTCAATTGCGTCTTGCGGATGTAGTCTGTGAGAGAGATGCTACCATCGTCTTCCATGACTAACACTAAACTATGACGGTAGTTTAACAAAGCAATCGGTTGAACAATTCCAGGTAAGTTGAGATGTTTGGCAATAGTGTATTGGTGGCGAAACTGCACTAGTTCTTGAAAGCTGGGATACTCGCTCTTAAGGAGTTTGAGAATTACCCTTTTATGATCATCAGAACGTTCTCCCCGATAAACCAGGGTTCTTGAACATTGATAGATTGGTTCAATGAAGCAATAGCCGGGAAGCTCGGCAATAGTACTGTTCATCTTTTGAAGTAATGAGTAATGAGTAATGGGTAATGAGTCAAGAATTCATTAGGGATTTCCCGGTTAAAGTGCAAGTTTTGTGAGTCTATCGATACAAAAACCTTAGACCAAGTTTTGCCTAAAAAGGATTGAAATCCTTGTCTGGCATAGCTTCCACACTTATACAGCAAGCCCTAATTAATGCAGCGCAGCAGCAATTACTGCGTAGTTCTGTCGCAGGCTAAAAAGTAGATACTATAACCCTTACAATTTTTTGCCTTTTTGCATTACAGACTTGCTAAGTCTAAGGAACATCTTTTGCCAACACTTGATTCGTGTGAGCAACCTTCAGGAATTTTACTGAAGTTCCCCTACTGGTTCACTTGCTGCTGAGGGGGAATTGTTAGCAGCAGGGATTGCCTTCTTTACCAATCGTTACACCCTAAGCGTAGTTATGCCGAAGGCTTTGCAGCAGCAGCTGGCACTGATGGCACTATGTCCTACGCTGTCATACAGTTTAACTTACCATTCTCAAGATGCAAGTAATTCAAATCATCCCGCGCTTGAAAGGCTGGGGATGATTCGTCTTTATAGAAGGGAGTTCAGGAGTTCTGGCATAATTATTGGAGATGTCTAATGACTCACGGGACAACCTCCACTGGTTAACTTAGTCAAGAAGTTGTTAGTGTCAAAGAAATGTTCCACAGATTCCAGCTTTAAATCATCCGTTACTTTAGCAATACTAAGACCAACAACTTCAATGGTTTCACCTGTAGGCTGGTAATCTTGGTAAGTACCAGTAAAGGTACCCCAATGTCTCCACTTGAAAACTACATTCGGAGGTCCTGCAATAACCTCTATTAATTCCCAGTGAAAACCATTAGGAAAAGCAGTGTGAAAGAGGTTATAGGATGAGTCAAAGGTTTCATCAGAAGCACGATAATAGTCTGAGTCCTCGAGGAAAAGATTATAGGTTCCTTGCTCTACAATATCTTGAGCACTGTATTCCTTCCCACCGTTAGTGCTCATGCGAAATTTATCTGTGACTATAGAGATCCATTGTTGTGTATTGGTTTTGAAGGATGCCTCCATTTCAAATGTCCTAACCAAATTATGGGCGATTTCATTCAAAGACCCTTGAGCATGGTTATATTGCCGTTCTTTTTCCAGAAAAGCGTTTGTGTGAGAATAGTCAGGAGGTTTCCCATCACGCCACTCGACTCCGTTATCTTCTGCAAGAACTTTTTCTCGAGGCTGTACCTGGAGAGGCAATTTTTGAGTTTCACTCATCTACGTTAATCTCTTGTAAAGTATTAATTCAAGCTTGTTGAATCCACTAGAGCACCAAACTTGTATTATCAGACAATACAATAGTCAAACTCTACAAATCAACACTAAGAAAAACTTATGTAGATAAGTGCAAAAGAACGAAGTTAAATTTTAGAGTTTACTCTGGACAAGATGATTGCTATGTAACCGTTTCGTTTCTTTAAAACCCATTTCTGATAGTAGTTACAAGGTGGATAAGCAATAAGTAAAAATGCAGTAACTTGAGCATTTAAATTGAAATATTAATCTCAAGAAAAAGACCTAGAGATATAGTTTATAGAGTTTGACTAATCCTGATTTAAATGCGTTTTGATTTGACTCTGTCTCACTATAGTTAGACTTAGATTTGCCCAATTTTCAATTCCCCGTTTCAGCTTATGACAATGGTACTACAGCAGATTACAGGTAAATGAAGTAGAGATCTCAATCTCAAAAAATACTTGCAGAATAAAGTCATAACGAGTATGATTTACCTATAAGCAGTTCGGACAGGAGCCAGCAAATTACCCGATGGTAGAGGTTAAAGAACTTCCCCTTGCACAAATTCATCGTCCCCTGCCAAGAGTCAATGACTCAAGCAAGGTGAAGGCTCTCATGGAGTCAATCGCTAAAGAGGGATTGCATGAACCTATTGAGGTGCTAGAAGTAGAGGGAAAATACTACGGCTTTTCCGGTTGCCACCGTTACGAAGCACATCAACGCCTAGGAAAGGAAACAATTAAATGTCGAGTGCGCCGCGCTACTCCCTCAGTCTTACGAAGGCACTTAGCTTAAGAGCTATCTAGAGTTTGCGGAATAAGTCAAATGGGAGCATTTGAGGAAGTAAAAAGTAAAAAGTAACGAGTAACGAGTAACGAGTAACAAGTTTTGAGTTAGTTTCAACAAAGAAGCACATTTACCTTGTAAACCTCAAGTCTTTTCTGGGTAACGGTTTGAAAATTTTTTTGTAAATACTAAGGAAACAATTATGGCAACTGCAAACAAAATCGCTCCCGTCAACATTGGTATTGAAGAAAAAGATCGTAAAGAGATAGTCGAAGGACTTTCTCGCCTGTTAGCTGATACCTACACCCTTTACCTCAAGACTCACTACTTCCACTGGAATGTTACAGGGCCACTGTTCAACTCCCTGCATCTGATGTTTGAACAGCAGTACAATGAGTTGGCCTTGGCAGTGGATGCTATTGCCGAGCGGATTCGTACCTTAGGTTATCCTGCTCCTGGCAGCTACAGTCAGTATGCAGAATTAACCTCAATTGAAGAAACTCGGGATCTTCCTGAAGCGGAAGAAATGGTTCGTCTACTGGTAGAAGGTAACGAAGCTGTTGTCAGAACAGCACGGTTGGTTTTCCCAATTGCAGACTCTGCTAATGATGAGTCTACTGCTGATTTGTTAACTCAACGGATGAGCATACATGAGAAGACTGCCTGGATGCTGCGAAGTATGTTGAAATGACATTTGTTCAATGTAACCAATTTTCTACCATTAAAGTAGTTGAATAGATTTTGGGTAGTGCGAGCGTCTCGCTCGCGATCGATCAGTCAAACACGAGCAAGATGCTCGCACTCTATCCCATCATTTTAGGCTGGGTGGAACGAAGTGAAGCCCAACGGAATATGCGAAGAGTGTTGGGTTACGCTATCGCTTCACCCAACCTACCTAGGGCTTGCTGCATAAGTGTGGAAGCTATGCCAGACAAGAATTTCAAGCATTTTTACCCTGAAAAAGTGCAAGGAAATTGTATCGATGGGTTCAATTTCCTTGCACTTTCATGGGAAATCCCTGAGTAACCTTGGAGAATGGAAGTGCTCAAAACGAGGATAAATACTTCATTCCTTCTTACTTGTTACTTTTTACTTGTTACTTGTTACTTATTCAGCAAACCCTACCTATTACTTGTCACACCTTCAGCGAAAATACATTCTAAATTCTAAATTCTAAATTCTAAATTCCCAATTAGTATCCCAAAGTTAAAGCACCAATTTTACGAGGATCAGAAGCTCCTTGAAAGGAATCCTCACCACTCATGATACTCTGAGTGCTACCCATCGCATTTTTAACTGAAATTTGATGTCCTTTCTCCTTTAATAAACCGATTGTATCCCTATTCAATCCTTGTTCTACCCGCAGTTTATCCGGTAGCCATTGATGATGCACTCGAACAGCATTAGTAGCTGCAGCAATATTCATTTTGTGGTCGATTACATTCAGCAAAATTTGCAAAACTGTTGTGATAATCCGACTTCCCCCTGGACTTCCCGTCACTAAATAGGGTTTGCTCTCCCGCATTACAATTGTCGGTGTCATCGAACTGAGCATTCTTTTTTCTGGCTCAATCGCATTAAATTTTCCTCCAATTAACCCAACAGCATTAGGAACCCCTGGTTTGGCAGAAAAATCATCCATTTCATTGTTGAGTAGAATACCGGTTCCTGCTGCTGTCAAGTGACTGCCATAACTAAAGTTCAAAGTATAAGTATTAGCAACAGCATTGCCATATTTATCGATCACTGAGTAATGAGTTGTGTCGTTACTATCTACCAACTGGTTGGGATTACCTGGAGCAATTTCTTGGGAACTAGTGGCTCGGTTAAGATCGATAAGGCTTCGCAATTCATTAGCATAGTTTTTGGCAGTTAAACCAGCAATGGGAACTGAGACAAAGTCAGTATCTCCCAGAAACTTAGAACGATCAGCATAAGCTAATTTCATACTTTCTGCCATTAAATGAATAGTTTGGGCTGTATTATGTCCCATTTCACCAATGGGAAATGCTTCCAAAATATTCAACATTTGCACCAAATGAATACCACCGGAACTAGGAGGAGGCATAGAATAAACTTCATATCCCCGGTAGGTTCCCCGAATCGGTTCTCGCACAACGGGTTCATAGCTTGCCAAATCTTCCTTGGTAATTAAGCCGCCATGAGCTGCCATATCAGCTGCGATCGCTTGGGCAATTTCCCCTTGGTAAAATGCTTGAGTACCTTCAGTAGCAATCAATTTCAAACTTTGAGCTAAATCCTTTTGTACCAGGATTTCCCCCACCTCATAAGGGATACCTCCTGGTTTAAAAAAGATAGCCATACTAGCAGGAGAAGCTTCCATACGCTCTTGAGCCTCAATCAAGCTCTGATGCAAATCTTCAGTAACAGGAAACCCTTGTTCTGCTAATGCAATTGCTGGTTGCAATGCTCGTTCTAGGGAAATTGTGCCATATTTTTCCAGAGCCATGACTAAACCAGCTACCGTACCAGGAACACCAACAGACAAATAACTGTATTGAGACTTTTCTGGTTCCACCTCACCTACTGCATCTAGAAACATATCACGGGTGGCGGCTAGAGGAGCTTTTTCTCGATAATCAATGGCAAGGGTTTGATGTTCTTTTGCTAAATGTACCAGCATAAAACCACCACCACCAAGATTGCCAGCTTTTGGTAAAGTTACTGCTAAAGTAAACCCAATAGTCACCGCAGCATCAATGGCATTCCCACCCTCTTTTAAAACCTCTAAACCCGCTTTAGTTGCATAGGCTTCCTGAGAAGCAACCATGCCATTTTGGGAGGTAACCGGATGAAAGATATCTTTGTCACTATAAATTGCTGGGTATTGAGCTAAGGCATTGCTGGTAATAATCGTTACAGCTAGCAGCACAGCAATGAGGAATTTATGCTTGCGAGTTAGCAGCAAGATGTTGAGAGAAATTTTTTTAATGAGAGTTTTGTAGCTAAGACCTTTCATCAATTATATCAAGTTCGGTTGAATAGTTACACTTTAGTTGCAACAAGGCAGAGGGCAGAAGGCAGAGGGCAGAAGGGAAGAAAGAAGTTTGCAAGGTAGAAGGGAATTATAAGTAATTATCCGAACTTGATA
>JAAHGL010000002.1 GCA_010692635.1 Symploca sp. SIO2C1 | reverse complement strand
AACTACCGTGTATACAAGATTCTCACCGAAATAGGTCAAGATCTTGCTACCCCCCTTATTCCCCCCTTACTAAGGGGGGAAATCTTGTCCTCCCCCTTACTAAGGGGGAGCTAGAGGGGGTCAACCCCCAGCCAATTCGCCAACAGTATCCTTAAGTTCTGGGTGGGTGTGGAAGCCAACCGTTATGCTATCTCTAGCTTAAGTTGACACCAATGGAAGGCCATTCGCCCCTACTGGTTATTAGTACAAAGGACTAATGACAAAGGACAAATAACTAATGACTAATGACTATTCTGTTCCTCTTCAAGACGTTCCTGTGCCATATCAATCCACTTCTCTTCCTCTGGAATTTTGGAGGAAGCATAATCTAAACAATTGTTCCATTGCTCCAATGAATCTGCTTGCTCACCCCTTGCTTCTAATACTTGTGCGAGTAGGCAATAAGCAGAGCCATGATTCGGCATTAATGTGATTGCATATTGCAAGTGTGCCTCCGCTTTGTTATTTTTACCTTGCTCCCATAGCACCCACCCTAAATTTTTAAGAATGGCATATTCGTTTTCTTTGCTGGTAGATTGCCCTAGGCTTTTCCTGAGTAAGTTCTCAGCTCTTTGATAGTTTCCCTTTTGAATCTCATAGAAAGCTTGGTTATTCCAGGCTTCTGGATTACCCTTTTGCTTCGCCTCCCGAAATTTCTGGTAAGCTGATTCATCCTCTTCCTTTGCTTCATCAACTATACCTTCATTATTAATAGCTGACTGATTATTCGGATTGAGTTTAAGCGCCCATCTCAAGTAAGTTTTTGCATTGGGGAATTGATAGGCTTTAATCTTAGCAACTGCCATTGCGTTTAACACATGAGATCCCAAGTATCCCAAAACCACAAAACTAAAGCTCAATGCTGCTATCCTGAATTTATACCTAATAAAGATGCTGAATAATGCCCTAATTGGTACATCTAATTGAAACCGAATACTAGATTTTTCAGAAGTATTATCCTTAATAGGGGAAGGCTGTCCGAGCAAAGAATTCCAAGTTGGCAGCTGCTCCGAAGGGTTGTTGCAACTTAAAGGTAGCCAACTGGCACAAGGATATTCATTTTCTAATTCGCGTAATCTTTCTCGAGCTGTCCGTATGGCAGCGGACAAAGATTTTCCTTCTTTAGCAAATGCTCTCAAAAAATATGCCAAAAACGTCTGAGCGATCGCATCTGGTATTCGTTCGCGCATCACTATAGTTGCCGGAATCTGCAAGTTAGCTAGTTCTATCCCTAATCCCAACCCATCACAGGAGTTGAAAATAGCTAACTTCAAACCATGTTTAATAGCATTCTTGAGAGCAGACTTTAACTCTTCAATAGTTAAGCTTTCATCTTGAGAGATATCAAACTTCCCTTGAGAGTTAGCCCCTTGGCTAGAACTATGACCAGCAAAAAATAGTATATCCCACTCTTGCTCCCACAGTTTATCACTTAAGTCCTGTTTTTTCGGATTCCTGAGGGTCACAATTTCCGTATTAGGTAATTCCTGCTTGATCAACTTCAAATCTTTCGCTATATCTATGCCAGTACTATCTCCCAAAACCACTAATATTCTGACTTTTTCTTGGCTTTTAACTGGGATAAGTCTTTCTACTCGTTGGTATTCTGAGGCACTCAGATGAACTTCAGCTTGAGATTTTTCTAAAACTTGCCACAGATGCCAAGGTAGTCGCCATAACTGGACATTATCAGTTTGGATGATTAACCTTAGTTGGTCATTTTTATGCAAATGTCCTATGAGTTGATCTCGGAATGGTTGAAAATTGGTATCTCCAGAATTGAGCCAACTATTGATGCCATCAGTTAACTGATTAGCTGCTGTTAGAATTGAATAGTTAGTTACTTGTTCTTGGGGAGCGTTGAGGGCGCGATCAAAGGAAGCATCCCATTTGGGAAAAAACATTACCCAAAGTAAGGACATTGCCAGGGTTTCAGTCCCTCTTAAAAGAGCTAACGAGCAAAATTGGGATGCTCCCCGATAAAAATTGACAGGATTATAATGTGACTGCCAATTCTTTAACAGTTGGGGTAACTCGGGAGCTGGGGGAAACCAACCATCAGTTTCAGTTACAGTCAAATTCCCATCTTTGCCAGTTCGCAGTATAACCCGAAAACCCTGTTCAAAGTCTCCGCTAACTATTTTTAAGGTGGCAAACTTAATCATAGCTTTTTTCTTCATTTTGCTAATGGCTAATGGCTAATGGCTAATGGCTAATGGCTAATGGCTAATGGCTAATGGCTAATGGCTAATGGCTAATGGCTAATGGCTAATTCCTAATTGCTAATTCCTAATTGCTAATTCCTAATTGCTAATTCCTAATTGCTAATTCCTAATTGCTAATTGACACTACTGCTCCCAATTACAGGACAAACTCTTTCGTAAAACAGGCTTCTCTCAATACCAACTTGACAGTAAAACTATCTGCGCTCTCTCCATTAAACTCCAGTTGAATCCAATTGTCGGCACTTCTTGAGTGAGCTTCTAAGAATGTTTCTCCTTGCTCATTGAGTACAATTAGTTGTACCTTCGGTGGCAGATAGTTTCTTTCCCGAGCAGGATATACTCGCAACTGAACATTAGTTTCTCCATTCACTTCAGGGATCAAAGTAATCACAAGTGCCACTCTACTGCCCTCAAGTTGCATTCCTAAGTCAATAATCTTGACTCGCCTCACACCAGCTTGGGGATTGTTTGGTTCAATTTTCCCTAAAACTACAGCAGCTTGGCGACGCAGTTCTTGCTCTTTGGAGGTATGTGCTAACTCACCGAGAGTTGCGATCGCTTCTTTGCTACCTTGACCGATTTCACCTAACAAGTCAATAGCTTTGAAGCAAGTTTCTGGATCTTGATTTGTCTGTAATAGTTCCAGCAATGCGGGAACAGCTTTGGGGATATTAGGAGAATCCTCTTGAAAACGAGTACCTCCCAAGCCGTATGCTAACTGGGGTTCCTCTGTATCCAGTTGTTTTCTTATTTCTTCAACTGTATGCCACCCATCTTCGAGAAAGTTCTGTAACAATTTACCTAAGTTTGCCAGTGGTTTGAGCCTGCTGCCTACATCTATAGGTGCTGTACTTGCTAATACCTGGGTTTCCTCTAAACGCAGTTGATATAGTTTTTGACGCCATTGCTCATTAACTAACAGCATCGCCCATTGTTCAAAAGCTAAATCCAAACGGGGAGAATAGGCAGAAGGTTTAGCCAATTGTGGGATTATTTTTTCTGCTTGAGCTGGAGACAAGTTTGGTAAAGGTGCAATCTCAGCTTGCTCTGCTGCACAAAGTTTCTGTGCTACCCACATCACATTAAGATCGGCAATTAAATCATCCTCTTTGAGAGAGTAAGTGCGCTCCATTGGCTGATATTTTCCTTGCTCTTTGAGTTGTTTGTGAGTGGCATATCCATAGATGCGTAACCATCCATTCTCTAAGTTAACTTCTATCCCCAGGTAATAATCAGCTGCCCACTCTGCAATATCTACCCACTCTTGAGGGACGCATAATTCACTGCAAACACTGACTTCTTCAGGAATAATCACCAGTTGCCTATTGCCTAGCTTAATTGCTGTACCGTTAACAAATTCCCAAATACTGCTCACCCAAGAATCTGTACTAGGGTCAACATCATGTAGCTCTCTTAAGTCAGGTTCTTCTTGGATGTAATTTACCAATGCTTTTAAAGCCAACAGATTGAGATAAGCATGCCAACGAGCTGCTTGGTTAGAGTAGTTTTGGGTTTTTAACCAGGCTTCTTCCCGTTGTTGAGGGGAAACTTCAAGGTACAATTCGTTAGGATAAATAGTAATTAGTTGCTCTAGCTTAAGTGTCATTATTTCTTCTCCTTTAAGATAGTGGACAGGCGATAGTGTGAAGCCAGTTCTCGACAAAAGCAGCAATTTTGTCAGCTATCGCAGCCAATGATTTAGACTCAATCTCCAGCTTAGTTGCTAGATTGATGGTGAAATGGTTCAGGAACATGTTCTTGAGATTCGTGAGCTTATTTTTTACAGATGAAGTCTTAATCCCCAACTCTCTACCAATTTGCTCAGCACTCCAATTTTGGCAATAGTAAAACTGCAATAGTCTCCTATCTCCTGAGTTGATTGATGGTACAATCGACTCTAAAATAGAAGTTGAAAATTCTTGGCAATGCTTCTGCAACCACTCTTGTAGAGGAACATCTAGTTGCTCAATAACTTCGTTACTAAGATTAATATTGAGACTCTCACTACACCCTTGAGTAAAATATTGCAAAAGCGATCGCTGGCAACGCTTATACTGGCGAGATATCTGATACTGCTTAAGATTAAGCACAAGTGCTATCTCAGTCTGAGTTAATCCTAAACCTGCTCTCGACAGTCTGATTAAGTTTTGCTTGTCAACCGATAACTGAGAAAAGGCTTTTGCGAGGATATGGTTGATTTCCTGCCAAGCTTCCTGTTGTTCGAGTTTTGCTAAAGGCTCGTTGGCTCTGTAATCAGAACTATCTTGAATAATTGTCTCCCAGCCATAGTCTGTACTTGAGCCAAGGATATCTCTATTAGTATCGGGGTAAGAAAAACTAACTGTACGCCAATCCCGCACTGCACAGGTGCAAACTTCAAGTATTTGTGCTATCTGGCTTTCATCAACTGTTTCCCCCGGTTCAGATAGTTCTAATCGTCGTTGATTGTAACACCGAACAATTTGCTGGAATTCTTCGTTATTAGGTGGAGCCAAATGACGGCTACCACTGTTAGTTTTGGGAACATAAATTTCCTTAAAGCACTGCCAAATCAGAACATGTTGTTCTACCCTGTTTTGGTTTATTCTCCCTATTAAGGCTGCCTGTAGTTCTCTGCGGCGAGTATTCCGTAGTAGTCCCCAACCCACAAACCTTAGCCCACTCGTATGTCTATTTTCCCGACGAATTTGCTCTATTACGGCTCTTTCCAGTAAAGCCTGAGCATAAGCTTTAATTTTGGACGGTACTGCAAAATTAAATTTCTTGAGAAGTTCTCCGGGATTACTGGCAAGCACATTGGCTTTTTGGAAGTAATCTTGGTAGGTGTATACTCGTCGGAAGATATCAACTCTACTATGTTTATGACCGAGCTGAAGGGCAACAGAATAACAGGTTGTCTGTAAGTAGGCAGATAAATGTCCTTGAGCATAATCTTTACGACAACAAGTTTTGGCTTCTACCCCTTCGCGAAAGATTTTTAAAAAATACCGCGCCCACAACTCTTCTGTAGCATCTGTATCCAGCTCAAGCAGATGTTGCATATTCCGTTGTAGTTTCGGGTAAGCTTGCCAAATGGGAATAATGCGATCGCTATTTTCTTGAAAACTGAGAATAAACTCGGAAAATGTAGAAACGATATCTGAATTTTCTGCCATTTTTGGCTGCCTCATCAAGTTACAATCTCCTCTAAGTTGCTGGGATACCGGACAATTGACCTCATGAGCACCGCCTTATAACTTTCCTCATTGTTGACATCTATTATTTGGGAAAGATAAGGAGGATTTATGCACTTAGTACCGCTGTGGGGAATTAAGAATGCGTATGCAATTCCAAGGTGTATGCAATAGGGCCCTACAATTGGGGTGTGAGGGGGTGAACGAAATTTTGCGTGGGATTTATAGCAAAGTATCCACCCAAATCATTAGTTCTCCTTTGTTTCCCTATCTCCCCATCTCCCCATCTCCCTATCTCCCCACCCTTTTTTTCGCTCACCCGGTGTGAGGGCGGAAGCTTCAGATCCCCGACTTCTTAACCCCCTTGCGATCGCAACTTTTAAGTTTCAATTACTCAGCTATTAATCACTCTCAACTAGCGTTTGTTAATCTCTTACTCAGTCCAGTTCAACCCCACTGCAAAATGTTATAAGTTGTGATGAAGTATCCTTCTTTAGATAATCTCCCAACCAATTACAGCCGTCTTTTGGTAGCTCCCCTGTCTTTTGAACTTCATTAACATCCCACATAATTACTGTTTGATCGCTACTAGCAGAAGCAACAACCTGACTGTTATCTGGGTTAAAAGCGACACCATTGACTACATCGGTATGGAGGTAAAAAGTACCGAGCAGCTCGCCTTTTAGATTCCAGAGTTTAACGGTTTGATCCGCACTAGCTGAGGCTATCATTGTACTATCTGGACTAAAGACAACTTGATGTACTGATTCAGTGTGCTGTTGATCCTTTTCTTCGCCAAGAGTATACTCAAGATTTAGCAGAACACCATCTTGCTTCCAAAGTTTAACTGTGTTGTCTGCACTAGCCGAGGCTATCATTGTACCATCAGGGCTAAAAGATACATAGTTAACGGCTCCTTGATGCCGTGTTCGTGTTGAAAGCAACTTACCGGTATGGCTCCAAAGTTTGATACTATTGTCTGAACTTCCAGATACAATTAGCTTGCCATCTGGGCTAAAGGCAACGCTTTTGACTTTATCTTGATGACCACTGAGTACTTTTTCCTCGCCACCATCAAGAGGCCAAAGTTTAACTGTGTAGTCGTCACTAGCAGAAGCAATCACTTTCTTATCTGGGCTAAATGCCACTTGATTAACCTTATCTGTTTCTCGAATAGTCTTTAGTGGAGTGCCATCTTGCTTCCAAAGCTTGATAGTTTTGTTTCTAACTGCCGCAGCAATGAACTTATTATCAGGACTAAAGGCTACACCTCTAACCTCGCCCTCTACAAGCAAGGTTTTTTGCGACAAATTTTCTTTGTTCCACAGTTTTACTGTCTTATCGTCACTGGCAGAAGCAATCAACTTTCCATCTGAGCTAAAAGTCACAGCTTTGACTACATTTTGATGCCCATAGAGGATTTGAGGAACATTGCGATTTTGGTCAAGTTTCCAGACTCTAAGGGTGTTGTCTTCACTGGCGGAAGCAAGAGTATTATGACTATCAGGGTGAAAGGTTACACCGGTGACGTAATTACTATGCGCAGTCAAGTTAGCTAGTAAAGTACCATCGGACTTCCACACTTTGATCGTTTTATCGTAACTGGCAGAGGCAATGCTATTGCCATCGTTACTGAAAGCTACTCCTAGAACGTCATCCTTGTGTCCTTCAAGAGTTTTGAGCTCAGTGCCATCTGGCTGCCAAAGTTTGATGGTTTTATCACTACTTCCCGAAGCAATCAGTTCTCCATTGGGACTGAAAGCGACTGATTTTACCTCATCTGTATGCCCTTTGAGAGTTTTGAGGAAAGTACCATCTGGTTGCCACAGTTTGATAGTTTGATCATCACTTGCCGAAGCAATCAGTTGCCCATCGGGGCTGAAAGTAACGGATTTTACCTCATCTGTGTGCCCTTCGAGAGTTTTGATTAAAGTGCCATCTGGTTTCCACAGTTTAATGGTTTGATCATCACTTGCCGAAGCAATCAGTTTCCCATCGGGGCTGAAAGCAACATCTCTAACCGCATTGCTATGCCCTTGTGGCCCTCCCAGGGTTTTGAATGGAGTGCCATCTAGATGCCACAGTTTGACAGTTTGGTCTACACTCGCGGAGGCAATTTGTTTTCCATCAGGACTAAAAGCGACGGCGGTGACTGACTGTTTATGCTCCTTCAAAGTCTTCTCTAGTTTACCATCCTGATTCCAAAGTTTGACAGTATTATCTTCAGCGCCGGAGGCAATCAATTGACCATCGGGACTCATGGCAACACCAAATACCGTTGCCTTATGCCCTGAGAGGCGATTGTGCTCTCTGATTCCGAAAACAGCTTGCTGAAGTGCGGCTTCAAGAGCTTGTTTAGTGTCAGCGCTTGCTTCTTTATCAACGTTTTTCAGTGCTTGTTTGGCTTGGAGCGCTTTGAGTAGAGCGTCTAATTTGTGATTAGATGTATAGAGCGCTTCAGAAGATTTAGCCTGTGCCTCGGAAGATTTAACCTTTGCTTCGCGAGACGATTTCCTGGCTACCCCTGCCAACCCTAGAGAAACTAAAAATGCCACACTCACCACACCCAAGAATAATTTTTGTAGTCTGGCACCTTTTTTTTCTTCTGCCAGCCTCGCTTCAGCTTCTTTTGTCTTTTCCTCCTGCAAGCGCAGCATTTCAGCTTGTCGAGTTTTCTCCACTTCTTCTGCTGCAATGATGGCTTTTTGACTTTCCTCGGCAAATGTCTGCTGTAAAACTGTCGGGAGAGGCTTTTTATTTTTAGCTAAAGCAGTTTGCAACCAGTCTTGAGCAACAGCAAACTCACTCCCCCGCAATAGTAAATCTTTACTCTTGTCTTTTTGCTCCCATTCGATCGCTCTTTGCAACCATTTAGTATGACTATGGACATGTTCTCTGTCTAGATCCAGGGTTCTCACCAATTCGTTAAAATTGGCATTAAAATCTTGCTTATTAAAATCAATCCACTGCACCTTGGCTAACTCTGGATGCAAATCTCCTGGATTTACCTGCCGATGCAGCACTGTCACAAAGCGCTTGTTCAATGAAGTCGCATATTCCACTTCATCCTTACAATAAGGCGAATTTACCGAGCGGGGTGAGAGAATAAACAAAAAGTTGTCACAGGCTTTAATCCCCCGATTAATCTCCTGCTGAAAATCACTCCCTGAGGCAATACTTTCTTGATCAAACCAGGTAGTTTTACCCTGCATCTGTAAGCTATCATTAAGCTTTCTCCCCAAGTCCGAGTCAGCACGGGAATAGGAAATAAATACATCCAATGACTCTAAGGGGGGTTGCCGCAGGCTTTCAGCAATGAATTCTTCCTGTAATGATGTGGGGGGATGCTGTTCCCTTGTAAGCGCTACCTTCAACCAAGTTTCCGCACTCCTGAGGTTATACCCCCGCAGTAAAACACTAGGATTCTCGTGCTGTCGCTTCCACTTGAGCGCCTTCGTCAATAGCATTTTATGCTCGTTGTAGAAAGCCTCATCTTGCTGCAAAATCTTCAGCAGTTGGCTTTCATCAAGCAGGTAATCCTCTTCCTGAACATTGTCTGTCAGGTCAATATACTGTAACTGCCGGAGTTCATGCGGTATTGTCTTGGGCTCAGTTTCCCGCACCAGCACCGGTATAATCCGCTTGTTGAGCGACAAAGCCAAGTCCAATTCTTGTTGACAGTATTTCGAGTTGATTGACTCAGGAGAAAGGAGGTAAACCAAGTTATCCGCTTGTTCAATGCCTCGGTTTATTGCCTCGCCAAATGCTTCCCCGGTTTGAATATCCGTGAGATTTGTCCAAACCGTAATACTTTTCCGCCTCAGGCTGTTGCGAATTTTCTCCATTGTTTCCCTATTTTCATCAGCATAGGAGAGGAATACCTGAGTCATTAAGTTATTGCCATTCTTGATACATTCAGTGATGTATTCACAATGTAAATCACTAGGAGTACAAGGAGGTTGCTCCTCTTTGAAGTGTATTTTGAGCCAAGAAGTAGCCTGCTGTCTCCCTTCTCCAGTTAACAGATATCTCGTTTGTCTTTGATGCCGTTGCCATTCCAGAGCTTTCACTAACAATTGGGTATGTTGCTCAACATAATCATGATGAGAACCGAGTAAGTTAATTAAGTCAGCTAAGGATTTGTCAAAGTCATCAATGCCCTCGCGAAAATAAACCCAGTTAATCTTGCCAATGGTGGGGTGCATATTGGGAAAACTCGAATGCAATCCTTTGGCTTGATATGCTTCCCATTCTTCTACTGTGCCGTTGGGGTTTCTCTGTTGCCAAGTTTCCTGGTTAATCTGCTCAACGTGGAGTAGGGGAATAATGCGTTTATGACACTTAATCGCTAGTTCAATTTCTTTGCGACAGTAGGGGGAATTTATCGAATGGGGTGCAATAATAAATAGGAACTGATGTGCTTTCTCAATACCATCATCAATTTGATTTTGGAAGTCTACTCCTAGAGGAATGTCATTGAAGTCAAACCAGATTTTGAACCCTTGTTCTGCCAAGCAACCTTGAAGTTTAGCAGCAAAGGCTTTACTATCAGCTCGTCCGTAGGAAATGAAAGCGTCGAAAAGTTGCATCGTTTTTCTGTATTTGCACCAAGCTAAGAATTACAAAGTGAAATAAGTAAAAATCTCCCTAATTGAGCACGTAGGTCATTGATGTCAACTTAAGCTAGAGATAGGTGATAGTGAAGTATCTGGGTCGTTTGGAGATCCTTCGCTATCGCTCAGGATGACATAATTGAGTTACGGTGCATAAGTCCTAGATTTTTGAGCAGATTGAGTCATCTTTAGATGACTTGAACTATTAGCAAGGAACTTAAGTTCCTTGCGGTAAATAGGTTTTACCTTAGTGTCTTCACTCATTACTCATTACTCATTACTCATTACTCATTACTCATTACTCATTACTCAAAAAAGCTCTCCCACACCTTTTTTTCACCTCACCCCTATATAAGAGCTATCTTACTTTCTTCTTCTCAATATCGTCACAGAGATCTTTATCGTTATTCTTTTTGCGCTTCAGGTAATTTTTCACCTTCTCACACCCTTCTTCAAGTAACTCTTTTAGTCCTTTGTTTGGCAACTCTTTCCATTCAGTTCGTCGTTCCAAATCCCATAGAACCACCGTGTTGCTATCACTGGTAATGGCGAGTTTTTTGTTGTCAGGACTAAAATCCAGGTTGTTGATAGAATCTTTAAAGTCTATGCTAGCAAGTTGTTCGTTGTTTCGATTCCAGAGTTGGACAGTGTTACTGCCATCAAAAGTAGCAATCAATTTGTTATCGGAGCTGAATACCACCCCGTAGAATTGCTCGTTAATCGGTTGAAGTTGGGGTTTTTGAGCATCACTACTATCTACAACCCAGAGTTTGTGTTCCTCCCAGGAGTCATCCCAAGAGGAAGTAGAGGTTACAATCAACTCACTGTCGGGACTGAATTCTACCTCATTGAACTGTTCGTTATCAAAGTCATTAGTATTTAAGGGTATGAGTTCCATTCCCTTGCGCTTGAACAACTCGATTCCGGTCTTTTTCTCATGATCACTGAAGATAGCTATCAGCTTGCCGTCGGCGCTGAATTCCACTTGCTCAAAGTTCTCTGTATCGTGTAAGAATTTGGGTTGTTCTCCCTCCAAGCTGAAGATTTTAATGGTAGTCTTGTCATTATTCTTACTAAGAATAGCTATCAGCTTACCATCGGGGCTAAATTCCACTTGCTCAAATTTTTCTTCAGTAAGTAAGAGTTTGCTTTCTTTGTCCTCCAAGTTCCAGAGTTTAGCTGTTTGCTTGTCTTCAGAGCTACCAGAGATAGCCATCAATTTACCGTTGGAACTGAACTTTACCTCAGGGAATGGTTCGTTAGCAAGGGTAATAAAGCATATGGGACTCTTATCTTTGTCAGGCTTCCACAGTTTGATGGTAGTTTTGTCATCATTGTTACTGAAAATAGCCATCAGTTTGCCGTCGGGGCTAAATTCTACATTATTGAACTTCTCGTTAGGGAGTAGAGGTTGGAGTTTTTTATCCTCTACACTCCAGAGTTGAGTTGTTGGGTTGTTCCTAGAGGAACTAGAGGTGACAATCAGCTTGCCGTCAGGACTAAATTCCACGTAATCGAACTTTCCTTCAGGAAGTAGAGGTTGAAGTTTTTTATCCTCTACACTCCAGAATTGAGTCATTGGGTTATTCCCAGACGAACTAGAGGTGACAATCAGCTTGCCGTCAGGGCTAAATTCTACATTATCGAACTTCTCTTCAGGAGGTAAGAGTTTACTCTGTTTGCCTTCTAAGTTCCAGAGTTTAGCACTTGGGTTGCCCCTAGACGAACTAAAGGTGGCAATCAACTTGTTGTTAGCGCTAAAACTGACACTATCTACTGGAGCCTTATGATCTAAAAATTGGCGATCGCTATTGTCAATATTCCAGAGTTTGACAATGTTATTCTCATCCAAAGTAGCGACAGTCTTATTATCTGAGTTGAAATGGACTTCATCAACTGGAATATTTGGGTAAAGAGTTCTAAGTTTATTGCCCTTGTCGTTCCAAAGTTTTACAGTTTTATCATAGCTAGTAGTCGCAATGATTTTACTATCTTGGCTGAAAGTCACGTTATAGACTGGCTTGCTATGGCTCGGCAAGGTTGATATTTCCTCACCTTCCTGGTTCCAGAGTTTGACTATTGTATCTTTACTAGCAGTGGCAATTATCTGGTTATTGGGACTAAACCAGACTCCTGCGATTTCTGCGTCATGGGATAAAGTTTTCGGCTGTGTACCATCGCTATACCAAAGTTTTACTTTCTTATCTTCATCTTTCTCAAAGGTAGCAAGAATCCTGCCTTCGGAGCTAATGTCTGAGATAAGAGAGTCTTGCCCAAGTTCTTTTGCCGAAATTGAGAATTTAAGTTCTTTCCCCTCAAGGTTCCAATATTTGACCGTATTTTCATCTAGATTCCAGGTCATAATTATCTTAGTACTAGGGTATAAAGATAAGTCATCAAACTTCTCATTAGAGGGTAAAGGATTCCATTCCTTCAGTTCATTACCATTAAATTGCCACAATTTAATGTTACCTTCTTCCCAATTGTAAGTGACAATCTTACCATCTGGACCTAAGCTCGCATAATTAAATTTATCAGTAGAAATTAAGCGTTTGAGTGTCCCTTCCTCAAGCTTCCAGAGTTTGCCAATCGAGTCGTCCTCTCCACTAAAGGTAGCAACTAACTTACCGTCAGGACTCAACTCTACATGTGAAACATTGTCCTCTTGGGAAAGAGATGCAAGTTCCTCACCATCTTTGTTCCAGAGATGGACAACTTTATCGTTACTGAGAGTAGCAATTATCTCACCATTGCCAGGACTAAAAAAAATGTCTGTAAACTCTGGCTCGTCGGAGAGGGGTTTAGCTTTATTATCTTTATTATTAAAATTCCACAGCTTTACTTGCCCATCCTGATCGACAGTAGCGATCGTTTTCTTATCCGGACTGAACTTAATAACAGAAGTCTCTTCTCCTCCCAGGCGTTGTGATTCTATGGCATCGTAAAGCGCTTCCCTTAATGACTGATTATTTATTGTGTCGGTCTGTTGAACAACTGGCATTGATTGGTTGTTTGAATGCAGCATCTTTTTGATTGAGTAGGAACAATTTGATGAACAAAAGGTGATTTTTATGATGGAAATTTATTTTAAATACAAACAAGAAACCACAAAGGCACAAAGGACACGAAGGAAGAAAAGAAAAGAATCGGTATTTTTGCACCAACAAGGGAGTAAAAATTTTTGTTATTAGCTAAAGAACTGCTATAACTCTAGTTTTTGCTAATAAATAGTTTTTTGGGGTGAAGATAGAGACTTTAAGGAGAACTTAAGCAGATGAGGAGATGGGGGAGACGCGGCGACGTAGCGAAACGGAGACACACCAGACAATTCTTAATTCTTAACTCTCTGCTCCCAACCGTATCAAGGTTGCCTTCTGTGCCTCTGTTAGTCCTGTAACTCCATTAATCTTCATGCCTTCGTAAATTCTTTCTGGTCTGAGGGTATCTAGGCACATTCCGGTTACTACATCCCAAAACTTAATTGTTTCATCATCGCTGCCACTGACTAACATTTTGCCATCTGGACTGAATGCCACTGACCAAACAGGGAGAGTATGTCCCTCTAAAACTTTGATGCATTGACCGGTTTGGGTATTCCAAAGCCGAATTGTTCGATCTACACTACTACTAGCTAGTAAATTTTCCGTGGGATGAAAGGCTACAGACCAAACAAAACTCTGATGTCCTTGGAAGGTTTGCAAGCACTCACCGTTGAGAATATCCCATAATCTTACTGTTTGGTCTTCACTGGCACTAGCCAAGATTTTTCCATCTGGACTAAAGGCAACAAAACCTATTAAACTCTGATGTCCGAAGCAGGTTTTGAGGCATCTACCTGTACTGACATCCCATAATCGTAGGGTTTGATCGGCACTGCTACTAGCTAAATACTCTCCATCTGGACTGAAAGCAACGGACAACACCCAACTTTCATGTCCTAGCAGGATTTTAAGGCTTCGGTTATCCTGAAGTTGCCAAAGTCGAATAGTTTGATCAGCACTGCCACTAGCAAGAAGATTACCTTTTGGACTAAATGCCACTGACCAAATACAATCTGTATGTCCCAAAAGTGTAGAACACAATTTACCTGTTGGTTGCTCCCACACTCGGATAGTTTTGTCTTCACCAGCACTAGCGAGAATGTTTCCATCCTGACTAAATGCTAGGGAATGAACTGGTTTGTGGTGATGGTGTACAGTGTTGATGTAGTGACGGCTATCGACATCCCAAAGACTTACTGTCTGGTCAGCATTACCACTAGCGAGGGTTTTCCCATCTGGACTGAAAGCTACAGACCAAATTGAGTTAGTATAACTTTGTAGGGTTTGGATTTCCTTGGCTAACTCTTCTGCCTTCTGCCTTCTGCTTCCTGCCTCCTGCCTTCTTTTAATTTGCCATACTTTTACAGTTTGCTTGTCACTCGCTGCGATAAATTGTCCTGTTGAATTTAGTGCTACAGACCAAACTTGACCTGTGAATCCTGAAAGGGTTTGGTAACATTCCCCGGTTTCCAGCTCCCAAAATTTTAAAACGCTAGCATCTCCTCCTACTAATACTGTTTCTTGACCGAAGGCTACATTAAGAGAACATAAGGCAATCGACCAAACCAATTTCAGCTGCTCGGTGATGTTTTGGCGACATACCCCAGTTTTAACATCCCAGAATTTAATTGCTTGTCCTTCACAACTAACTAAAGTCTTGCCGTCAGCACTAAATGCCACACCAGAAATCTGATGCACATGTCCTCGGAGAATTTGGTGCATTTGTCCGGTGTCAATGTCCCACAGTCGCACAGTTTGGTCAATACTGCCACTGGCTAGAGTTTTCCCGTCAGGACTGAAGGTTACTGCTTGAACGATTTCAGTATGTCCCTCTAAGGTATTGATAGATCTCCCGGTTTCAAGATCCCAAAGTTTGATCGTGCGATCGCTACTGCCACTAGCCAATAAATTACCCTTAGGACTAAAAGCAACTGACCAAATCCAACCATCATGCTCCCTTAATATTTGGTGCAGCTGTTGCTTGTCTACATCCCAAAGGCAGATTGAGGAATCGAAGCTACCACTAGCAAGAATTTTTCCATCACAGCTAAAGCTCACTGACCAAACTGTACTAGTATGCGCTGCTGCTCTGAATAGTAGTTTACCATCGCTGACTTGCCACAGGCGCACCTCACCGTCGGCGTGTCCTGTAGCTAAGCACTTCCCATCAGGACTAAGAGCCAAACTATGAACATTACTAAAGGTTTCACTAAACACCGACTTAGCTAGATTAGCTTGGGTAAAGTTTACCTGGCGTAGAGCTACCCCTTGCAGATGAGCTTGCCACAGGGTTAATCCAGAAAAGTCGTAACCCCTCAAATCAGCTTGCAACTGTACTAATAAATTGAGAATATTACCTGCAATGTAACCAAAAGTTGAGTGCTGCTGAGAATGCAAAGCTGAAAGGATTTTGTTTAAGCTAGTGATCAGGCTTTCTCGATGACCAAAATTCGTCAATAACTCTTCAATTATCGGCTGGAGAATTAAATTAACTTGCCAGAAGCGGATGTAGTCTTGAGACTCAGCTTTAATCAGCGCTTGGTGTTTGAATACTTTAAAATAGTTGAGACTTCCCGACTGGTGAGTTTGGTAGATTTCTTCACTAACTTCCTCAATCAAGCGATCGCTTACATACTCCATTACTACTGGTTGCAAAGTAAACAATGTGGGTGTAGCCTTGTCAATCAGACATCTGCCGCTGATATATTCCAAAGCCTCCAGAATTCTCCCCAGAGAAACCCGAGGCACAATATCCCTCCGCAATTGATTGCAAGTGATAGGTTCTCGATTAATCGCCAACCAATAGAGAATCTGCTGTTCCAGGAAAGAGAGGCGTTCAAACTGCTGTTGTAAAAGTTGACGAATACCATTAAAAACGACGATACCTTGACTAAGAAATTCCCCAATATCCCCTGCAAATAATTCCTGAATTGAGGTTGCCACCAACTTCAGGGCTAAGGGGTTGCCGTGATAGAGTTGGGTTAGTTGGTCTCTTTGCTGTTGTGACCCTTTTAGACCTTTAGACCCCAAAATTTCTTCCCCTTCCTGAGCAAGTAAGCCTCCCAGTTGCCAGGAACGAATAGGTAAGCATTCTCCTTCAAGAGCACCAATACCTTGGGGTTTTTCCCGACTCGTGAGCAGCAAACAACTCTGATGAGTAGTTTGTGCTATACGTTGAAACAGTTCTCCATAACCTTCATAACCATCACGATAGCGTCCTAAGGGACTACCAGGTTTTAAGATCGTCTCAATGTTATCAAATACTAACAAACAGCGCTGTCTTTCGAGATAATGAAGTAGTCGGGAAAGACGACTAATAGAAGTTTTAGGTAAATTGGCAGCGGTTTCTTTTTGTTGGGAGAGAAAAGGAATAAGTTGAGCTAGTAAATCTGTTAAAGGTGGTGCATTTCGTAGCGATCGCCAAATTAAATAGTCAAACGACTCTTGTAGTTGTTCTGCCAGTTTGACTGACAGGGTAGTTTTCCCAATACCACCCATACCCAATATCATAACCAGTCGGCAGCGCTCCTCAACAATCCACTGTTTTAGAGCCTCTAATTCTGAGGTTCTACCGTAGAAAAGCGAAGCATTCACTGCTTCACCCCAATCCTGATAAGTTTTAACTGCAACAAGTTCTGCTAATCCTGGCTGGGTATAGTCTTCTTCTTCGAGTTCAAGCTGGAGTACCCGAAAAAGCAATTGTAGTGAACTTTTGTCCACTCCACCTTTGTTCTGCAAGATTTTCCGAATTGTGGTTGGATGCAGACCTTGAGGACCAATCAATTGAGCTTGTTCGGCAATTTTCGAGGGGTTATATTTAAAACCTGTCTGTTCCTCTAAAACACTGATGCTGTTTCTGAGTTTTTTAGCACCAACAGGCGTTAGTATATAGCTGCGAAGACGCTTGGATTTGGAAGCTTTCTTGGCTATCACCGGAGTACACTCCCTGTTGCTATTGCTGTTGAGATTAGAGCAAATTGTTAGAGATTAGTTAAGTTTAACAGCTTTAACTTAAAGTGGGACATACTAGTCGATATCAGGTGTTAGGTGTTAGGTGTTAGGTGTTAGGTTTTTAGATCTTTGGATTAGTAACTGTAAAGTGGGTCAACTCAATCAACAATAGCTCAACCTTTTCCAGTTCTATGGATCTTGCCTACCCTACTACCTACTGTCGATATTAGAGAAAATTTTTCGAGTTAGTTAAGTTGAGCTTATGCAAAGTCTGCAAAAATCTGATTTTGACAACACTTTAGTAATGCTACCCCCAAGAACCTAATACTGGGTTAAACTAGAAGGTGAGACTACATTCGGTTACAATGTTTGATTCAAGTATTGATAGGTTTCCTCCTCCCAGTATTGACGACAGGCTGTTTTCCGAAATCTCACACTCTATACACTTTTGATTTTGGAGACCATCTATGTCAATTTATGTAGGCAATTTATCCTACGAGGTTACACAGGAAGACCTCAGTGAGGTTTTTACAGAATACGGTGAAGTAAAGCGGGTTCAGCTACCCACTGATCGTGAAACGGGTCGCCCTCGTGGCTTTGGTTTTGTGGAAATGAGTAAAGAAGAAGAAGAAACGGCTGCTATTGAAGCTCTTGATGGAGCAGAATGGATGGGTCGCGAAATAAAAGTTAACAAGGCGAAACCTCGCGAAGACCGACGTGGTGGTAATCGGCGCGGTGGTGGCGGCAACTTCCGCAGCGGTGGCGGTGGCGGTGGCCGCTACTAAGACTGTAAGAGCTTAACTGCTTTATCCAACTCAGCGGGAGGCTTTGCCCTCTCCCGCTGCTTTTTGATTAGTCATTAGTCATTGGTCATTGGTACAAAGGATTTTCTGACTAATCACAAAGGATGCTTACATCCCACGTACTTTAGTCGTGGGATGACCTTAATTGAGTTTGAGTAACTCTAGGGAAAATCAGAGCAACTAACCGTAACCAGAGATAACAAAGACTACTTCCACTTAAGTACGGTGTTAAGGACTTTAACCCTTCTCTGTGAACCTTTCTGAAATAAAAAACAATTCCTCGAAGGAAATCATGAAAGCGTCTTCCCCAGTATTCTTTCTGAATTCCTCCTGGATCTAAGCGCATGTTATAAGGGTTGTAGTTGCTGCGGTTTAAGGGATTTAGCCTAGTTAAACCTTCTTGTTTAGCAAACTGTTCATAGGTTATTCCCGTTGTCCTTAACTGCGGATTAGTATGGGGATAAATCCATTCCCAGACAGCCCAATCCTGACCCGCAAATAAGAATTCTGGTAGATCTTTAGTCACTTGACAAGCTTTCAGTCGGATACCAATAGGAATTTCTGCCCAAGGACCATGCTGCCAAACAAAATCTGGATCAAAAAAAGCTTTAAAGGCAATATCTTTGCCATCATTAATTCTCAAGCGAGCTACTCTACCAATCATCCCCGCACCAACTACTTCTACCTCAATCTTCATCGCATTACCGGAGTTGATGCTTTGGTAATCAGCTCTTCTTTTTGTCACTAGCACTACCTTTCTAGTCGTGTTTCTGAGCCTGATACTCAGCTTTTGCAGGTAAAATAATTCTTGGTGACCTTCTTCTGCAATATGGCTTACGTAGTAAGCTAATTTATCCAGAAATTTACACAGTTTATGAGCAGTAATTTTATGATGTTTAAAATTAATTAAGTTAGGATTTGGAGCTAAAAAGTAAAATTTATTGGTAATATTTTTTTTACGTAGCTTTTGGCAAAGATTATAGAATTCAACTGGGGATAGTAATTCTTTTTGAGCTTCAATAATGATTGTTGCTAATAATGTTTTGATTTGAATTTCATTATTCATATTTAAATTATTTAATTGAAAGAAATTAAATATTGATTTTAAAAATAAAGCTTTGTCTGCCTCTACTTTCTCTATCTATCTACAGGCTCAGCTTTCTCCACAGAGCCATTATTGATACCTAAGGTTAGCTGCAAAGTCTTCCCATAAGGATATGCTCTAGCTACCTGTCGATAAACTTGATAGTTAGTTGGTAGAGTAACCGTTTGGTTATCTTGTTGGTAGGTTAGCTGATATTTTACAGTACGCAAAAGTTCTGGTTTATGGATCTTTTCTTGGAGCTTCTGCCGTTGTTCTACTTCATCTATGCTAGGTTTTGGGGGCATAGTAGGCCACCATAAACCTTGGTCATCAGGTCCGATAACGGCCTCTTCAGGCTTCTCGCCGTTGTAGTTAAGTAGGGAATTGGAGGCAAACTCCTCAAAGCGGGGGTTTCTGTAACTTTGCTCACCTGTAGTATATCTAACTCGCCAGGTAAAAGTTGTCTGCGCTGTGGCTTGGTATTGGTCAGTAGTTATATTACTACAGCTAGTGAGAGCGACTGATACCAAGCAGCTTGTGACTAAGGAACAAAGTTGGCGATGCCTGAAGAAAGGGAATGAGCTTAAGAAAAAACTGTTGAAATTCACCGGAGTACTATAACAGAGGGCAGGAGGCAGGAAGAAAAGATTTGTTTGCGTGTAGCATTCCTAACATTTTATTGCTTCAACTTCAAGCCTAACCATCTGCACATGGGTCAAACCATCCTCAGTTACTGGATGGTATGCTAAATATCGTTCCACTAGTTCTGTGACAAAGTTCTCGCGCATCTGTTCCGGCAATCGTTGGGTATAGGGTAGCCAAGTCGTGCGAATCCACCCAGCAAGTCCTACTGCTCCTTTGTGAGTCATATCTTTTGGGATCAACTCCAGACGAACCGGTTCTAGTTCCACATCTTTGAGCCAATGCTGGTAATCTTGAGGACCATAGAAGCCATAAGGAAATGGGAAATCGATAAAATACTCACGCCATTGGTTAGAGTTTATTAACTCTTCGACTACTCGGATAATTTCGACAGCGTTGCCTCTACCACCCATTTGGAGCAAGATTTTGCCGCCAGACTGCAAGCTATTACTGATGCCTTGGAGAACTGACACATGATCCTGTATCCAGTGAAGCGCCGCATTGGAAAAGATAACCGTAAACTCTTGTTTAAAGGGTAACTGACGAGCATCTGCATGGAGAAATTGTAGGTTGGGAAAAGCGTTTGTTGGATACTGAGTTTTCGCAAGCTTCAGCATTCCTTCAGAACTATCAATACCAACAACAGAGGCATTGGGAACCAGATTGGCGATTTGAGCAGTGACTTTGCCATCCCCGCAACCAATATCAAGGACTTTTTCATTACCTTGCAAGTTAAGTTTGGCAATTAGTTCTCTTGCCCAAATTTGCTGCGCAGATGAACTTTGTGCATAGTCTACAGCATCCCAGGTATATGATTTGTTCATCAAGACCTCCAGTTGAGAATTGCTAATTGCTAATGGCTCATTGTTAATTGCTCATTGGGACTGATTTCTTCATCTCCGCGTCTCCATTTCTCCCCATGTCTCTCATCCCCGCGTCTCCCTTGCCTGATCTAAAATGGGACATTTTCTTATCTATAAGTCTCATTAACTTGCCAGTCGCTTTTCAGGATGCCATAGAGTTCTAAGTCCTCAAAGTTACCCCATTTGAGTATATGCTGGCGGCGACATCCTTCGTAGCTCATACCAATCTTCTGCATTACTCTACCTGATGCCGGGTTCTGGGGAAAATAAGCACCATGAATGCGATGTAACCCAATTACCTCAAAACCATATCCCACAACTGCCTTGGCTGCTTCAGTACAGTAACCTTTACCCCAGTAAGGTACTCCAATCCAATATCCTAATTCAGCATTAGCATTTTCAGCATCGATTCCTAAGCCAGTTGAACCACACAGCACTTCACTGTCACGCAGCACAATGGCAAAGTTAACGCTGATACCCTCATTGAAAGCAGCTGGATGGGTTTTAATCCATTCTTGGGCCATTCCATCTTCGTAGGGATGAGGAATGCTAAGGGTCATTGCTGCAATTTCTCGTGCACCAGCCAGCCTTTGTACTAGAGGAGCATCTGTTAAAGTGAAGGGTCGCAGGATTAGTCGCTGGGTTTGAAGGGTAGGTTGCTGCTTCATTCTTCATTTCTTTTTCTACCTACTTTCCTTGAAAGTTTTACATACAATCTTGCTATGCAATGTACGCACAATTCCTTGTAAAATCCCATACTTTCAGTTGTCTAGGTTCAATGTGTAGGCGGTGGTTAGCTCTTAGTTTTGACTTTACCTACACCAATATTCTACCAAGTTTTTGGCCGCCATTCATCCCGTCTCCAACCCTACGGGTAGGTCACGGGGCTTCTGGCGGTTGATGCTAAATTATATCTTTAATGAGTGATGAGTAATAACTCAAAAAATAGAAAAAATCACCTAACACCTAACACCTAATACCCATTGGTGACAAGTTAAGGTAAAAGTGTCGTTGTCAAGGGAGCTGGGGAAGCTGAGGGAGCTGGGGGAGCTGAGGAAGCTGAGGAAGAAGAATACAATTTTTCTAACCTCTTGAGTATTTCCATATATAGTGTTTTTTGAGCCTTCAAGCGCCATATATGGGAGTTGACAAAATGCACTACCGTTTAACTTGTTACCATTGCCTAATACCTACCACCTACCATCTACCACAATGGTACAGCTGAGTTGTGTAACCATCTACCGATATTGGAGATTGTGTTGTCTCCTGAGCAAAACATGTTGGTAGCTCACCGACTGAGGCTTTAAAATTGACTAACCATAAATCTAAAGGTCGGGGTAGTTGAGCTAAGGCTTGTTGTAAAGTAGTAAAGGCTGGGCAATTTTTCCCTGGAATACTGAGGCTAACACACTGTTCTTGCTCTTGATGGGCTAGGAGAAATTGGGGATTAATTGGTAATGCTGGTGAATTTATAGCATGTTTCAATTCCCAGGCAATACCCATCATTTCACCAGTCTGCACTAGGCTATTGTGGGTAGTAGCAATAAGTACTGGTACTGACGACTGCTGTTGCATCATTGATACCAA
The DNA here is from genome assembly GCA_010692635.1 of Symploca sp. SIO2C1. GTDB lineage: Bacteria > Cyanobacteriota > Cyanobacteriia > Cyanobacteriales > Coleofasciculaceae > Caldora. The sequence goes on along the minus strand of JAAHGL010000002.1, from coordinate 49,927 downwards.
CAAATCGGGACGATAGTACTTCTGATAACCGAGATTGTTAATTACCGTAAGGCTACTTAGAAAACCCATTAACCAGATAATTGCAACAGTAGCTTTACCTCCCAATCTCCCAATCTCCCAATCAGGCTGCCAACTAATAGCCAAGGCTGCTCCTACTAGAACGATCACAGCAGGGAAGTAAACGAAGTTATACCTTGCCCCTCTGGTAAGATCAATGCCGAGTAAATAAGTAATACTGAAAAATAGTGCGATCGCTCCGCAAACAAAACCTCCCAAGATACCTGTTGCTAAACTAGTATCAGACTGCTTCAGTTGAGTTTTGATACCACGATAGAGAATCGGCACTACCCAGATAAAAAACAGGAGCATCACCAAACCGGAGATAATCCACACTAATCTTGCTGATACTTCCACTGGCAACAGAAACAGCATAGTAATCCAAGCAGCGAAAGACTGAAAAATGGGATTTACTATAGTCCAAATATTGCCATTGCTACTTATCATCCATTGAATCATCTCAGGCTCCCGACTAGCTTGCCACACTGGCAACCAAACTAGGCAGCCGAAAAAAGTGCCAGCAGCTACACTACCAATCCGCAACCACTGGGGAGAGAAAGAAGTTTTTCTGATTTTTCTTAGTACCCAAAAGCCAATTAGCACCATTGCCTCGGCACAAAGAGTCAAGCTAAAGAAATAATGGGTTGCCATGCCTAAACTGTTCACCACTATCCAAGACAATGCCACTGGCAATGGTAAAGGTTTCTGGTGCTTAAGATGCTGTAAGGCAACTACCAAGCAGCTCAAAGAAGCAATTATCCAGAGAATTCCGAGGCTGTAATGACGAGCTTCTTGAGCCAAAAAGATGCCATAGGGAGAGACTGCCATCATGGCTGCTGCCAGTTGAGCTACTAACTGAGAACGAAAAGCCAGCCAGCTTAATCCATACACAGCGGGAATTGATGCAACACCCAAGAGCGCTGGAAGCGATCGCATGGCCCAGAGTGAGACATAATTTCCTACAGGGGGAAATAGCTGTGTCCACCAATGAGCTAGTAAAAAATAGAGGGGAGGATGGTGATCCTCATCAAAAAGGTGACGCAGTACCGCTGATGCTCCAGCAGCTGGGTTGGGTTTGAGGGGTTCGAGAAGAGTATCTAGAGAAATTGCCTGGTTAAGAGGCACAGTTTGATAACTATTACCCAAACTAAATACCATCGTGGCAAATTCATCTGTCCACGGGGACTTCAGAGTAAGATTCCCGAAGCGCAAGGCAGTGCCAATAACAATCGACACCAACAGCAGTAGCAGGGTAAAGGAGAATGTTCGGGAAACATGATTTCTGTAGTGAGGCAAACGAAAATTTTTCAATAAGTAGCGACCTCAAGGTAAATTATTATACTTCATCAAGATGAATATTTTAAAATTTTAAATTTTATCACAGTTTGACCTCTTATATTGTTTGATTAACAGAAATTTAGTTTTTCTTGTCTATAATTGAACTATAAACCTCTCAAAGCAAAAGGGAGTAAAGATCATGACCATAGCATTAGACTCACTAGAATCAGCTTATGCTATAAGTTTTGGCTTAGAAAGAATAAGTCACATCCAAATAGAGGGATTTAAGGATTTTTTTAGGACTCTTCCAGTTGACCCTTACATCAAAGATAAGTATCGCCTCAGACGACTATCTAGCTTCCGAATATCTGGTAATGAGTTAATCAAGCTCCCTCATGGTTGTCTGTTCCAAACCAGAGATTATAATCCAGTAGTGGGAGATATGAAAAGAGAGTATGAAGAATTAGATGATGGTCTTATCGCTTTAGCTGAATTCAAGAAACTCCTGATGGAATTTAGCGATCGCTGCAAACTAAAATCAGGAGTTAGTATTGGAGTACATCAAATCAGAACTACTTGTTCACCTGAAAATTTTGGCAACCCCGCACCGGAAGGAATTCACCGAGATGGGTGTGATTGTGTTGGCATTTTTGCAGTTGATCGCCAAAATGTTCTAGGGGGAGAAACTCATCTCTATGTGGCTAGAAGAGAAAAGCCCGTGTTTAAGAAAATCCTCAATCCGGGAGAATTGCTCTTAGTCAATGACCGCGACTATCTCCATTTTACTACTCCTGTTAAACCTCTTGCTGAAGGCAAAGGCACAAGAGATGTTTTTGTTCTAACTTCCCCTAGCTTGATTTATCAATGAATAATGAATAATGGATAATGGATAATTGATAATTGATAATTGATAATTGATAATTAGGGTTTGCTGAAAAAGTCGATTGATTCGGGTTTTGAAGTAATGAGTAATGAGTAATGAGTAATGAGTAATGAGTAATGAGTGATGAGTAATGAGTGAATTACCCCTCGATTAGCTCCCAGATTTGTTCAATTGTGCAAGCTTTTTGAGCCAAAAGGTATAATTTCCTTGCACTTTGATGGGAAATCCCTGAGTAACCTTGGGGAATGGAAGTGCTCACCCACGAGGATAAATGCTTCATTCCTTCTTACTTGTTACTTTTTACTTGTTACTTATTCAGCAACCCCTAATTAATTATCCTATGGTTCAAAGACTGGAGCTGCTTCGATATTTTCGGGTAGGGGAAATTCGGTTACTAAAACTGCGATCGCAGCAATTGACTCAAAGTTTTCAACTACACCTGGTAGATGTTCTGGAGCAAGATTCAAATCTAAAACCTGAGCCATTTGCTCTACATATTCACTCACATTAGATGGTTGGTCATTACTCATTTGTCTTACTTACCTACAATTATCGATAAACCAGCCCCTTGTATCTTAAAGGAGAGGCTTTAAACCGGACTGATTAATTATCAATTATCAATTATCAATTATCAATTATCCATTATCCATTATCCATTATCAATTGGTAATTGCTATGGTGTAGAAAAGTAACTGTCCCGACACTGGCTCAAGCACGTTCCTGCCATGACCCCAAGTCTAAAACCGACAACGTTACCTCCTGCCTTTCCTAATCATACCCAGCTCCCTGAATCCGACGGCACGTTTGTGAAAAATTTCCAAGAACACCCCCAGAGTATCCTCCTTACTGATTCTCTGGAAACTACACTAGAAACTCTTCACCCCGAAGGACAGTATGCCATTGGTCAAGATTGTGGCATCTACTGGCGCGAAACCGATCCTCCTGAACGGGGAGCCGAGGCGCCGGACTGGTTCTATGTCCCTAACGTTCCCCCTCTTGTAGACGGGGAAATTCGCCGTTCTTATGTCTTGTGGCGGGAGTATATGGTACCGATGATTGCCATTGAGTTCGCCAGTGGGGATGGTTCCGAAGAACGAGATAATACTCCCTTGTCCCGTTTGCCAGAAGGGAACAACCAGAAACCAGGAAAGTTTTGGGTTTACGAGCGGATTATCCGGATTCCCTACTACGCTATCTATATTATTAAAACGAACGAACTGGAAGTCTACAATTGGGCGAACACTCGCTATTGCCGTTTGTCACCCAACGAGCGTGGACATTACCCAATTTCTCTGATGGGAGTGGAATTGGGTATCTGGGAAGGGAGTTATCAAAATCAGACCCAGCAATGGTTGCGGTGGTGGGATAGCAAGGGGAATTTGCTGTTGACGGGGAGTGAACGAGCCAAACTCGAGAGTCAACGAGCTACTCGTGCAGAGCAAGCGCAACGGGATGCTATTCCCCAATTGCTAGCAATGGGTTTAACAGTCGAGCAAGTTGCTCAAGCTCTCTCATTGTCGGTGGAGGAGGTGCAACGTTATTGTTAATTGCTAATGGCTAATGGCTAATGGCTAATGGCTAATGGCTAATGGCTAATGGCTAATGGCTAATGGCTAATGGCTAATGGCTAATGGCTAATGGCTAATGGCTAATTGTTAATTGCTAATGGCTAATGGCTAATGGCTAATGGCTAATTGTTAATGGCTAATGGCTAATGGCTAATTGCTAATTGACAATTATTGATCTCTATCCTAGCGGACAAAGTGAATGTCCTGTACGAATTGAACTCCAGGTTCCACTTTGGACAGGGGAACCTGGAAGGGGATCTGAGCTACAGGGGTCAAATTTCCAGAGTCGATAACCACCCTTGTCTGGAACCCAATCGAGCACATAGCTTCCTAAGGGAATCAGTACATGTCCTGTACGAATTGAACTCCAGGTTCCACTTTGGACAGGGGAGCCAGGGAGGGGATCTGAGCTACAAGGGTCAAACTTCCAGAGTCGATAACCGCCGTTCTTAGGAACCCAATCGAGGATATAGCTTCCTAAGGGAATCAGTACATGTCCTGTACGAATTGAACTCCAGGTTCCACTTTGAACGGGGGAACCTGGAAGGGGATCTGAGCTACAAGGATCAAACTTCCAGAGTCGATAGCCACCCTTCTTAGGAACCCAATCAAGGACATAGCCTCCCAAAGGAATCAGTACATGTCCTGTACGAATCGTGCTCCAGGCACCACTTTGCACAACCTTTTCAGGCAGCGGATCAGCACTACAGGGGTCAAACTTCCAGAGTCGATAGCCGCCATTCTCTGGAACCCAATCGAACGCATAGCTCCCTAATGAAATTAGTTCATGTCCTGTACCGATGCTTCCCCAAGTGCCACTACTTTGCATAGCTGTGTCAGGAAACGGATCTGAACTACAGGGGTCAAACCTCCAGAGTCGATAACTGCTCTTCTCTGGAACCCAATCGAGTACATAACCGTTAATATTCAAGATTTTACCTCCTCAGTTATTGCAATTACCGCGATATCGTCAGGACAGATAACTACCTTAACCTGTGGAAAACACTTACAGCAAAAACTTGTGGAAAACACTATACAGCAAAAACTTGTGGAAAACACTTACAGCAAGGCTATGATAGTGGACACAAATTCCTTGATTCTAGTCTCAAGCATATACTGTGATTAGCAAAGCAGCACTAAAAATCTTCCTCGGCATCCTCATCGTTGGGATATTCAGTTCCCCCCTCACTGCACAGACAACAGAAGAAGAAACGGCTCCTCCGGAAACAACAGGTTCTGCTGCTGACTTGAAAATCACTCCTCGGGTGGGGGCGGGCTACAATAGTTCTGCTGCTGGTCATGATGGTTTTGGTCGTTTTGAGGGTTTTGTACCTCTATTGCAGAATCCTGGTAGTGATTTGTTATTCCTCGAAGGGCGCTTGTTGGTAGATAATGGCGCTCAGTTGGGGGGTAATATCCTGTTAGGATACCGTGCCTTTAACCCGGAGTTGAATCGCTCCTTTGGTGGCTACATCGGCTACGATAACCGTGATACTGGAGATAGCACTTTCAACCAAATAGGATTGGGTTTGGAAAGCCTAGGGGCAATTTGGGATTTTCGCCTCAATGGCTACCTTCCGGTTGGAGATACTCGTCAGGTGGTAGCTAGTAGTACTTTTGATAGTGGCTTTCAACTGGCAGGCACTCCGTTTTTTCAAGGCAACTCTTTGGTATTAACAGGAGAAAGAATCTTTCAATCCACCACTATCCAGGAAGCGGCGATGAGTGGACTGGATTTTGAGGTGGGAGCGAAACTTGCTGAGTTTACTAACGGTGGCGAGGTGCGGGGTTATGGAGGTATTTACTACTATGATGCTTCCGGTTCTCCGAGTACTGTGGGAGGAAAACTAAGGGTAGAAGTTCGTCCTACAGATTACCTCAATCTGGGCTTGGGAGTACAACATGATGACCTGTTTGGTACTAATATCCTGTTTACTGTAGGAGGAACTTTTCCTGGCACTCGTCCTTCTGGTTATCGCCAAGAGCGGGATGAGCCGAAGTCAGTTTGGGCGAGGATGGGAGAATCTGTATCCCGGACTGCCAGTATTATAGTAGACCAGCAGGTAGAGTCGGAGTCATTTACTGAACAACTGACTACCATAGCAACTAACCCGGATACAGGACAACCTTGGGTGTTTGCTCAGGTGGCAGAAGGTGGCAGTGGTAGCGGTACGTTTGAAAGTCCCTTTGGTACTGTACTAGAAGGAGTAGGGATTGCTCAGTCTGATGGTAACCATATAGTATATGTGCGATCGGGAGCAGCTGCGGATACTGGTACGATTACCATTCCTGCTCAAGTACAGTTACTCTCAGCCGGAGTCTTACAGCAGATTAATACCCAAGAATTTGGACTAGTAACGCTGCCATTTTCTGGAAGTGGGCAGCTAACTAACTTCACTGGTACGATCACCATGGAGGATCAATCGGTGTTGTCTGGGTTTAATCTGACCAGTAACAATGGTCCTGGTATTACTGTGAGGGATCTCAACTTTGTCACGATTCGGGATAGTAGTATCACCAGTTCTAGTGAAGCGGCTTTGTTACTAGAAAATACTACCGGAACGATTGCTCTAAGTAACACTACTCTGACAGGGAATGGTGCGCCAGCGTTAGTCGGAACTAATATTAATAACCTTACCTTTGCAGGCGGTAGCCTAACCAGCACTAATTCAGTAACGAATGGTATTACTCTTAATGGAATTAGCAGCGCAGTAGATATTAGTAATATCCCCATCATCATCACTAATCCCCAGGTTAATGGTATTGCAGCCAGCAATGTTACGGGAAGCCTGAATTTGGCTAATGCTCAAATTAGTGGTTCCCAAGCTGCAGCAATCTTGCTACAAAATAGTACTGGAGCGATTTCGATTCGAGATAGCAATGTCGTCAGTTCTAGTGAAGCAGCTCTGTTACTAGAAAATACTACTGGAAACATCGCTCTAACTAACACTAACCTCACAGGGGATGGCGTACCAGTTTTAGTCGGAACTACCATTAATAACCTTATCTTCACTGGTGGTAGCCTAACCAGCACCAATTCGGTAACTAATGGTATTACCTTTGAGGGGATAAGTGGTGCAGTGGATATTAGCAATATTCCCATTATCATTACTACTCCTCAGGTTAATGGCGTTGCAGCAGCCAATGTTACGGGCAGTCTGACTCTGGCTAACGGTCAAATTACCAGTTCCCAAGCTGAGGCTTTCTTGCTAGAAAATAGTACTGGTGCGATCGCTATTTCTGAATTTGAGATTACTGATGCTGGTGGTACTGGTATTTTCGGCAATAACTTGGCTAATTTGACACTGTCTGAAAACCAGATTAGTGGAGCGCAAACTAATGGTATCTCCATCGCCAACTTGACGGGAATCATGACGGTAACTGGTGATGAGATTACCAGCTCCCAAGCGGAAGGCATCTTGCTAGAAGATATTACTGGAACTATCGATATTTCTGGTGTGACAATTACTGAAACTGGCAGCAGCGGTATTGCTGGTGTCAACCTAGCTAATGTCACACTGCGAGAGAATCAAATTAGTGAGGCGCAAAATCGCGGTATTATCCTCGAACAAATAATTGATGGCACTGTACAGATTGCGAACAATACGATTACTGATACTGTTGGTGTCTTGCCTCCAACTCCCACTGCTACTAATCCCCCTACCGGACAAGGAATTGCCCTGTTTGATGTCACTGGTACTATTGACATTACAGCTAACGAAATCACCGGTACTACTGGTTTTATTGGGAATGTTGATACCACGAATCCTGATAATAGTTACCTAGCAAGTGGACAGGGTATTGCTTTTGTGAACACTACGGCAGAACAAGTTAATCTCAATCTTGCTGCTAATACGATTACAGGTAATGCTAATCAAGGTGTTGCCTTAGCTAACCTTTTAGGAACGATCGCCATTACCAGCAACAATATTTCTAATACCACTGGTTCTACTGGTAATATCGATAACATTAATCCTGAGAACAATGAACTATTTACAGGAGAGGGTATTGCTTTTAATAACGATACCGTACAAAACGTTAACCTGACCATTGTCGGTAATACTCTAACTAATAATACCAGCCGGGGCATTTCCTTAGGTAATTTAATTGGTCAAGTCACAATTGATAATAACGAGATTACCGATACCCAGGGAGAAATTCCCTTCGATGGCGCTTCTACTGGTTTTCCCGTCGGACAAGGGATTGTGTTTGCTAATGACACAGGAGAAGTTGACCTAACTATTGCCAACAATCAGATCCTGCGCAACGTTAACCAGGGTATTTTGCTCACCGATATTAACGGTATCGTTAACATTGATAGCAATATCATTACTGATACTAATGGGGAGTTAGCTATTATTGCTTTTAATGATTTGGCAACCCTCGATTTTTCCGTTCTCACCAGTATTACTAGTATTAATGATTTTAGTGATCCAGCAGCTCTCGATGAAATGGCAGCAGCAATAGCATCGGATCTAGCTACCGGACAAGGGATTGTTGTTGCTAATGCTCCCAATACACTCTTACTTAACATTAACAATAATGAGATATTGAACAATCGCTCTCAAGGTATTGCCCTAGACAATCTTACAGATACAGTAAATATTACCGGTAACACCATTACTGATACTTCTGGTCTTATTGGTGGCATAATTGATTTTCCCACAGGACAAGGCATCCTTGCCACTCATATTAGTGGAGATCTTAATCTCAATATTTCCGAAAATAATCAAATTAGTAATAACTTTGAAGATGGCCTTGTCATTGTTCTGGGAGATCCTAGTGGAATGCTTCCGGTTACCACCACTCCCACCGCAGATATTACGATTTCCGGGAATGAGTTTCAAACTAATGGTATGGATACTACTGATACTCGTGGTGATGGCATCAGAATCTTTTTGGAAGGGGATGCCATCGTTAATAACCTGAACATTAGTAACAATACAGTTACTAATAATCGTGACGACGGTATTCAAATCAGCCAGGGAGACTTAACCTTAGCTCTTAGTGGCAATGGCGGTACATCCCAATTGAATAATGCTACTATCAGCAACAACACCGTCGAGAGTAATAGAGATAACGGTATTAATGTTAGGTCTTTTGGTGGAACTGTGAATCTAGTGATCCAGAATAACCCCAGTATCAGCCAAAATCTTCGAGAAGGAATAGACATCTTTGCTGGTGCTGCTTTGGGTAGTAATGCAGAAATTAATGTTGATGTCCTATCTAATGTTCTAACAGACAATGCTATCCCAGGTTTCAGGGGGACTGCAACCAATGTGTTAGATACACCCTTCGGAGTCCCCATAATTGTACCCGTTGGAGGTCGTCTTTGTGCCAACTTGGATAATAATAGGGATACAGATTATCAACTAACCAATGTTGGGGGCACATTGGAAGTGGAAAGTTTGGTGGATGTAAATGTGAGGAATACGGGTAATGTTATTCCTGTAGGTGCTATGGATGCGGGAAATTGTCTCTGATAGCTAAAAAGATACCCAGATGTGATTCTTGATTCAAGGAGTAATATGGTCACATTAGTTCAGCAACTCAAGTCGGCTTTTCGCATCCAATCGGTTACCACGGTCAATAACGGGGTGCAAATTACTTGGAAAGATGGTCACGAAAGCTTTTATCATAACCTCTGGCTGCGCGACACTTGCCACTCTCCCAAATGTTTTCAACTAGACACATTAAGCCTCAACAGTGGAGAAGGAGAAGGACACGACCCCCTGAAAATGCCACTAAATCCGATAACTGAAACGGTCAAAATAGACCGCGAAGGAAATTTAGATATCATTTGGGGCGGTGAAGAACCCGGACATCATAGCGTCTACGATCCATCTTGGCTGCGAGTTCACTGTCAAAAAGAGCCCGCTCTCAAACAGCGACGAAAACCCCAACTGTGGGACTCATCGCTGTCCATCCCATACTTCGATTACCAGGAAGTGATGAGGGATGATGAAACGCTACTGCATTGGTTGGATAAAATGCTGGATGTGGGAATGGTAATTATTGAAAGCTTTCCCAAAACAAGAGAAGCATTTCACGCATTAGTAGAGCGCGTCGGACCGATTCAGCAACGATATCACCCTACCGACATCTATACTTTAGACACAGCCAACCAACTAGCAGGAAATATCCACCACTCCTATAAGTACTTGCATCGGCTGGACAATCATACCGATCACGTCTCCTACAACGTTCCTCCCAGACTTCAATTTCTCGGATGTATTGAATACGAAAATCCTGACAATGACAGACAAGGATATTCCACTCTGGTAGATGGTTTCAAAATTGCTGAAGTTCTGAGGACTCAGCAGCCAAAATATTTCGAGCTACTCACCCAAGAGTATATACCAACAGGTCGCAGACGACTGGGTGTAGAGGAAAAAGTATCTGACAAGGAAAAAGGCACCAAAAAATACCAATGGGAAATCTATTATCGCCAGCACGTCATTAATTTGGATACAAATGGCGAAGTTTACCAGATTCGTCACAATAAAAACGACCGCGTACCCCTTGAGGTTTCCCCGGATAAAATTCAAGACTTGTATGCCGCCTACCAAGCATTTACAGCATTAGCTGAATCTCCAGAGTATAACGCCGAATTTCTTATAGCTCCCGGACAGGTATTGGTAAATGATAACTGGCGACTGCTCCACGGACGGACGGGTATTCGGAATCCCCAACTGCGACGAGTTTTACTGGGAGCGTATATGAAGCCGGAAATATTCCGCAGCCGACGGCGACTGTTGCTCGGGAAAAAAAGTGGAATGCCGGATATGTGGTTAATGGGATGTTCGGACCGCGCTTTAGAAATTCTGGCAGAGCGCATGAGCGATTGAAATTAAGGCTAAATTTAGCTATTCATGAAGTGACCTGGACGATAAAGATATGTGTGGAATAGTTGGATTTTTTGGCTCAAATTTACCTGGCTTTGAAGACGCATTGTCAATCTTAGCTCATCGCGGACCGGATGGCACCAGTAGCATTTGCAAGGAAAACTATGCTTTAGGACATAATCGTCTTGCCATTATTGATGTAGAAGGAGGACAGCAACCATTATACGATCCGCAGAGCAAATTATACGCTATTGCTAACGGAGAAATTTATAACCATCAACAATGGCGCGATCGCTTGCAGGGAAACTACAACTTCTCAACCAACAGCGATACGGAAATTCTGCTACCGCTCTACCAAAAGTTTGGCACTCAGATGCCTCAAAAACTCAGGGGTATGTTTAGCTTTATCTTGGCTAGCGATCGGGAATTCTTTGTCGCGCGCGATCGCTTAGGCATTAAACCTTTATACTATGCTCAAAGTGAAGAAGGTTTATTTTTTGCTTCGGAAATCAAAGCTTTAATAGAGCATAGTGAACAAATTAAAGAGTTTCCTCCAGGACATTATTACCATTCTAATGAGGGTTTACAACCCTACTACGATTTTCCCGAAGTCGATGTGTTGTTAAAAGATGTAGAGGTGATTTTAGAAAAAATTCGCCAAGGACTTTCTCAAAGTGTCCGCAGGCGTTTAATGTCTGACGTTCCTGTAGGAGTATTTCTCAGTGGAGGACTTGATTCCAGCATTATTGCGGCATTAATGAAGCGAGAACTGTCAGAACTACATTCTTTTGCCACCGGATTTGCTAACTCTCCAGATCTGAAAGCAGCAAGATTAGTAGCAGAATATTTAGGAACAATTCATCACGAATATATTTACTCAAAAGCAGAAATGCTTTCTGTTCTACCCGAGGTAATTTACCACTTTGAATCCTATGATCCCGCTTGGTTAAGAAGTTGTGTACCTACCTACTTGATATCTGATCTTGCTAGCCAATATGTCAAAGTGGTTCTCGGAGGAGACGCATCAGATGAGTTGTTTGCTGGCTATAGTTATCTAGCTGATTACAATGATGGCAAGAAGTTAAATCAAGAATTGGTATATCGGATTAAAGGATTACATAATCTCAACTTGCAAAAATTAGACAGACTGACAATGGCTCATGGTTTAGAAGCAAGAGTTCCTTTTCTAGATATAGACTTTGTGGAAATGGCACTGACTATAGACCCTAACCTCAAGCTTCACGAGAGTTTTGGCATTGAAAAATGGTTGCTCCGTAAAGCTTTTGAAGACTATTTACCTCCAGAAATAGTTTGGCGAGACAAGATGGAATTTGCTCATGGTTCTGCTTCCTCTAAAGTTTTAGCAGCTCACGCTGAGGCTACTATTTCTGACCAAGATTTCGATCGGGCACGCTTTCGGGGAGACCCCATAAAAAGTAAGGAGGAATTACTCTACTACAGGATTTTTGAGCAGTATTTCCCTCAGCCATTTGCCGTCAATTTAGTTGGCAAGTGGGATCGAACTTTCAATTAACAGTTCAATTCTTAGTTAAATTCAAGAAAAAATGGCGTCATCAGAATGCTCGCAGCGGTCCTGCGGGTAAGATTATAGCCCTCTTCCAATACTGCTCGGATAAGCCCTAATCCCTCTTCCCCAGCTCCCTCAGCTCCCCCAGCTTTTTAACCGATAATTTCTCTTAACCGAGCAGTATTGAGCCCTCTTCTGTCAAACCGGGTTGAAACGTTGATTTTACGTTGGCTGTAATAGCGTAAATTCGTGGAAATATCCCAGAGTGACAGAAGAGAGCTAACAACAGTTATCTGTGTCCCCATTTTTTATTACCATAGCCTACTCTTGATGAAATAGGGGGTGACACCCTTCACCCTTTTATGCAATAATTTAACTAGCTAAAAATATGTTCAACTTCTATACAGAACTCCAACATCCTATACAGAACGCAAAAATTTGCCCCTAACTTATGGCTAGGGGCAAATTTTACGTAATTTGCACCTTGATGAGGTACATCTCATACCAAATCCGGGTTATATTGTAGGTTGGGTGGAACGAAGTGAAACCCAACAGAATATCCTCCCGTGTTGGATTACACTATCGGCTCTACTCAACCTACTGGCGAAATTAATATTTGTTTACATTCATGAGCAACCGAAGCAGAGGAATTAGAGCAAATCCTTTCAGTATTGCCTCCTAGCCCCCAATTCAATTCAAAAATCAAGATCCTTCTGAGCCTTCCATTCATTGTAGAGCTGGTGAATCCTTTCCCCATGTCCTGCAGCTCTCATAAATCCCTTGATGGTGAGCTTTTGGATATCACTAAACCCGAAGGCTCCCATAATTTGCTGAAATTCTTCCCAACTTTGAGCTAAGGGTAGTAAGGACATAGCGTCATCAATATCTTCTTGTGTTGCTTGATAGTGGGAATTTATTCTAGCAGGCTCCCACTGATCCAGATCAAGGCGCTGAATTTTGTCGCAGCCGAATCGCCTTCTGAACCAATCAGGAGCGCGATGGACTGGATCTACTGCTTCGAGATAGCGAGTGCCTTTCTCTTCTTTAAGTAAGCGATATTGTTGTTTGTTATTTGTTGTTTGTTGTTTGTTGTTTGTCATATCTCCCTTCAAATGTTCCAAGCTACTCGCCGACGCCTTGCTCTTTGGTACACCACAGTAACAGCAGTGCTGCTCTTGTTATTCGCTACTGGTGTTTATCTATATGTCCGCAGTACCTTGATTGAGAGGGTTGATGATACCTTAGAACATGTTGTAGAAGTAGTAGAGCGCTCTTTGGTGATTCAACCAACGGGAGCCTCAGGTATTCCCTACCAAGTTAATATTGAAGCCAGTTTTCGGGATAATTCTGACACCGTAGAAGATGACCACATCGACTTGGAATGGTTTAATGCTAACGGTGAGTTACTCTGGTCAACTTTCTCTGAACCACTAAATATTCCCTTACATCCCAATAATATTGGACAAACTGTCCATTTGGCAGCTAATCAACTACTGCGACAGGTAACAGAGCGAGTGCAAATCGGGCGTTATGTTGTCGGTTATCTACGGGTGAGTCATCCTTGGTTTGAGGTAACTAAACCCAGCCGCCAACTAATTTTCGAGTTGGGTCTAGGTACACTAGTTATGATACTATCCACCGCTGCCATTGGCTGGTTCCTCTCTGGACTGGCAATGAAGCCAGTGGGGGAGTCATACCAACGCCTCAAACAATTCACCGCTGATGCCTCCCACGAATTGAGAAACCCCATTGCCATGATTCAAACAAATGTGCAGGTTGCTCTTGCGGATCCGGATTTAGAATCACCATTGCAACGCCAACAGCTGAAAGTCGTGGAACGGTTAACTCAACGGCTGGGAAGATTGGTAAATGACTTGCTATTTTTAGCTCGTGCTGATAGCGGGATGTTGCAACCTGAGTGGCAAGCAGTACCCCTTGATGCTTTACTCATGGAAGTAATTGAAGAGCAACAGTTGGTATCTACAAACAAAGGTATTGCTCTATCCCTACATCTAGTGGAAACCCCTTCTGGGGATAGTGTTAATTTTCCTGTTTTGTCAGAAGATGTCTTTATGCTTCAGGGAGACTGGAATCAGCTGGCACGTTTGTTTACTAATTTGGTGAGCAACGCTGTGCAATACACAGCTGCTTCTACTGAAAAGCCTGGTGAGGCAGCTGTGCAGGTAGAATTGCGCCACTTAGAACGTCCTAGTAATGTCAAAGTGCGAAACAAACAGTCCTTTCTACAGGTGCAAGTGCAGGATACTGGCATTGGTATTGCAGAATCAGCATTACCCCATATTTTTGAGCGCTTCTATCGAGTAGATCCTGCTAGAGCTCATAATCCAGAAGCCGGTTCGGGATTAGGATTAGCGATCGCTAAAGCAATTGTTGAGAATCACTGCGGCAAAATAGAGATTGAGACCGTTCTCAATCAAGGTACAACGGTGAGTGTTACTTTACCAATTAATAATTGATAATTGATAATTGATAATTGATAATTGATATAATTGATAATTAATACACCATTTCTCAGTCTAGTGAGGTACAGATCCTATTCCCTATTCCCTATTGGTATCAACTTAAGGTAAAACCTATGTCCCACAAGGGAATTATGTCATCCTGAGCGATAGCGAAGGATCTCCAAACGCCCCAGATGCTTCACTATCAGCTATCTCTAGCTTAAGTTGACACCAATGCCTATTTCCTACTCCCTACTCCCTTAATTCTCAATCTACCCACATTGAAAATTTGCTAAAATTACACAGCAATCATCTTCAGGAAATCCAAACTCACGCCCAGAGCACCTATCCTGAAGAATGCTGTGGTATACTAGTTGGTTTACAGCAAGGTGATGCCAAAACCTTAATTCAGGTTTTGCCCACAGAAAACAGCTGGAACGATGAGGCAGCTGAGACCTTTTGCTCAATAGAAGCTATGGCCCAGTTACAACAAAGCCGTCGCAATCGTTTCTCCATTGCACCAGCAGCAATGCTCCAAGCACAAAAACAGGCTCGCGATCGCGATCTAGATATAATCGGAATCTACCATTCTCACCCTGACTATCCCGCTGTACCTTCAGAATTGGACCGTGCGATCGCTTGGCAGCAATATTCTTATATTATTGTTTCGGTACAACAGGGTAAAGCTAGTGCATGCAAAAGCTGGAGCCTTGATCAAGACCACCAGTT
Source organism: Symploca sp. SIO2C1 (assembly GCA_010692635.1). Taxonomy (GTDB): domain Bacteria; phylum Cyanobacteriota; class Cyanobacteriia; order Cyanobacteriales; family Coleofasciculaceae; genus Caldora. The sequence goes on along the minus strand of JAAHGL010000002.1, from coordinate 34,577 downwards.
CCAGCCAGAGGATATCAATATCCTCCCCATCGGATGAGCGAAATTAGGGAAGGAATTTCTAGCGAAGTATCCTCTCAAATCATTAGTTATCCTTTGTTTCCCTATCTCCCCATCTCCCCATCTCCCTATCTCCCCATCTCCCCACCATTTTTTTCGCTCACCCTCTCCCCATCAGCCCAAATTGATAATTTTTCTAAAAACTACCCAGACTGAAAGACACAAACGATATCTTGTTTGGATAGGATAATAAACCCACCATTTCCTTACCGATCGCTATGCTAAATCCCAATCTGGATGAAATCCAGTTGAACAAAGAAGAATATGAACGTTACTCCCGACACCTGATTTTGCCGGAAGTAGGATTAGAAGGACAAAAGCGCCTCAAAGCTGCCAGCGTCCTTTGCATTGGCAGCGGCGGCTTGGGCTCCCCATTATTGCTTTATCTTGCCGCTGCTGGAATTGGACGTCTTGGTTTAGTCGATTTTGATGTTGTTGATAGCTCTAACCTCCAGCGTCAGGTAATTCATGGTACATCCTGGGTGGGTAAACCGAAGATTCAGTCAGCTAAGGAGCGAATTCTCGAAATCAATCCCTACTGTCAGGTAGATCTTTACGAAACCCGCCTCAGTTCGGAGAACGCTTTGGCAATCATGAAGCCCTACGATATCGTAGTGGATGGTACGGATAACTTCCCCACTCGTTACTTGGTCAATGATGCTTGTGTATTGCTAAATAAGCCCAACGTCTACGGGTCAATCTTACGATTTGAAGGTCAGGCTACGGTATTTAATTATGAAGGAGGACCTAACTACCGGGATCTCTTCCCCGAACCCCCCCCACCAGGAATGGTTCCCTCCTGTGCAGAAGGAGGTGTCCTTGGCATCTTACCTGGACTAATTGGTGTTATTCAAGCAACCGAAACTGTTAAAATCATCTTAGGCAATGGCAATACCCTAAGTGGACGGTTATTGTTGTACAACTCTTTGGATATGACTTTCCGGGAACTAAAGCTACGACCAAATCCGGAGCGACCGATAATTGAGAAATTAATTGACTACGAACAATTCTGCGGTATTCCTCAAGCCAAGGCAGAAGAAGCCAAACAACAAATGGGAATACAAGAAATAAGTGTGCAGGAACTCAAGGAACTGCTCGACAGTAATCAAGATGATTATGTCCTGTTGGATGTCCGCAATCCTCATGAGTACGAGATTGCTAAGATTGCCGGTTCCGTGTTGGTACCCTTACCAGAGATTGAAAGTGGTTCTGGTGTGGCAAAAGTTAAGGAACTACTCAATGGCCATAAGTTGATTGCTCATTGTAAAATGGGTGGTCGTTCGGCAAAGGCTTTGGGTATCTTAAAAGAAGCTGGGATTGAGGGTACTAATGTTAAAGGTGGGATTACCGCCTGGAGTCGGGAAATAGATCCCTCTATACCTGAGTATTAAAGATTGGGAAGCTTCCTTTCGGAAGTACGGAAAAGGGGGAAGAGGAATAAGCTATAACCCTAAGAGTAAGCCACAAAATAAATGATCCTGTCTTGTCATGCTGAGTGTACCAAAGGGAAACGAAGCATCTCAAACGATTCTTCACTACACTTCGTTTCATTCAGAATGACATTGATAATTTCTTTTTGTGGAGTTCTATAAGTTCCTCTCCCAAACTTGGGTTGCCGTTTATACACCTAAAGATATAGCAGTCGCCAGGGTCATTAGGAAATCACATGAATGGCGTATATTCTTTCAATGTACACTTGGTCTCCTAGCCCTTGCGGCGATTGCTATAGAATAGAAAAAAATACCAAATTATCAAGCAATTATGCTAAAAACCTCAACTTTTCAGCAAGTAATTGAAACCGTTGAAAAACTGTCTTTAGAAGAGCAAGAGATATTACTCAATACTCTTCAAAAGCGGCTTCATCAACAACGTAGAGTTTTAATATCGCAAGAAATCCAAGAAACTCGCCAAGAATTAGCTGAAGGCAAAGTAAAATTTGGCTCGGTTGAGCAATTTCTAAAAGAACTTGCTCAACCATGAAAATTGCTTGGACACCCCAATCACTACGAGCTTTTAAGCGAATAATTCGTAAAAGACCAGATTTTAGACCACTTATTGAGAAAACCGTGGCTCAGTTAGCAGAAGATCCCTTTCATCCTAGCTTACACACCCATAAACTTAAAGGTGATTTATTGCCTCGAACTGCTGCCAGCAGAGGTATAGTGCACGCGGTACGTGGAAACAACCTTTCCATTTACCACCTTTAAGGTTCAATGGCACTTCTCCATGACGATTGAGGTAACCAAACCACTCACCGTGCTGCGGATCAGCAAAGTGAGACCAGGTATAATCGTGTACCCGTTGATACCATTGCCAACACTCCTCACGCTTCGTTAAACGATAACCCATTGATAAGGCAACCAGGGACTCTAAGTGAACCCACCACAGCTTTTGATCCCATTCCAGTTGTTGAGGAGGATAGCCTTTAGCATCCAGAAAATAATAAATCCCTCCATACTGCTCATCCCAACCAAAATTGAGGATATTTAGCACCACATCAACGGCTTGGTTAATCAGTTGGGCATTGTTTCGACGGTGGGCAATATCCATAATGAACCACATGGCTTCGATACCATGACCAGGATTAATCAATCGTCCCTCAAAACAATCAACCAGAGAACCATCAAGGGCAACATTTTCATACATCAACCCTCGTTCTTGGTTGAGAAAATCAGTCATCACCTCTTGAACAGTTGTATCAATGATCTGCTCCAAGCGATCGCTAGGCAAAAGCCAACCCATCTCCAGAGATAGGTTAGCTAAAATCATCGGAATTGCCAAAGTTTTCAGTGGGCGTGTACCGGGGTAAATCTTGTTATATTTGCCCTTGGGGTCATCCTGACGGCGCAAAACATTGTTGTAAGCTTGCAGAGCTACCTCTTTTGCCCAGGTTTCGCCAGAAGCTAGGGCATATTGACTAAATGCCATAGCTGCAAAGCAGTCAGAAAAAATATTGTAGGGTTGTACCAAAGGCTGCCCCTCTCGATTGAGGGCAAAGTACCAGTTACCGTCTGCATCTCTACCATATTTACTGAGAAAATTTGCACCATTGCTGGCAATTTGCAACCAGTCTTCCCGCTTTTCTAGTTGGTTATAAAGCATCGAAAAAGTCCACACCTGGCGATTTTGCAGCCATATGAACTTGTCTGTATCATAAACTTTACCCTCTCGCTCTAAGCAGGTGAAATAACCACCTTTTTCCCAGTCGATGGAGTGTTTTTCCCAAAAAGGGATTGCATCTTCGAGCAGGGCATTTTTGTAAAGTTCTACCAGATGTTGGAAATTAGAGTTCATTATCCATTATCCATTATCCATTAATGAAGCACTCAACTTTCATGGTTCACGATAGTGAACCATCTGGGTCGTTTGGGAGATCCTATTACTCCTGATTCAGCCACTTTCTCAAATCCTCCTCATTATCCAAATCAAACAACACCTCGCTCAGTGCTTCTATTGAAGTTAGGGAGAGTTGCGCTATCTGTAGCTGAATTGGGTCAGAAATCTCACCTAACTTGTGAGATAATTGCTTTAACAGAAGCGCTCTTTGTCGCTTGAGATTATGCAATCTTTCTTCCTCTCGCCCTTCTTCTCGCCCTTCTTGGCGACCTTTTTCAATTCCCCTTGCTATCCCTTCTTCAATACCCTCCTGTCTTGAGGTTTCCACTACATTTTGTAAATCTCTGTAGTATTTTAAGCTATTTTCATAGGCATCTTGCTCTTTGGCAGAAAAGTTCGCAATTTCAGCTACTTCAAATAATTTATTAAAAATGGTCTCTTCCAAAATTTGAGGAGGAGCATCTAACTCCGATAAATGCTTCAATAAAAACAGCCACTTGTCAAAATGACTTTCTAACTGTTCAACTGTTTTTTTGAACTTGGGTAGTTCCAAATAAATAAATTTTAATTTTTCATAAAATACCTCAGATCTTTGATTTTTTAGTTCAACTGTATGGAACAGGGTTTTATCGTCTTTATGGTCATCAAAGATAAAATCCAAGATTCCAATGGTATACACAGAAGACAATTTATAATTCCAATTCCCTTTCATCGCCTGTTCTTGGATGGGAAAGGTTGAATAATAAACACTCCTGTCTTTAAAGTAGTTTTGTTTTGCCTTTTGGAGTTCGACAATAAACTTTTCTCCCGTTTTACTCTCGCAATAGATGTCGAATATTGCTTTGCGATCTACGGGAGTATTGCCGACATTTTCATTATTTCTATAGCTTAAATCTTGAACGGTATGTTGTTCAGGTAAAATAACATTCAAAAAGTCAATCAATAGAGCTTTATTCGGCTCAGTACCAAACAACCGTTTGAATCCGAAGTCGGTGAGTAAGTTAATATATCGGTCTTTGTTGGGATAGGGAGTTCTCATAGACATCGATTATCGGGAATTAAGCGATCGCAAATTCGTTAGGAGAGTCTCAAAATATTTGCTAAACCTGGATGAATAATACTCACAGCAGTAAAGCTAGGTGTGCCGACTAGGGTATCTTGTAACGATAGTAGTGTAACTCGTTCGATCGCATTCCTCAAAAGATTACCTACACCAGCAAAACTAACTGGCTAGGATCGAATGGGAGAAGCACTTTGGGGAGCAGTAGGGGCGATTAGCAATGGGTGAGGTGAAAAAAGGTGTGGGAGAGCTTTTTTGAGTAATGAGTAATGAGTAATGAGTAATGAGTGAAGAAACTTTTGTCAAATCCTCTTTCCTTCTACCTCCTACCTCCTCCGGAGCCTCGGAGCCTCCTGCCTCGGAGCCTCCTGCCTCATGTTTCTTGAGAGCCACTGTAAATTTCACCTCACCCATTAGCAATTAGCAATTAGCCATTAACCATTAGCCTTGAACGTGTTTCTTCAAAAGCTTATGACTTCAAAACAGCATTTTCTGAAAAATAGGCAGTAGCAGTTCAACATCAAGCAAAAATACAGTTAACGGTGACCCTGCTTGGTTAATCACAGCTACGTGGCTGGCAATATCTAGAGTATCAGCACGACGATAGGACTCTGGAAGAACACGAACTTGGGATAAGGGAACTTCCATTAAAATGGGGGTGTCTACAACTGGAATACCATAGAGTTCATTTGTAGTATTTTGCACAATTACTAGATAACTATTATCCTCATCTTTACTAGTTGAGCTGGAGTGAAATAATCGTCGATAAAGATCAACAACTGTGACTTCCTGCTCGTCTAGATGAACAACTCCCACTTGATTGATGCCACTACCATAAATCGGCTTGTGATTCAATATTTTGTAAACTACTTCAATGGGTAAAGCCAAATTGAGACTGCCCATTTGAAAAACAATTAATTTAACTGAAGTGTCAGCCATTACCTAATCAACAAATAACAAACAATAACATACAGTGTTTTTCATTTAGATGAGGTACAAAGAGCCTGGTTTTTGGGAATGGGGAATAGGGAATAGGGAATAGGATCTATACCTCACTAGACAGAGAAATGCTGTATTAATGACTACTAATGATATCTTGAATAGCTGCTAAAAAATCTTGTTCGATGTAAGGTTTAGTAAAATAAGCAGTAGCACCTAAATGCAGAGCTAACCACCGATGCTTCTCGTTACTGCGAGAAGTGAGCATTGCGACCGGAATTTCCCTTAGTTCAGGGTCTTGGCGACGGTAGTTGAGAAAGTCAAAACCGTTCATATTAGGCATTTCAATATCACAAATCACCAACCCAATAGAAGAATTTTTCTGGAGCTGTTCAATCGCTTCTCGTCCATCCCTAGCCTGTACAACACGAAAACCAGCTTTTTCTAAGGTGAGAGCTAAGGTACGCCTTAAGGCAGCTGCATCATCAACTACTAGCACAGTGGTAGTAGTTGGTTGGGTTGGGTTAGCAATCCCACGAGAATTATCTCTGGTTTTTGCCTTCCCACCGGACGAACTAAATCCCGTCCTGCTTACTATTCCTCCAAGATTACCACCTAAATGTGGTTCAACTAAGGCAGCTCCATCTATTACCGGAATTAAACTGCCATCCCCCAAAATAGTACAGCCGTAGGTATAATCCGGAGCTGCGATCGCGGTTCCGAAGGGTTTGATTACTAGTTCTTGCTCAGTTACCAGACTCTCAACTTCCAAAGCAAAAGCTTCTTGTCCTAGAGTCATTACTAGTAGAGGCAATGCCCAATTTGCTGGAGAGGGTACTGCTGCTAACATTCTACTGGGTGAATTATTGGGGGAAGGGCATCCATATTCCAATAGGTCTGCAACTTGGTAAATTGGAACCAGTTTTTGCTGCCAGAGCAAAAATCGTTGTGCTCTTGATTGCTTAATTTGATTAGCTTTGGGAATTACAATTTCTTCAATGCTGTCGGAAGGTAAGGCTATGCCATGATCGCTAACTAGGCAAACCATTAATTTAGCAATAGTTAGAGTTAGAGGCAGTTTCAAGATAAAGGTTGTACCTTGATTCGGCGAGGAAGTAACGGTGACATTACCTTTGAGAGATCTTAACTGCGATCGCACTACATCCAAGCCAACCCCCCTCCCTGAAAGTTCAGTTACTTGAGCGGCAGTGGAAAATCCTGGCTCAAAAATCAACTCAAACAAATCTGTTTCCTTCATCCCGTCTAGTTGTTCGGCAGCAAACCATTCTCTTTCCAAAGCTCGCTGGCGAATTTGTTCAGCTCGAATCCCTTGCCCATCATCGGTAACCTCAATGATGGTGGAATTACCTTTGTGATAGGCTGTAAGTTGAATTTGACCGGCTTCCGGTTTGCCTAGTTGGTGTCTAATATCTGGGGCTTCAATACCATGATCGAAAGCATTCCGGATTAAGTGCAGCAGAGGATCGTAGAGTTTTTCTAAGACACCTTTGTCCACTAGTACTCCCGTACCACTGAGTTTGAGATTGACCGATTTGCGGTATTTGGTAGATAAATTCCTTAAGACTCGAGGAAAACGGTTAAGTACTTCAGATAAGGGCAACATCCGCGCCCACATCACTTCATCCCGCAACTGGGAGAGCATTTGTTGCTGTTGTTCGAGGGTTTGAACGGATTGTCCAGCAAACAGAGCAATATCATCAACGGCTTCTTCGAGCTGCATCATCTCTTCCATCAAGCCTTGTAGCTGAGAATGGAGGGTTCCGTAGCTATCCAATTCCAGGGAGTCAAAATAGGAGGTATCTATGGTGAGTTGTCCATTGTCCTTGCTTGGTAACTCATTAACATTGTTCTTTAACCCTAACGACTGACTACTAACCACTGAGGAAAAGCCAGCATTAGAGACAATTGACCCAGAACTGGAAGTATCGACAAGCATCTGATCTGATAGCCCCCGCAAATTGCTCACTAGCTTCCCAAATCGGGCAAATCGACTCAGTAACTCTTGTACTGAGGTCTGGAGTTGCTCATTCTGAAGGGAGAGACTATTGCGGTTAATAGCTAACTCACCTGCTAGATTATTCATCGTCTCCAGTCGCTCTGAGTCAACTCTAACAGTCAACCGAGTAGGAACAGATTCACTGTAAGGACGGTTTGTGTTGGGTTGTTTGTCGGAAGTATTTCCTGCCAGCTGATTAAAATCACCCTGAGTTATCTTTGCTTCTTGAGATGTTATCTTGGATGCTGCCGCTGAGCTATTGACTACTTCAGAGATATCCTGTATCGCTGGCAAATCCTCAAACAGCTGCTCAATCGATTGTACTGCAACTTCTAGAGTCTCTGGCTCCTCAGGAACCTCCACTGGTTCCAAATCCTGCTGTTGTAGAGTACTGGAGGTGGATATTATGGGGACTAAAGCACTCAAATCACCAGTCTCTGATATTTCTGTGTTGTCACTAGACTCCTCAACGATATTACTGTTTTCACTCAGGGTCGCGTTAGCATCTACACTATCAAGCTGAACCACATTACCGAACATCTCATCCAAAGAGGGGATATCTTCCAGGAGAGTTTCCTCTACCATTGATAAATTTTGGTCAATCAATTCCCCATCAATGATCTCTGAAGAGGCTGATAAATCAATATCAGCGAGAGAATCAATAACTGTGCTGCCAACCAAGTCTTCTGTGGGGGAAGTTACAGTTTCCTCTAACTTTTTATCTTGAGCAGTGTCTGCTTCGGACTCGATAGCTATACTCTCCAATAGTTCTTCTATGCCTTGGGAATTAGGCATTGGGAATGTCTCCCTTGTCTCCTCATCTCCCCTAGCTTCCCCAGCTCCTTGAGATGGGGATAAAGCTAACAAGTCAGCAGAAAGACTTCCTCCTTGAGTAGAATCTCCAGCTAGCACAGCTTCTCTACCTGCCTGAAAATTAGCCAGCGCCAGTTGGGTAATTTCCACTGCACGCTCCGGGTGAGCATCCAGCGCTGCAATTGCAACCTCAGCGATTTTGCCAAATCCCGGCAACTCTAGTAAAGCCCCAAACCCAGCAAAAACCTCGGCTTGAGCTCGTAATTCTCCTGCCACCTCGTAGTCAGTAGGATTAGCTAACACTGTGGCTAGGTGTTCGAGTCCTTGCCCTACATCCACTTCAAAAATCGACAAAGCCATATTAACCCCTAATTCCGAGGAGCTAGGGATGTAATTATTCCCTTGGGTGAGAGCATCCCCTAGTCGTTCTTCTATCTGGGTAAAGATAGGTTCGGCTATCGTTAAAGCTTGCTCGGAGTCTAAGCGACCTGATTGAATTTGCTCCAGTAAAGGCAAACGCAGACAGTCATAAGCTTGCATTAGTTGGCTTTCGAGGTCAATATCAATTTCTACAGATTGGTTGTAGAAAGCTTTGAAAATATTCTCTAAGCGATGAGCCAGAGTGGCAATAGCTTCTAAATCAACACTAGCAGCTCCTCCCTTAAGAGAGTGAGCAGCTCGCATTAGATCGTGGATTTGGGCAGTACTGCGCTCAGACAACAACTTGAGTAAACCATGTTCAATTAGCTCTAGTAATTCAGGAGCTTCTTCTATAAAAAACTGATATGCTTGATCGCGTATTTCTGGATTGATAGACATAGTTTGTTAATTGTTAATTGCTAATTGCTAATTGCTAATTGCTAATTGACAAAATAAGCCAAGAAGATAAAGCTAGTCTTAAAGTAAGTGAGTTTGAGATAAGCCGAAACCATGATTTTCCTGGACTGAAAGCCGATTTTATAGTAAAATTAACGAAAATGGTCTTAACTAGAACTGACGTTAGTATTAGCCATTAACCATTAGCCATTAGCCATTAACCATTAGCCATTAACCATTAGCCATTAGCCATTAGCCATTATCTATTAACTAACCTTAAATTGACCTACCTCCTTTTGGAGTGCTTTAGCTACCTGGCGCAGTTGCTCAAAGGAAGAGGAAACAGCATTAGCTTCGATGGAAGTTTGGGAAGCAATGCTGGCAACATCCGTCATAGTTTCGGTAACTATTTCAGAGACTCGAGATTGCAAAACTGTTGATTGGGCGATCGCTTCAACTAATTGATTAATCTGAGCAGAAGCGGCGGTAATTTTGTTGAGACTCTGCCGGGTTTCATCTACCAGTTTGGTTCCCGTTACCACTTCATCAGTACCTGTTTCCATCGTTGCAATTACTTCATTGGTTTCTTCCTGAAGTTCAGCTACCAGTTTTTCAATGTCGATAGTGGCTTGTTCAGATTGCTTTGCTAACTTGCGTACTTCCTGAGCAATGATGGCAAAGCCTCTACCTTCTTTACCAGCTTGAGCTGCTTCAATTGAGGCATTTAGAGCCAGCATATTAGTCTGTTCAGCAAAGTTACTAATTAGGTTCACCACTTTAGAAATCTTTTGGGAAGACTCTCCCAGATGTTTGACTTTTTTGGCTGACTCTGCTACTGTTTCCCGGATAGCTATAATTCCATCCACTGTCCGGTTCATATTAGCGTCCCCTTCTTCCACTGTCTGAGCTGCTTGTTGGACTGCTTTTTCTGCCTGCTGAGCACTGATGGCTACGACTTCTACTAATTGAGCCATTTCTTGCACTCGCTCCAGGGCCACCCCAATTTCTTCAGCTTGTCGCAAAGCTTCTGCTGATAGAGATTGGACTACAGGTTCATTTGTGCTGGTGGTTTCGGCTACCTGAGTGGCGGCAGTTTGCACCTGGGTAACAATTTTTCGCAAGTTAGCTACTGTGGCATTATAAGAGTCTGCGATCGTACCAATTTCATCTTCTGTTACTTTGGCTTCGATCGTAAGATCACCTTGACTTACCGGTTCTACTTCTATTAGTAGTTCCAAAGCACGCTTTTGTAGTTCTTCTTTGCTCCGGCGCTGCTCCTGAGCTAGTTTTTCGGTGAGCTCTAGTTCTCTTCCCTGCTCAACTATCTGTTCTCGTAATAAGGTTTTTAAAGAAGCTACTAGGTTATTGAAGGTTTTAGCTAAGGTTTGGGTTTCAGTACTGCCACTGGGTTCAACGGTAATATCCAGATTACCTGCAGATACTTGCTCAGCTTGATAAGATAACTCATCTAGAGGAGCTGATAGTTGACGTGCTAATTGCATAGTAATTCCAACTGCCACTGCTCCTAAAACTAGAGCAGTCAAACTAAATACCCCCAATAACCCTCCACCAGCTCCTTGAATTTCGTTAATGTCCATTGCAGCAATTGCTACCCAATCTAATTGAGGAATAGTGCTAAGGGTGTATTGTTTGCCTTGATAACTGAATGAGATACTTAGAAGCTTTTCTGTATCTCCTTTATCAATAGTGTTAAACTCCCATTCTCCGAGGGCATATTTAGCCTGTAGCTCCTTCAATATTTGCTCAGAATCAGAACCTTGTTCTTGGAATACCTTAACCAAACTTCCTCCTACTTCAGCAATTGCTTCACCTCCGATGATTTCTGTAGTATCCTTAGGACCATCAGTGGTGAGTGTACCGATTACAGTACTGGAACTAGTATCCAAAAGCTGTACTTGCTGAGAGCCGTTGAGGTTTGCATATTTCAAAAGCTGCCCTAATTGATCGAATGCAGTGGAAGGTACAACCGCTTTGATGACGCCAAGAAATTCTCCTGAGTTTGGAGCTAGGATTGCTTGGGAGAAGTCAACAGCAAAGGTATTTGCCGATTCATCAAATTCCGGTTCTCCAATCCAGAAAGTATCCCTTTTGGCATTTTTCCACCAGTCTTCGTCACTTTGAACAAAGTCACTAGTAATACCACTCGAAGCGATTACAAACCCATTTTTTTCAGTTACAAATATCTCAGCTAAACCTTGATTATTGAGGGTTCTAATCATATAATCATTGAGGCTTTTTTTAATTTCAAGAAGCTTTACCTCTCCAAAACGTTTTTCGAGCTCATCAATTGATAATTTAAGTAATCCGTCAGCTTCAGCTTTTTGAGCACTGACGCGGGCTGTATCAATAATTAAGGGATTACTAGCTACATCAAGGGGAACTTTTAGCACATCGTCTACTAGCTGGCTAGCTGCTTTACTAGCTAGCAAAGATTGTTGCTCTAACTGATTTTTTAGTTCATTTTCAGCTCGTTGTTGAATCAGACTGTAACCTAACACACTAGCAAAAGCTAGAGGTAGTAATGCCGTCGGGATAATTGTCATCAACAAGCTGCGACGCAGAGGAGTTGAGGTCTCAAATGTTGTTGTTTTTTCTGTACTCGTTGGTATGAGTTCAAGAATTTCGTCACTGTCCTCTTCTGGGGTTATCCAGTTTTGCTCTGGCAATAAACTTGGAGACATTAAGGAAGCATCAATTCCAGTACTTTGACCTTCAACCTGAAAACTTTTATTAGTCATTTATCCTTTATCCTTTGTCCTTTATCCTTTGTCCTGGGCTATTTGTGATAATGACCAATGACCAATGACCAATGACCAATAAAAAATAACTAATTAACTTTAAACTGACCGACATCCTCTTGTAGTTCTTGAGCAACTTTTTTGAGTTCTTCAAAGGAAGATGAAACTTTGTTAGCTTCTGTTGAGGTTTTATTGGCAATTGTTGCCACATTAGTCATGGTTTTACTAACTGCTTCTGAGGTAGTTGATTGCACTACTGTTGCCTGGGCAATTGCGTCAACTAACTCACTAATTTCGGCAGAAGCAGCGGTAATTTTGTTGAGGCTCTGGCGGGTTTCGTCCACTAGATTTGTTCCCATTACTACCTGCTGGGTACTCGCTTCCATAGTGGCAACCACGTCATTGGTTTCTGTTTGGATCTGTTCTACTAGCTTTTCAATTTCGCTAGTGGCTTGTGCAGATTGCTGTGCAAGAGATCGCACTTCGTCAGCCACTACAGCAAAACCTCTGCCTTCTTCCCCAGCTCGTGCCGCCTCAATGGAAGCATTGAGTGCTAACAAGTTAGTTTGAGCGGCAAAGGTTCCAATTAGGTTTACTACTGTGGAAATCTTTTGGGAAGATTCTCCAAGACGTTTAACTTTATTGGCAGTTTCTGTTACCGTATCCTGAATCTGTACGATACCATCCACTGTCCGGTTCATCGCTGCATCCCCTTCTTCTACTGTCTCAGCAGCTTGGCGTACAGCGGCTTCTGCTTGCTGAGCACTGGTAGCAACAAGCTCCACCGATTGAGCCATTTCTTGCACTTGGTTGAGAGCCTGTGCAATTTCCTCCACTTGGTTTAAGGCTTCTTTAGATAGTTCTTGCACAGAAGTTTCATTACTAGTAGTGGTTTCAGCTACCTGGGTAGCTGCAGTTTGCACCTGGGTAACAATTTTCCGTAAGCTGGCTACCGTGGCATTGTAGGAGTCTGCAATCGTACCGATTTCATCCGCTGTCACCTTGGCTCGGATCGTCAGATCCCCTTTACTAATCGGTTCTACTTCCATCAGTAGTTCCAAAGCTCGTTGTTGCATAGCCTCTTTAAGTTGGCGCTGCTCCTGAGCTAGTGTTTCGCTAATCTCTAGTTCTCGTTCCTGCTCAGAAACTAATGTTTGTTGCCGTAAAAGATTCTTTAGCTGCTTAGCCATTTGGTTGATGTTCGCTCCTAGCACGGCAAATTCGTCTTCCCCTTTGACTTCCACACGGGTATCAAGTTCTCCTTGACCAATTTTTTCCACCGCATCCGTAGCAGCCAGGAGAGGGCGGGTAGCTCGGTTAGCAATGCTAGTTGCAATACCAGTAACCAACAACCCTGTCATCACTGTTCCCAAGACAATGGTTAACAGTAATTGTCTTTGGGGTGCAAAAGCTGTTTCCAAGTCACTGGCAATTAATATCCCAAAGTCTAGTTCCTGCAAGTCAGCTAAATTTTCCAGAGGTACGTAGGTTAACAATTGGGAAGAGCCATCATCGGTGTCAATATCTAGTACAGAATCGAGCTTGTTTGCGGCTTTGAGCTGAGTATACTTAGCAAAATGTTCTTCAGCTGGTTGATTGACTCTCTCCTGAGAGCCAGAAGCCAGAACATACTTGCCCGTATTATCAATCAGATAGTAGCTGTCTCCTTGAGTGCCATAATCTTGAGCTAGTTTGTCTAAGCTTGGTAAAGGCAGCTGGAAGCGGATCACGCCGGTGATTTTGCCTGTAGCCAGATCTTTAATCGGTGAAGCAATGTGCATGCTCAATGTGCCGGTAGTTCTGGAGATTGACGGTGGATTAATCGTCGGCTGACCTGTTTTCATGATGCGCTGATAGTAGTCCCGAGTTTTGTGGTTGGGTACTGGCTTGCCCTTGGCTTGTACAATAGTGTCACCATTGAGATCGAATAGAGCGACGCTATTATAGATTCCATAAAGTTTGACATAGCGGTCTAGCAAAGCGACCTTTTCCTCAACAGAGGTAGCCTCAGACACCTGAGGATTAGTGAAGATTGGCAATTGACCGAGAACCTGAATATCTGAGAATCGGTCGCTCATGAACAGATTGATTCTATTGGCAAGTTGAGCAGCACGTTGTTGCTTTTCTTCCTTAATTTCCTGTGTGATAGATTTGTTAGCAAAGTAATAGGCAATTGAACCAATAGCTACGACTGGGGTCATACCGATGACAATGGCTAAACTGGTGGCTTTGACTCTAACACTGATACGTTGCCACCAAGTGACTCGTTCTTCTGGAACAGAACTTTCCAGGAACTGTACTTCTGGTTCTATTTCTTCTGGATCAAGGATTTCGGTTGCTGTTGATTCTGGGGAGGACTGCTCCCAAACAGAGGAAGGAGAGAAAGCATCGTTGACAGCTGTTTGATCCTCAACTTCAATGTTTTCAGATGTTAAAGTGTCGGTGTTGGTAAAATTTGGGCTAGTAGATTGGGAAGGTATCTGAGTCATGTCAGTTATCAGTTAATTGAGAATTTATAATTGATAATTGATAATTGAGTACTACTTACTGTTCATAATTTGATGGTTTAGGCATTGCAGCCATAATTGCTTCACCATCAAGAACTACTAGCATTTCACCGTCTGGTTTCAACCAGTAGCCGCGCAAAAATGGCACTAGTTCTGGGGTAACACTGGATGATGGCGGAGATTGAATCAAATCTGGATTACACAATTCAATATCTTCTACCCGATTGACAACTAGTCCTAACATCTGAGTCTTGATATTGGTAGAAGTTGCTTTGTTACCACTAGCTTTTAGTACTATTGCTTTATGGACTGAAACATTGTTTGTTTGTTGATACCAAGGAGCCAGTCCTACTAGGTGTCCTAAATCTACTATCCAGAGAATATCTCCCCGCCAGTTGTAGACACCCATTACCCAGGGACTCATGTGGGGAATAGGTACAATCTCACCGATGGGAATGGTTAGTACCTCGGTTAATTGTTGGAGGGGTAACAGTGTTGTTGTATTCGGCTCAAGATAAAACTGCAAAAATTCTGTGCTATTTAGGGATGAGGAACTGAGTATTGGGGAATTAGAACTGGATATTTTCATTCCTAACGTTTAACAAATGACCAATGACCAATAACCAATGACTAATTAGAGCTTGATTAACTGTTTAACAGTACGCACCAGTTCTTCTTGATCAATCGGTTTAGCTAAGTAAGCATCTGCTCCCTGCTTCATTCCCCAAAATTTATCCATATCACCTCCTTTAGTTGAACAGATGACGATAGGAATATCTCTGGTTTCAGTTTGGGCTTTTAGTTCACGACAAACCTCAAAACCACTACAACCTGGTAAGATAACATCTAGAACTATGATGTCCGGTTGATGAGTAGTAATTTTTGCTAGGGCTTCTTCTCCAGTCTGAGCAATTAAGACATCAATACCTCCTTGGCGGAGGCAACTGGAAAAAACTTGTATATCCGTCAAAGAATCTTCAACAACTAGGGCAGTACCCATGGCATTTAGTGCAATTAGCAAACAATAGAAGAACAATTATGGCAGTAGATTGGGCAGAACAAACTAAGCCTTAAGCTATTTGAGGCTCAAAAATCTGCACCGAGTTATATATGCAAAATCTTGAAAATAAGGGTAATTACCTTGATCTTGACTACCCCTGCTCCCTGATCCGAAGCTCCCTTGCCTGGGCATTAAATGGAATATTTTTTTATTTGGAAGTCCCTATCTCCTGGTTCAACCAATTTAGAGAAATCAAAACCTCAATGCAATGGCAGGGAATGTTAAGCAGACTACACCCTGAGGTCAAGCTTGTGAATCTATTCTTAGGGTCGAATCAAAATATCGCATCATCGCAGTATTATTCGTAATTACGATGATATTGGTAGATGACCCTATCTTATTTTCTCTTAACTTAGTGCGATTCGGCAAGAGTCATGTACTATACAATCTTAGTTGTATGACGAAAATCAATGTATTACTAAAACTATTTACTTGTCTTACAAAAATAGCAGGTATATTGATTTGAAGGGAATTATTTGTATTACGTAATTAATGAAAATCATGCTAAACTTATTCATTGAATATTACATATGTATGACACAAATAAAAATATTTTACAACTAGCGAACGATCCTCTCAAATCATTAGTTCTCCTTTGTTTCTCTATCTCCCCATCTCCCCACCTCCCAATCTCCCCACCCTTTTTTTCGTTCACCCGGGGGTGAGGGCAAAACCTGTTCAAATCTGAGCATTTGAGCTGAAGTTGACACCAATGCGTGCCAGTAGGTTGTTGCAAAAAGTGTAACGGTAAAGCATTAGCTGTTTCCTAGATGTCATTTTAGAAACAGCTGATGCTTTTAATCGAAAAAGCGATGAAACTGATCTATGTATTCCCAACAACCCTACTCCTAACGAGTATCCTAGGAACAGTTGCTGATTTAACCCAAGCTCAAGCACTACCTAAAGCACCAACTCAGATAACTGCCCAAAATTCCCAGCGCAATCATCCCAATCATGCAGCTAACTCTCCTGTTGGGGGTTTGTATGTCCAATCTGAAGACGGACAACAACAGGTATTTCCCCTAAAACATACCAAAGTAGATGCCAAAATTGCCGGGAATGTCTCCCAAGTTGAGGTTACCCAGACTTTTACTAATCCTTTTGAAGAACCCTTAGAAGCAGTCTATGTCTTTCCTCTGACAGATGAAGCCGCAGTAAGTGACATGGAAATTACTATAGGCGATCGCATAATTAAAGGGGAAATTAAAAAACGCGAAGAAGCACAACAAATCTATGAGCAAGCACGTCGCCAAGGAAGAACTGCGGGACTTCTAGAGCAAGAGCGAGCTAATATTTTTACCCAATCTCTGGCTAATATTAAACCAGGGGAGCAAATAGATGTCACTATTCGCTACAGTGACAGCCTCAAATTTGAGAGCGGTGACTATGAGTTTGTCTTCCCGATGGTAGTTGGACCAAGGTATATTCCTGGTACACAGATTGATAGTAGTGGTGATACTGATCAAGTGCCGGATGCTTCCCGAATTACGCCCCCCGTTCTTAAACCTGGAGCCCGCTCGGGACATGATATTGAGGTAACCGTAGAAATTGATGCAGGAGTAACCGTGCAGAACCTCCGCTCTCCTTCCCATCAGATTCGTACCCAACGCCGAGGCAGGACTTTCCGAGTACAACTGGGGAAGGAAGACACCATTCCCAACAAAGACTTGATTTTGCGCTATCAGGTAGCAGGCAAAGAAACCCAGACAACAGTACTAACTCAAGCAGATGAACAAGGTGGTCATTTTGCTGTTTATCTTATCCCAGCTTTAGAGTATGAACCTGAGGAAATTGTACCCAAAGATGTGGTATTCCTGATGGATACCTCTGGTTCCCAGAAGGGTGAACCCCTGCGTCAATCCAAAGAATTGATGTACCGCTTTATCAATGGCTTGAATCCAGAAGATACTTTTACCATTATTGATTTTGCCAATACTGCAACCCAACTCTCACCAAAACCCTTGGCAAATACACCCCGCAATCGTAACCAGGCATTGAGATATATTGAGGCTCTCCAGGCAAATGGGGGTACACAGTTAATGAACGGCATTGAGGCAGTAATGAACTTCCCTCCCGCTTCGGAAGACAGACTACGGAGTGTTGTTTTACTCACCGATGGCTACATTGGCAACGAAAATCAGGTAATTGCTGAGGTACAACAGCAGCTGCAACCAGGTAATCGCCTCTACAGCTTTGGGGTAGGCAGCTCCGTTAACCGCTTTCTACTCAATCGTTTAGCTGAAGTAGGAAGAGGTGCAGCACAAATTGTCCGTCACGACGAGCCAACACAAGAAGTAGCAGAAAAATTCTTCCGTCAAATCAACAATCCTGTCCTTACAAATATTCAGGTTACCTGGGAAGGGGAAGGAAAAGCTCCAGAAATCTACCCCGCTGCTCTTGCTGATTTATTTGCCAATCAACCTCTAGTCTTATTTGGACGGCAATCAGAGCGCAGCAATGGTACTCTGCGAATCAGGGGAACTGCTGCCGGGGGTAGTACTTACGAGGAAACCCTTCGAGTCAACTTCAACCGGGGTAGTAATAATCGAGCTATTGCTCAACTATGGGGTAGAGCAAAAATTAAAGACTTAATGAATCAGATGTTCAGTGGTGAGACTAAGTCTGGAGTAGAAGCAGTCACGAAAACAGCCCTATCATATCGGTTGTTATCTCAATATACTGCTTTTGTTGCTGTCAGCGAAGAAGTGCGAGTTGAGCCGGATGGTACTACCAGGCGGGTGCAAGTTCCAGTTGAGTTACCAGAAGGAGTCAGCTATGAAGGGATTTTTGGTCCTGAAGAAAGTGAAGATATATTCAGCAGTGGGGGTGGTGGCAATAGTCCTCGCCAGAGGATTGCAGCACCTAGTACTAGAGTAGGAGCAGGAAGTAGAGGAGGAGGTAGAAGAGGGTTAGGAGATAGAGGACCAGGAATAGGAAGTAGAGGGGATTCTTCAGTAGGAAATACAACTCCACTTCCTCCGCCAGTGTATTCGGAACAACCACCATTACCAGAACCTCTGAGTGAAAGCAAATCTCCAATTAAGGTGGTAGCCATTGATGGATTAGATCCGACAGAATTAGATAAGGCGATCGCATCTTTAACTCAAAATCTGCAAAACCTGGATCTGCCAGCAGGTTTCAACGGCAAAGTAATCTTCGAGTTAGAGGTACGCAATGGTCGTATCCGGCGAATAGTGCTAGATGATCAAGAATCTACCATCAAAGATATAGTAGTAATCGATCTTATTAAGCGATCGCTCTCTCGTTGGCGAGTACCGAGCTCTTCAGTAAGTACTGTTACTGTTGAATTGAGAATTGGGAATTGAGAATTGGGAATTGGGAATTGGGAATTGGGAATTGGGAATTGATACCAAATCCGCCTATTCTACGTCCATTTTTACCAAACAGCGACAACCCTGTAGAGACGCGCCATGGCGCGTCTCTACAATTGTTTTACGAACTGAGTTGATTGTTGAATATTAAACTAGAAGGTGTTAGGTTGGTGATACAAAATATGCTTTTCAATCCAGCGCAGGGTAAACGCATCTACATTAAATTGACAAATCGCTGGTCTGAATTTGAACAAAATTTTTCCTGTTAGTCAAAACTAAGTCTGTATAAGTGATTGTGTATAAGGGAACTCCCAAAAATAAATTATGTTAATTTTTGGACAAGACTAGCTTGTTTTACTCCCCCAGATACCCCAGCAATGGGATATTTTTTTATTTGTAAGTCCCTAAAAGAATGACAATTAGTTAAGACTGAAATAGCTACTTGCTCAAGAAATATATGTTGTCAAGCTATATGGTAGCTGAGTAGCTTTTGCCAGCTTTTGTTGGTGCGTAAATCAATATTTTTGGCAAGCAAAAATGAAACCTCGCAAGAACTTAAACAAATTTGCTGAACTGAGCTTAAGAATCCCTTTCGATATAGTTTTTGTTTCCTTATCCTTGTCAGTAGTTGCTACGACAGTATATGCCTTCGTCGCAAAAGATCCAGAAGATACATTGAAATTATTTGTTACCATACTTGCTACAAGTGCTGGTATTCTAGCTGCTTTCTACACATACAAAGATATTGGTCAAAACAAAGACTATAAAGCTACAGAAATAACTTTTTCATTCATACGTCGTTGGAATAGTCAAGAATATCTCAATTTCAGGATAACTGCCGGAAAAATTTGTAAAGAAGTAAAAGAGCAGCATCCTGATAAGCAAGACATATTCCTTATGGATTACTTAAATAGCCATCTTGAAGAGAAACTTCAAGTAATTACTCTTTTGAATTTTTTTAACAGAAATGGCAATTTGTATCAAGGAAGATATTGGTGATGAAGAGATATTGAAAGAGGCTTTTGAGGTGATTGTAATAGATTACTGCGACAACTTTCATTCATTTATTAACGGAAGAAGAGGCAATCATCATCATAAAAAAGTTTATAAATCGCTGATTTATCTATATGAAAAGTGGAAATAATTAAAATACTCACCAAAAGCGGCGGGAAGACCATTCCTTAAGGGATGATAGGGATAGCTACCCACCGCTTGGTTGTTTGTAAACAAATACACAACTAACCCATTTTTTGATAGAGTGAAGTATAAGTTTATGCTTCACTCTAAATAGTAATTAAACTTTTAGAAATCAGTATCCATATAAACCTCCTTTGAGACACTTCACTCTACACAATTGACATAGAGTTTTGGAGGTAAAATGCATCCTTTTGAGACACAGAAACGATGTTATGTTCATTTATCACGAACATAAAACCAAGTAAAGTTTTTGTTTTGTATCCATACCGTTTTACTAAGACAATATACTAAATCAGTAAGAGGCATACATTTCCAACAGAAGAAGGTCACCAAATCACCTCTCTGAACAATATACCAGTTTTGTTAACTTTTGTTAAGAATATGTATTGTGTTCGTACTTTATACTTTTTTTGTACTAAAAATAAAACTACATA
This sequence comes from Symploca sp. SIO2C1, assembly GCA_010692635.1. Classification (GTDB taxonomy): domain Bacteria; phylum Cyanobacteriota; class Cyanobacteriia; order Cyanobacteriales; family Coleofasciculaceae; genus Caldora. The sequence continues at coordinate 14,250 of JAAHGL010000002.1, read as the reverse complement.
AATGGCTATAACTACTAAATATTATGTCCTGATAAAGTTGGGGATTTGACTTCGATTTTACTTTTTCCAGAGTGATAAAAGAGCGTTAATGGCGGCTAAAAATAGGGTAATTGCTCAACTTTAATGCGTCGTGAATTCTATCAATATGGATTGGAATAGTATTAACTGGCATGTCTTCTATTGGGAAATACTTGCACTCACTAGACTCATCTGTGGCAGAGAGATGTCCCCCAATAGGACGGCAAATAAAGCTAAAAACCAATTCGTCTTTGTCCGTTTTACCATAAACTCCCACTAGCCGCTCAATATCTACCTCCAAACCAGTTTCTTCCTTTACTTCACGAATCACTGCTTCTGTCGGCAGTTCACCATTTTCAACAGTACCACCTGGTAAATTCCAAGCATCAAAATCTCTGCGGTGGCACAAGAGAACACTGCCATATTCATCAAAAATGATTGCAAATGCACCAATTATGAACAAAAGAACCCCCGATGATGAGTAATGAGCCGAAATTGTTCAGTGAAGTAGGGGCGTATTGCATACGCCCAGTAGCCCTTGTCGGTTGGATTGAGGCAATGAAACACAGCATCAGTTGTAGGTTGGGTGGAACTAAGTGAAACCCAACCTACCTATTGTTATTGTTTCCAGCTACTAAGCAATCCCATTTGTAATAGCCTTTCATCCGTAAAATCATCAATCACCAAAGTTGCTCCCAAATCATAAAGAGTAGAATGTTCATGAGTCGAAGCCACACCAATCGTCGTAATCCCAGCAGCAACTGCTGAGCGAATTCCCGAGGGAGAATCTTCAAAAACTACTGCCATGTCCGCCGCCAGATCAAAACGACGTAGAGCTTCTTGGTAGGGGAGGGGCTCTGGTTTACCAACAGGTAAATCATCCGCTAAGATAACCATTTCAAAGGTTTGATCTAATTTTATAGTTTGTAGAATAAACTCTGCATTTAAACGAGGGGCATTACTCACCGCAGCCAATTGTAAATTTTCTAGCTTAATCCAATCAATTAACCGCAGCAATCCCGGCATTGGCTGCAATTTATCCTGAGCGAGTTTCCTAAATTGTTCTTCTTTCGCAATACCTAAATGATCGCCTTCTACTGGAGATAGTTGCGGCAGTAAATCTTCAACAATAGCAGCATTAGTGCGACCACTGAGGTGTTTTTGGTAAAATGGGTGATCGATTTGAAGATCGTACTCCTGGAGCAGTTGTTGCCAAATTTGAAAGTGAATTAGGTCTGTGTTTGCTAATGTACCATCGATGTCAAACAACACTGCTTTCAGCATTATTTAGATTAGGATAACCACCTTATTGAGGATAGCAAAATATTTCCACGAATAAAGTAAAAGAAGCTACCAGCTTTCCCTGGTATTGACATGATAATGTGCCAAAGGAGATAAAACTAGACTAGACTAAGAAAAATTGATGACACGCCCTAAGGTAATTCTACAGAAGTTGGTTTGGCAATGTGAGGCAAACCCCAACCCAACTTTTCCCGTAAAATGCGGAAGAATTCCGGCTGTTGCAACCGGATAAATTTAGCAGAGTAACGTGATCGCTCAATTCTTATTTGATCTTCTGGTAACACATAGCACCCAGCATTACCATCCAATACCATCACTAACTGATTGGGAGTAGCAGGAAAAATCTTTACTAGCTCACTCTCATGAAAAATCAAAGCTCTAGATGCCAAAGAATGAGGGCAGATAGGCATCAATTGTAGCACCGGTACTCCCGGAGTTACTACTGTTCCCCCAGCACTCAGAGAATAAGCTGTTGAGCCAGTGGGAGTGGAGATAATTACCCCATCAGCAGCAATATCCACTGGCGCGTGACGCCCAATTTGAATCTCAAAATGGCACATACAAGTTAATGGTTCTCGATGGAGTACCATTTCATTCAAACAAAGCGCTTCCCACCAAATTTGCTCATCCCGCACCACCTGTACCAGCAGCATTGCTCTTTCTTCAACTTCATACTCTCCTTTAACTACCTTTTCCAAGGTGGAGGATAGCTGGTTCAAATAAATCTCTGTGAGGAAACCCATATGACCGGTATTCACCGTAAGCAAAGGGATACCAGAAGGACCAACCTGACGAAAAGCGGATAGTACTGTACCATCTCCCCCCAGCACAATTGCAAAACTCATCTGCTCATCAAAACCGGGAGGAGCTAGTTTTTCCAGGGGCGTATGACATACTGGAGATTCAGGACGGGAATAGCCTAGAATCCCACCGATGCCAGTAGCCATACGAACATCCCAGCCCATCGCACTCAGTTTGTCTTGCAACTCATCAGCGACGCGACAAGCTATGGGTTTAATCTCGTTGTAGATGATGCCTGCTTTGGGTATATTCACCAGTTCGCGTCGTGATCAAATAATTACAATTAGGACAATTTTGGTCTTAAATAGTGAGGTACACCGTCGGTTTATTTAGGTAAAGCGAAAAATGTTTACCTCATGAGTTTGATAATCGCTATATTTTCTTGTAATCAACTAATCTTATCGTCATATATCTTACACTCTCCCTCGCTTTGCCCAAAAACCTCTCCTAGGTTTTAGATTTAAAAGGAGTCTTTTTCTTCTTCTTAGCTTTGTTTTTCTCGTAATCGATTTCCTTAAGTTTCTTCATAATCCGGCTAAAGTATTCTTGCAGATAAGCTTCTAGGGTTGTAGTTTCCTGGGAGTTAAGACCAAAAACATCGTATACTTCGTCCATTGGTGCATTCAAGGGTTTGCCATTTGCCAACACCTCAGCGAATGCCAATCGATCAGAGACATTCCAGCCCCATTGAAAAAAGCGCAGGAAGCCGAGCATCCCCCTCAGGAATCCAATTGGTACACGGGAAATTTTGGCATCTTTCCCAGACAAACGCTCACACAGGTTGATTATTTCTTGAGCCCCCCAGGCACGAGTTCCGACGACAGGAAAGGTCTTATCTTCAGTTTCTGGAACTTCAAGGGCACGAACCGCAAACTTGGCAATGTCCTGAGTATCCAGATAGGCAATGGGAGAAGTCTCGCCAGTCATCCATACTGCCTGTCCCTCCAAAATAGGGATTGCATACTGACTGATTAGCCCTTGCATAAAACCGCAAGGTCTCAAAATGGTGTATTTTAATCCCGATTCTGCCAAGAAAAGTTCTGTGCAATGCTTGATTTCCATCAGTGGGACATTGGGAAACTTCTCAGCATTCAGAATTGAGAAAAAGACAAACCGCTCAACACCAGCAGCAACAGCAGCCTGAATTAGAGATACTTTACCATCCCAGTCCACCTGTTGAATACGGAGAGAATCTGTTGGTCTCGATGTAGCTGCATCGATGACAGCGGTTATCCCTTCAAGAGCAGGGGATAGAGTCTCGGGCTTAGTCAGATCACCTTGGAAGATTTCGGCTCCCCATTCTTTTAAAAAGCTAGCTTTTCTCGGACTGCGTACCAAACAACGTACCTGATGGTCTTCGTCTAGCGCACGACGAACCACCTGTCTTCCCAAAGTGCCTGTTGCACCGACGACCAACAAATTCATTAGTAAATTTTTAGTAAAGAATCTTAACGTTTCTATAAGATTCTATCAGAAATTGTTGTTTGTCGTTTGTTGTTTGGGAATAGGGAATGGGGAATGGGGAATCGCAACTTGATCTGCTTGTCTCCCTTGTCCTCCCCATCTCCAATACTACGCCTCCTCTCCTCCTTGAATTTTGAGTAATAAAAAGCCCAAGCCCAAGCCTACCAGAACTAGGGTAAAGGACAAAGCAGCTGCATTGAACATTTCAGGATTCATGCTTTTTCATCTCCTAAGTGGGTTAGCCTTTTAAATAATACATTGACATCCTCTCCAGCCAACCTAAGCGGTATGGGTAGAGATTTCTTGAGTTACCCCAAAGATTTCCTGCTTCAAAGACACTTGGCTAGACTGAGTAACCTCAGCCCCTGCTATATCGTCCGGACATTGGAAAGAATGGGCTTTCTAGACGGGAAAATATTAATGAAAACAGGAAAAACTTTCTTTACACAACAACCAAGTTACCAGCAAAGCCGTCCTCGATTAGCGTTAACCTTGGGAGATCCAGCAGGAATTGGCCCGGAAGTAGTACTCAAAGCGCTAGCAGACTCAGAGATGACTGCTAATTGTGAACTTGTAGTAGTTGGCAACCGCTCGCTGTTGCAAGCTACCTATATCCAGTTACAACAGCAGGCTAGTGGGGAAAAGACTTTATTAGCAGTGCCAGAGGACTTATCAATGCTTGATGTTGAGTTAGAAGCCTCAGTCGAAGAGCAAATTACTTTTGGTGTTGGTAATGCAGCTAGTGGAGCAGCAAGTTTTGCCTATCTGGAAAAGGCAATTACTCAAACCCTTGCAGGGCAGTTTGATGGTATAGTCACAGCACCAATTGCTAAGTCTTTATGGAAAGCTGCAGGATACGATTATCCTGGTCAAACAGAAGTACTAGCAAAATATTCAGGGGTCAAGAGATATGGGATGTTATTTGTAGCGCGATCACCCCACAGTAATTACCAACTACGTACTCTCCTTGCTACCACCCATATTCCTTTGCGTCAAGTGCCAGACAGCCTTACAACTCAATTAATGACCAGCAAACTTGAGTTACTGGTAGATTGCTTACGAGATGATTTTGGACTAAAGACACCCCGGATTGCTATTTCTGGGTTAAACCCTCATAGTGGTGAACAAGGTCAGCTAGGTAATGAAGAGCAAGATTTGCTAATTCCCTGGTTGCAGAAGGAGCGTCAAAAACGTCCCCAGTTTCAGTTAGATGGTCCTGTACCTCCAGATACACTTTGGGTAAGTTTAGGTCAAGCCTGGTATAACCCCAACCAATCTGCTCCTTATGATGCCTACCTAGCGCTCTATCATGACCAAGGTTTAATCCCAGTAAAATTAGTCGCATTTGACCGAGCTGTCAACACTACCATTGGTTTACCCTTGGTTCGCACTTCACCGGACCACGGCACAGCATTTGACATTGCAGGTCAAGGTATTGCTAATGCGACTAGTATGAAAGCAGCGATTAAGCTAGCAGTAGAACTGGTCAACCAGAGAAAAGAGGAGATGAGGGAGCATAATAAAATCGTCGAAGTTATTGAAAACGGTTAATTACCAATTTCAACAATTCATCTCTCAGGAACGGTCTTTATCAACAGCAATTTTGAAGACAATCCAAGCAATTGCTCCAATCATAATCACATAAGCAACCTGTGTTGCTACCTTAACACCGACTATGACTGCTACGACTATCCCTAAAAACTGTCCGGTTCTGATGAGTTTACCCTTCCAGCGTTTCTTTGGAACCTCAGGTGGTGGATGCTTGGTTGTTTCGTACAAACGAGGTTGATTAATTTCCGACTCCAGTTCCCGGAGCCGCAGTGCCTCCTCTCGCGCCTTCAACTCTTGTTCCCGACGCTGAAAGTCTTGGTCTTGATTATCTTGAGAATTCATGGGTTTTTTGTTTACCCTGTCGAGGATAATAAACTTACAGAATTTCTACAACGCCAATTCATTGGCAAATTTAACAATAAGTTGAGATTAGCAAGAATAATATTTTGTCTCCAGGTACAGTTAAGTCAGTGTTTATTTTCCGGGCTCGGGTCTTTGATACTAATAAATGTGTGTCTTGACTGATCTAAGTAAGAACGCCCTAACCCTGCCTTTTGCTGTGCTTTAGTAATTTCTTCACCTACACGAATTTGAATTTTTGGTCCAGAGCTCGCTAAACGAATGATTATGCCATCTTCAACGGGCATTTTGGTAATCAGCTTCCCCTTAACGTAGGTGCCGTTAGCTCCCAAACTGATAATTTCCCACTCCGAACCATCATTACGTCTGAGCTCTACATGGTGGCGAGACACCACAGCACTATAGAGCACAACATCATTATCTGTTGAGCGCCCAATCCGAATCACCGATTCGGGTTCAAAGGTCCACCTTTGAGAGGGCAAAGAATGAATAGGATTCAGCAGAATCAGAGTAATCACCGGTGTTACATATTTCAAAAAGTTTGGACTTACGGTCTCTTGACTCTTGACAATGTACCCAAAAAATGTTTGAGAATTATCACTTTTAATAGACCAACACTATTGAATAGGCTAGCCATAACTAACCCTAGTTCACAGGATGCAGTCTTCATGATTGAATTATGCAATATCTTAGGGAGCGCTGCTAGATATCTGTTAACTCTCACTCTGACAAGTATAAATTAGAGGTCTGTGGGAGTGCTATGATAGCAGACTATGAAGAAACACGCTCAAAGCTAATGGCTAATGGCTAATAGCTAATCTTTCAAGAAACAAGGCAGAGGGCAGAAGGCAGAAGGGAAGAGGAAAAAACCTTGTTTCTGACCTTCGTAGCGGGTGGTAATCGCCGCCCGTGGGGCTGCTCTGAAGAAACACCGAGGCAGGGAACAGGGAGTAGGAGAAAAGAGAATTTGACCTCATTTCTTCAGAGAGTGAAAGCTCAAGAGTTTTGGAACAAGAATGTTACTTGATCACCTTTACCCAAGCTAATGCGATCGCCTGCTCGTAATCTATGCCGATTCCCTTGAGTTAGAGGAGTGTGGTTGATGTACGTGCCATTGGAACTACCGATATCTTCAATGTAAAATGCATCTGCTTCGACTCGGATATCGGCATGAATCCGGGATACTATGTCTGAGCCAGGAAAACCAGAAACGTCAATGTCAGGGGGAATTTTGTCATTGGGTTTACCTATATGAATCACTGCAAGATTTTGTGGTAACTCAATGGTGGTATTGCTTTGGAGGTGCAATAATGTTGCTGCTTGAACCTGCAACTGAGTAGCAGCATTCCCACTAGGGGCTACAGGTAACGGCGATGGCGGGGGACTACTGGTTTCTGCCGCCGGTGTCGCTGGCGTACTAGCAATAGTAGGGGGAGATGGGGGAGTCGTTGTCAAATCAGGATTACTCGCCCCACTTTCTGCCTCTGAGGGAGAGGGTTGACTAACAATCGTGGGGGGAAGTCCAGATGGAGAGTTAGGATTACCTGTACTAGGAGGGTTTTCTTCCGAGTCAGGCATTTGAGAGGTTATAGGCATAAATTCAGGATCAATAAGCGGGTCAGGTGCTATTAAGTCTGGCATATCAGGAAGAGAATTGGCAGAGGATGTCTGACCTTGTGCCATGGAAACATTTGCCTTTAAATTAAAGCCACACTGACCGCAGAAAGCAGCATCTGCTTGAACAGCTGCACCACAGTTAGGACAACTGGTGGTTTCGGGTAAAGGGGTATAGCAGGCTTCACATTGGGTAGCCCCGTCCGGATTTTGGTGATTGCAATTAGGGCAAACAATCATAAAACCTCCTTGCTGCCAGTAGTTATACTCCCTATCAAAGCACAGCTACTGGTCAGATTTTAATATCTTGTTAATAGAGAAATATATTAACTTTTTAGTTGTTGACCAGCTGATTTATCCAAGAGCCACCAAAGTTCTCCTTGGGGTTGGATTAATCGAGCTGGGTAAGTCAGGGAATCAGCTGCAGAAGCAAATATCTGAGCTAAAGCTGGTTGCTTGTTAGCGCCAGCTACTAGAAAAATAACACACCGGGCATGGTTGATTAGGGGAGCAGTAAATGTGATACGGGGTTGACCATCTTTGTTGCCTACGGTAACTAATTGGTCTTGCACTTGCAAAGCCTCTGTCTGAGGAAAGAGAGAGGCGGTATGGGCATCATCACCAATACCTAATAAAATTATATCTAAAGAGGGAAAGTCTCCTGCCTTGGTTCCGAAGAACTCATGCAGCTGTGCTTCATGCTTTTGAGCATCTGCTGCTGGTGTTGTTCCATCAGTGGGCATGGGATGAATGTTGACAGCAGGGAACGTAACTTGGTCTAACCAAGCCCTACGAGCCATTCCTTGATTGCTATCAGGGTGTTCAGGACTTACGTAGCGTTCATCTCCCCAAAAAACATGAATTTTATCCCAAGGAAGGTCTTGAGTAGCTATAGCTTCATACAAAGGCTTAGGCGTACTGCCACCAGCAAGGGCAATAGTACATCTACCCCGCTCTTGGATTGCCCCTTGGATTTGGTTAAGAACGACTTCTTGCGATCGCGCTATCAGGGCTGCCTTATCTGGTAAAACTTCAACAATTTTGTTCATCAAAATTATACGCGACGAAGACTTCCTAACAACCAGAGGTTAAATGGAAGGAGTCGCGCCCTCACACTGCTTTCACCAACAACGACCAATTTTAAAGCTTTAATGAGGATAGTCAAGCGTGACCGGTGAAGCGGAGCACGTTCACCTATTGATCCAATACAATCCTCAGACGCGACTAAGTAAACTCATCAAGAACCTAAAGACCGTATCGAGTCGTTATCTCAAAAAAGAATTTCCAGATGAAGTGAATAAGTATTACTGGAAAACCGTTTTTTGGACTAGCGGCTATTGGATTGCCAGTTGTGGTGGTGTTACCGTTAATCAAATCAAATGCTATGTTCAGAGTCACGATAGACCCGACTGATACTTCCGCTCAGGGGCATTGAATCCCGTCACCTTTTTAGCTCTCATCCCACGCTAAGGACAAGCCTATAGCGTGGGAATTCCCGCCAAAGAGTTAAACAAGACCTTCAAGGTATGTACCCTAGTAGAGTAAGAATTGAATCATCATAATTTATGAAAAGTAACTCTGTATATACCCCGTTCACTGCTCTATCTCTGAAGTTTGTCGGGGTGATCATGATTGTGTCTTCTCTGTTGGATTACATCAGCATGGCCATTCCTCCTAAATTAGAAGCTGGTGATCCAGTCAGGGAATGGCAGTGGGTTACTACTACTCAAGTAGTCAATCAAGGTATTGTCCCCTTAGTAGGTATTGCTCTTTTGGTCGTAGGCTATTGGATAGCTAACAGTATCGGTGGTTCATCGAGAGAAAAAAAGTCACCTTTAGGACAATTAAGATTTTGGGTATTTGGGCTATCGAGCCTATTAGGTCTAATCTTTTTGCTGTTGGTACTGCTGCACACTAGCAATACATTGTGGCGTAGTTCTCAGAGTTTTGAGAAGATTGAGGCACAAGCTACTCAACTGGAGAGCCAGCTTGAAACTCAATCTCAGCAAATTGATAATGTTATTGAACAACTCAAAGATCCCGAAAAGCGGACTCAGGCAGAACAAGAGCTAAAGCAGCTTGAAGAAGCGATTGAGAATGAGCAAATTCCAGCAAATCAGCTACCTCAAGCTCAGGCTCAAGTTCAGATAGTAAAGAACCTATTGGAAGCAAGCAAACAAAACCCTGACGCTGCTCCTGAGCAATTCAAGGAGGAAAATCTTAACAAAATTCGTAGTCAAAAACTAGATGCAGAGAATCAAGTAAAAAATCAGGTTTGGAAACCCGGTATCAAAACGATCATCAACAGCCTACTATTAGCAATTGGCTACATTGCTGTTGGTTGGATGGGATTGCGGAACTTAAGTAATTAACTATTAAGATCACCCGATGGGTTCAAAACCCTTGCACAATGCAAAAAATCTGTTTCCATAAAGTGTAAAAAAGACGAGCAATTTTATGAGCGGTGGCGGTAATTGCTTTAGGGGTGAGGTGAAAAAAGGTGTGGGAGAGCTTTTTTGAGTAATGAGTAATGAGTAATGAGTAATGAGTGAAGAAACTTTTGTCAAATCCTCTTTCCTTCTACCTCCTACCTCCTCCGGAGCCTCGGAGCCTCCTGCCTCGGAGCCTCCTGCCTCATGTTTCTTGAGAGCCACTGTAAATTTCACCTCACCCTTGCTTTAGGCGCTCGAGGGCGAGAACGGATTCGCCGATAGAAAGCACCCAAAAATGATTGGCGATATTGGGGGTAGTGATACCATTACCGTAACCGCAGGACTTAGTGATGCTTTAATTACAACAGTCGCAGGACTCTCTGTGGCAATTTTTACACTGCTATTTGCCAATACTTTTCGGGGGTTGTATCGCCGTCAGCTATCAGCAATTGAGGAGTATAGTGGTCAATTAGAACTATTGTATTTGAACCACTAGCAGGGTCATCAGGAATTTAGAATTTAGAATTTAGAATGGATAGGTTACTCACCTTGTAAAGAAATGTTAAAGATGTTGAGGGCAGATTCGGATCCAGCCACTCTCTTTAGAAAACTGGATTGTTGGAGAAAATTGACAGGATAAATTGAGCAATTACAGACACTTAATCCTGCAACTTCAATGTTGTAAATCCACTCTCAACTCAACAATGAAAGATACACCAGACAAGCAACTATTGACGGAAATCACCACTGAAGCACCTGTAATTTTATAGGTGCTTCAGTGGTGATTGTTCACTGGTTAAGCTATGACATACTGAGAGCTTGCATCAAAAAGATAATCCATACTCATTACTTTTAAGAAACAAGGCAGAAGGCAGAGGGCTCCAAGGCAGAAGGAAAGAGGATTTGGCTTGTTTCTTCCCTTCGTAGGGGGTGGCAATCGCCGCCCGTGGGGCGGCTCTTAAGAAACACGCTTATGCGCTAATGGCTAATGGCTAATGGCTAATCTCTGAATAAACACCGAGTCTCCAAGTCTGGCAATAGGTAAGAGAATTGTTTCTCCCATTCAATTGCGGGTGCGAAGCGCTCCTGGGGAGCTCTCCAGGAAGAAGGCAGGGGGCAGGAGGCAGGAGGAGCCAAGGGAAACTGACTTGTTTCTGATCTTCTTTTTCAGCGTAGCGTAATTTTACCCTTCTCACTGCACCGTTAGACCCTCATTACTTAAAAACCCGAATCAATGGACTCGATGAGGCAAGCCCTAATTGGGTGATGCAGATTATTGCTGATTTGTACATTGCGTAACTCCTAGTCCTTTGTTATTAGTCATTAGTACAAAGGACAAATGACTAATAGCCAAGGACAAATAACTAATAGCCAAGGACAAATAACAAAAATGTTCTCAATCTATATACTGACTTACAATGAAGAGCTAGATATTGCTGATTGTATTGAGTCTGCGCAACTTTCTGACGACATCATTGTTGTAGATTCCTATAGTAGCGATCGCACTTTAGAAATTGCTAGGCGCTACCCAGTCCAAATTGTGCAACACGCCTTTGAAAGTCACGGACTTCAGCGCACCTGGATGCTCAAGGAAGTTGCCACTAAACACAATTGGGTATACATCCTCGAAGCTGATGAACGGATGACTCCCCAGTTATTTAATGAATGTCTCGAAACTATACAAAATCCTAATCATGTAGGCTATTACGTCGCTGAGCGCGTCATGTTCATGAATCACTGGATTCGCTACTCCACTCAATATCCTCGTTACCAGCTACGGCTATTCCATAAGGAAAAAGTTTACTTTGATGATTATGGACATACAGAACGGGAAGTATGTAATGGCTCAACTGGCTTTCTTAAGGAAACTTATCCTCACTACACCTGTAGTAAGGGGTTTAGCCGCTGGCTTGACAAACACAACCGCTACTCAACTGATGAAGCCATCGAAACTATACAGCAGCTGGAAACAGGCACGATTGATTGGCAACAACTGTTTTGGGGAGCTTCAGAAGTAGAAAGACGCCGTGCTCTTAAAAATCTCTCACTACGCTTACCTTGGCGTCCTTTTATCCGTTTTCTATATATGTACTTTTTGCTCAGAGGTTGTCTTGATGGACGAGCTGGATTTACTTGGTGTACCTTGCAGGCTTTCTATGAGTATCTGATTCTACTCAAGGTTTGGGAAATTAAAGATCAGCAACAGTCTCAGAAGAAAATAACCCAATAGTAGATCTTACGAGGGAGACAGTAGTAGAGGTAGGGAAGTTAAGGTTAAAAATAACCTTTACTAAGATCTAGGAGATTTTACTCATGTCCCTACAACAACAATTGGTTAAAGCTGGTTGGTGTTACGAGAAGTGCTGTCCTGAACACGATGAGAGAAAGAGCGAACTCTACCAAGATTGGGAGATTGTGACTCACCCAGAATTAGCCCTACACTATTTACCCACAGGAGAGTATTTTATCAGCTCGACGAACCCTAAACCTAGATTTAAGGAAACTACACTAAAAATCATCAGAGCTCTGATCGATTCAGATAAGTAATATCAATTGTAGAAGAAGGGCTCACATCGGTGTGCCCCTACTCCAAATTTAATTCATTAAGTGGTAATTGATATAGTCTAAACTCCAGTTAGTAACAGGGTAAAGGCATCTAAATTTTATGTTTTTGGCATTCTTGTAAAGCTTCAACTAAGCAAGAAGTAAACACTTTTACCTCTTCTATTGAGCGATTACCTACACATAACCTTAAAAAAGGTTTATCACTCCTCGAACCACCAATGTGGATCCTGGGAATGGAAAATCCATAGCTATCTCCCTTACTAAAGGGAACGCTTTTTGACTGACATTGATCTATCAAATTCTCAATAAACTTATCTAGTATATTTCTTTGATAATAATAACTTTCATAAAAGGAAAGAGTTACAACTCCTCCCAATTGCTCTCTTAAATATTTTTGGGCGACATTGTAATCTGGATGACATGGATCAAGAGGATAATTAATCCTGCAAAAAGCTTGTAAATCTCGATTAGTATTAATAGAGTTGCTGATAAACAAGGCATTATGAGCAAATCTGCTCATTTTTAATTTTAATTCTTCAAAAGATATGGAATAAGGGAGAGAAACCGCAACGCGGTCATATAAAATTGTGCCCAGTTCCCTTCTAATAGATACAAATTCTTCCCTCAATGAACTTGGTACTATAACAATTCCTTTCATTGCAGTATCTTCAAACTGTTGATACTTATTCCCACTTTCAAAGTACAGTATTGATGAATAATTATTGCTATGTATCAATTGTTCTGGTCTAATCAAACCACCAGACATAGTTCCATCTACAACTATAAAAAATTCTTGATTGATGAAGCTAATCTTTTGAATAAGATAATCGATATCTACAAACCTAAGGGCTTCATCATTGGTTATGGGTGTTAAGTAAATAGCTTTAGTTTTGTGATCAATACTTGAAATAATTTTATCTGTATCAGTCGTGTTCAATCTCAATAGTTTTATTCCAGGAATTGCAGATAATAATGCTTCTGCTTCATGATATATTGGGACGGGAATTACTATTTCATCATCACTGCTTAAATGACGAATAATAAAATTATTTATTGTTGCATAAGCTGCCATGCCAGATGAAGTTAAAAGCAAGCTATAATTACTGTTTAATTGATATAATTTGGTAAGCTCATCCTCCATATCTGCAATCATGAAGCTTTCCCATCTGTCGTAATTAACAATCTTTCCACTTTGCTTTCTTAAATCAAAAAAATTGGGAACTATAGCTTGGTTATAGGAAGAAGATGACCATTCTAAATGGCTATAAAACTGTCCTAAAAGCAATAGTAAGTTCCTGATTCTAAAATTTTGCCTTGTGATATAACTGCTGTAATGTTCAATACTGCTAGAGCTGGGTCGATCTAAATCAAACTCTTGTAGTATATTTAACATTATATTTTTGACTGAACTAGAAACTTCTAAGCCAGTTGCATCAGGGCAAATCTTCCGATCTGTACAGAAGTTAATGTAGTCATTTTGCCTTGACTCCCAAAACTTCATGCGAGATTTGATATCTTCAATCCTATATTGAAACAGCTTTGCGTCTTCTAAGATATTTTTCTCTTGACTATTTTGCTTTAAAATGAACTGTACGTCTTTCATAAGACTTACCATCCTTTGAGTTGACCTGCATCGATAGAAATAAAGTTTCCAGCCATAAAACTCGATCGCTGAGAAACTAAGTAAGTAACCAAATCAGCTACTTCTTCCGGCTTTCCCATCCGTCCCATAGGAAGTTCATCAACAAGATATTGTTGAGCCTCCTCAAAGGTAATATTTTTAGTAACAGAAACATCTTTTGTTAGCTTTAAGACTCGCTCTGTGGCGATCGGTCCTGGAGCAACAGTATGAATTAATATATTATCAGCTAATACTTTAGCCGAAATTGCTTTGTTAAAAGCGGCAACGCTAGCTCGGATTGTTGATGATAACAAAAGCTCTTCTCTGGGTTCTTTAGCAGTGTTTGAAGCGATCGCAACAATTCGCCCCCATTGTTGCTCCTTCATCCTTGGTAAAACTGCTTTAGTTAGTCGCACGACGCTCATCAGGCTAAGTTCCAACCCTTCATGCCATTGCTCTTCACTAAGTTCCATGAGACCACCAGGAGCAGGTCCGCCAACATTATTCACTAAAATCTCGATC